>VFZY01000042.1 GCA_016870915.1 Acidobacteriota bacterium | reverse complement strand
CCCGACAGTATACACCAACGCCTCACTCCCGTGCCGGATTTGATCAGAATCCCCTTTCCGAGGGCGGGCCAGTGCCTGCGGATGGCTTCTTTCGACCATGTATTCCACTCTTCCAACGACCCTGTCCTTAAGTTCGGATTCACAATCGGCCAGTTGGACAAAGCGCTGGGGTTGGATGGCCCCGAACATCCGTTGAACACGAAGGGCAACACCCGTCTGGCCGATTGCTCACCGATCGTGCAGTCGCATGGCGGCTATCGTTCGGCGCCGGAGTATTTCGATTACTGGAAGGGCGAGGTGGAAGGTCCTGAAGCGGCGAAGTTCACGGTGATCGAGAAGGCCCGGTAGACCCGGCATTGAGGAGTTACCGGGCCGGCAGGACGTTGACTTTCACGCCAACCCCGCGCCGTCATCCGGCCTCCCGGGCGAAGCGCGCCGCGGCCCTGCGATTTGCCTTCGCCATCGCCTCCACGTACGGCTCGACGCGGTTGTGCGCGTCGCGGAATCCGTAGCGGCGCGCGTTGTTCTTCAAGTAGGCGCCGCAGAGGTGATAGCCGACGCAGTACGGCAGGTCGAGCAGTCCTTCGAGCGTCTTCGCGTAGAGCGCGGGATCGTGTGCGCGGTCCTGTTTCGGCGGCCAGCCTTCCGGGCCCGCGTTCGACCAGTGGGCCGCGTCGGCGAGGAGCACGGGCTTGTTCGAGAACCCGGCCCATCGCCCCAAGGTGTCGTGAATCTGCGCGGGCGGCGAGAAGCACTGAAAACTCAAGACGTCGACGTACGGCAGGGCCGCCTTGACCACCTCTTCGGGAAGGCGCGTGTTGGCGTTGAGGCGGTCTCCGAAGATCAGATGGTTTGGATCGTGGCGGCGGATGGCGGCGTGCAGCGTCCGGTAGTAGTGGCCCGCCAGCCGGAGCAGTTCGCGGCGGCCGGTTTCGGACTCCAACTCGCGCGCGTCGAACAGCGTGCCACGCCAGGCGCCGGCCGGCCCGGCCTGCACCCAGGCCGGCACATCGGAGTAGAAGTAACCGATCAGGCTCGGATCGTCGCGGAAACGAGGGCACTGGTCGCGCGCCACGTAGTCGCACCATTCGGCGAACCCCGGGCTGTCGACCTTCGGCAGCCGCGTTTCGATCTCCCACCCGTGCGACTCGATGAACGGCAGCAGGTGAAAATACGGGAACTCCAGCCAGCCGTACTCTTCGGGGGTGAAGCTGCGGGAGTGGCGATGGTGCTGGTCGTTGATAACGACGTACTCCTGCACCCAACCCACCGCGTTGAAGCCCCAGGCCTCGAGATCCCGCCTCACGCCGCGCAGCCAGCGACGCAAGTCGCCGCCGAACTCTTCCTGCCACGCGGCGGTGAGCCGCAGCGCCGCCGAATCGATGTGATTCATGGCGAGCGAGAACACGGGCTTGCCCGCGGGGTCGAGCAGGCACTGCCGCCGCTTGACCTTGCCGATGCGAAAGAAACTCCCGGCGCCGCGCACCGCCGCGAGCGGCGTTCCGGCCAGCAGCGCACGGCGTGTCAGCGCGTTACCGGAGCGTCCCATAGACCCTCTTCAACGTGGCCTCATGCGCGGCGCTCAGCAGCGCGGCGCGAGTGGAAAACGCCGTCCCTTCGTCCCGCAGGTAGGTGCGCTTCATGCGTCCGGCCGGGAACCAGCGGTCGTTCCCATGGACCCCGATCAACTGACACATGAACACCCCCACCATGTAGGGCTCCCGCAGCGCGGCGTCAAGCCAGCGCGCCGAATCTTCCGACGCGGGGCGTTCCGCCTTCACCGTACCGCGCTCGGTGTCATACGTCTCGTCGAGGCTGAAGGGCGAGGCCCAATCCACCACTATCATCGGCTTTCCGCCGGTGAGCGCGTGCTCGCGCCGGTAGCCGTCCGCCTGAAATGCCTGCCACTCGGGCGGACGGCGCGGGGAGAGGATGAGCGCCTGGGTGAGGAAGACATCCACGTGCTTGCCCACAGCCTTCAGAACGGCGTCCGGAGGAAGGCGCAGCACGAACTTCTCGCCGAAGAAGAGGTGATGCGGCGCCGCCTGGCGGACAGTCTCGCGCAGCAGCGAGTAGAGTGAATCGGCGGCGATGGCGAGGAACTCCGGGTCATCGCTCCGCACGGCGGGGCGGCTCGCATCGGCGGTGAAAGGTCCAAGCGCATCGTCGAATGAACTGAAGCCGGTCCCGTAGGCCTGGTTAAGCGCTTGCAGGTCCGGATAGCGGGCGCGGAGCCAGTCGACATAGCGTCGCTTGCCTGGGGCGGAGGCGGCGAGCCCCCGGAAGTACACCATACGCGGTGTGGTCCACACGGGCTGGTCGGCAAATCCGATGCCGAGCACCCACGGATCGTTCGCGAACGCGCGGCACTGCGCGCCCACATGACGGCGGATCTCCTCCCGCACTGAGGGGTCGAAGAGATCGAAGCGGGTCTTGTCGCCGGGGTACGAAACGTCCTCGATGCGCGGCAGGCGCGGCTTCAGGCTCTCGAGCAGGGGCGCGTACGCCTCCCCGGCGTTCAGTTTCAGCTCGCGAACGGCCGCTTGAACGGCCGCTTCGGCGCTCTCCCGGCTGCCGCCGAAGCGCGACAGGATGGCGCCGTTCTGTTCCGGGTCGCGAAAGAACTTCCCCACGTGATTGGCGCCGAGCGCGATGTAAGGATGGCCTTCGGGCGTGATGAACGTCCAGCGTTCCCCGATTTGCTCCACACGGAACCAGCCGGTGGCCTTGCGCGTGACGGCGGTGTACCCGCCGTAGGTGTCATGAGCGGGCCTTTCGGCGGCAAGAGCGGCGGACACCGCGAGCAGATAGCAGCGCGTGATCCGACCGTGCCGTGCGCCGCGGAGTAGGCTCATGGCCATGCAGCATACCAGACTTGTGGAGTACGCAAGTTGGTGCTGATGCGTGCTGAACCGTTCGGCCAATCAGGACGCCGGTTGGGACGCTCAGCAGGGTACAATCTTCGACGACGCATGAATTGTCGAGACTCGAGAAAGGCAAGATGGACTGCTGCTATGCATTCACGAAGAGGATTCCTGGGCAGGGTTGGCGTAGGGTGCGCGGCAGTTGCTGCTGTTCCCGGCGAGAGTGATGCCGCGGCGAAGTTCTTCCACCTGGAGCAGCGTAACGGCAAGTGGTGGATGATTGACCCGGCCGGCAAACCCTTTCACATGCGGGGCTGCAACCACTACGGCACCGGCAGCGTTCAGTGGCGCGAGACGTTGCGCGACCGCCATCGGGATTGGGGCTTTACCTACCTGCCTCCCAGCGTCGGCGGCGTTGACCACGGCAGTGACGGCGCCGGGGCGAAAACGCGCGGCGTTTCCACCAGCCCCGAATGGCCCGCGGAAGACTTTGTCGCGCTCAACTATCCCTTTGCCGCGTTTCTCGCCGGCGGAATGAAGCGCGCCGGCGCAGGCGGAAGGGACCCGTTCAATTTTCAAGCGCTCAAGAGCGCGGACATGCCGGATGTGTTTGGGACGGAGTTTGCCGAAGCTCTGGACGGACGCTGCCGCGAGTTCGTGGCGCCGTTGCGGGATAACCGCCAATTGATCGGTTATCACTTTTGCCACAACCCGCCCTGGAACATGGACGCGCCGACGGCCGAGGACTGGATTACCGCCTGCACGCAGCCCGTCAGCGCGGGGTTGAAGGAGTGGACCCGCCTGATGCAGCGCCTGTACGGAAGTATCGAGCGGTGGCGAGAGACCTACGGCATCCCCATCAAGCAGTGGTCCGACATTGAACAAATCAAGCAGCCGCTCAACGGTTACGTATCCAAGCCCCGGGCGCGTCTGGACCGCGAGGCCTTCCTGGTGCGCATCTGCGAACAGTGGCACCGGATGTATCACGACGCCATCCGCAAATACGACCCCAACCACCTCATTCTGGGCGACCGCAACACGCTCCACCTGCAGCCCGCCCCGGCCCCCTGGGCCTTCCACATCATGCGCCGCTTTCTGGACGTGCTCTCAGTGAACGTCATGGGTCCGCCGCGCACCGTGTATGGCGTGCTTGAAGCGGCCACCCGCCATTGGGACGGCCCCATCCTGCTGGCGGACACCGGTGCGGCCATCTACGCGGGCGAGCCTCCCAAGCAGGGATATCAGGCCCGCGACCTTGCGGAGTGGGAGGAGGTCTATGGCGGAATGATGCGGATGAGCGTTGAGCATCCTCAGATTATCGGCTTCGGCTGGTGTTCCTGGTACGAGATGCCTCAGGGCCGCGTCGGCATCGTGGATTCGGCGACGGAGGCTCCTATTGCCGACCGTGTCGCCGTCGTCAAGAAATGGAATGCCTGGATGGCCGGGAAACTGCCCTTGGGGGGAAAGGGCTCCTGAGGCGGCCGCCGTTTATGGCCGAACGTTGGGCATCGGCAGCCCCGGCGCGCGCTTCCCTTTTTTCTCCGCGGCCTGAATCAGAATCTCGCGCTCGCCGCGATTCCACAGGTCATGGATGGCTTCCTCGCTGTAGTTCATCGCCCGTCCCAACAGTATGAACGCCGGTAGCGCGTGCGGCAGGTGTTTCCATCGGGCCATGTCCGCCAGCGGCTGCGCCGCCCGCTCCACCAACTGCGTCAGCAGCGTGGGTTCGCGGTGTTCCGTCAGGTCCAGCAGGTTGCGTGCCGCCCGGTCGCGATCGGTCCAAGCCAGGCTCCATAGCAGCTCAATCATCCACGTCGGTTGCACGCGCAGCCCCAGGCTGACATCGCGCCTTGCGAGCTCCGCTACCGCGATCAATGATCGCATCGCATTGGTACGAACTGTGTCATCGCTGTCGCGAAGCGCATACTGCAGGTCATCCTGCGCGTTCAGCTTCCGCGGAGCGTACGGCAGCACCAAAGCCGCAATGGCCCGCTGGCGCGAGTCTGAACTCTCGCGAATCACTTTCTTCAACTCGGCTCCGTGCGCGGCCGCCAGTTCCAGAAACTTGAGCTGCTGCTCGCGCGCTGCCTGGAAACGCATCAGCGAATAGCCACGGGAAAGGTCCTCCGTTGTATCCCCCGCCTCGGCGGCCTCGGCCACGGCTTCCAGAAAACGGTCGTGCGTGTCGAGAATCTCCCGGGGAAGTTCGATTGGGTTTCCGGGTGGTTCCTGGCGAAAGTCGGCGTGCCGCGCCAGCCGCTCTTCGATGCCCACGTAAAGAATGGGTCCGCCGGACGCCGCGCAGCACACGGCGGCGATGTTCGCCCGCACCACGCCCTTGACCTCTTCCAGTTTCTCCTCAAGGTCAGATTTTGAGGGCGGAAGCGGGTCGCCTTCGCGCACACCCAGCGCCTTGCGCAGCTTATCTTCGCCCACGCCGCGGACGCCAAAAAAGTCGATGGCGCCGATGCGGGGCTGTGCCATGGCGGACGCGACCGCCAGAATGGGGACAAGAAGTCGGGTAAATCGCCGCAAGAGACTTTGACGCGCGCGAGGCTCCACGGTTACCTCAAAGGGCCAGCGCTTCGGCCGTCGTAAGAAGGCGCCCGCCGCGATCGGTGACCCGTTCCAGGGTGGCGCGGGCGGCGGGTTCGGCCAGGTGGCGCACGGCTTCGGCCACCACATCCACGCGGAGCCCGCGTGCTTGAAGCCCAACGATGGCATTGTGCACACAGATTTCGGTCACTACACCGTAGACCACGGCATGCGTGGCGCCAAGACTAGCCAAGGCAGGCTCAAGCGCCGGGCTGGTGAAGCAGTCGACATGCTGTTTTTCGATCACCAGGTGGCGCGCATCGGCTGGGGGCAGGGTGACGGCGGGCTTGCGCTGGCCCAGGGTGTGAGTGACGCAGTGCGGGGGCCAGGACCGGAACTCCGGGTCGTTCTCCGAGTGAGCGTCGACGGTGGAAATCAGCGGGATTCCCCGCGAAGCGGCATGCTGGTTCAGTCGCGCTACGGCCGGCACGATGCTCTCGGCACCGGGCACATAGAGGGCGCCGGAGGGGTAAAGAAAATCGAGTTGCGTATCGACGTCGAAAAATACCGTTGCCATGGGGCGCGGGCGTCCTACTCCGATGATCGCAAATCCGCCAGCCACTGCTCCAGTTCCGGGGGAAGTGGAGCCTCGATTCGTTGGAGCGCACCCCCGGCGGGGGGCGAAAAGGCGATGGACCGCGCGTGCAGGAAGAACCGGCCGCTTGGGTGCGCCGCACCGCCGTAGAGCCGGTCCCCGGCCACGGGATGCCCGAGCGAGGCAAGGTGAACCCGGATCTGGTGGGTTCTCCCCGTGCCGATCCGAACTTCCAGAAGAGTATGCCGGCGGAAGCGCTCCAAGGTGACGTACTGGGTTAGGGCCGCGCGGCCCGTGGCAAGCCGTGCGGTCATCCGCGTGCGGTGCACGGGATCGCGGGCGATTGGCTTGTCGATACGCCCGGCGGCCGGGGTGACAACGCGCTCCACCAGCGCCACATAGACCTTCTCCACCCGGCGTGCCGCGAACTGCTCAGCGAGAGCGCGGTGAGCGCGGTCCGTTCGCGCAATCAGAATCACACCGCTGGTATCGCGGTCCAGGCGGTGCACGATGCCGGGGCGAAGCTGCTCGCTGCCCTGCGACAGCTCGCCGAAGCGGTGGAGGGCCGCGTTCACGAGGGTGCCGGACCCGACACCGGCCCCGGCATGCACCACCATTCCGGCGGGCTTGTTCACGGCCACGATGTGCTCGTCTTCGTAAAGGATGTCCAGCGGAATGGCCTCCGGAGCGGCGGCCAGCGGGGCTCGATCCGCCGGATCCACGCGGATCACGGCGCCGGGCGTCAGCGGGAATGCAGGCTTGCGGGCCTCGCCATCCACACGCACTCGCCCGCCCCGAATCCATTCCTGCAGGCGTGCCCTGCTGTACTGTGGCAGAGAGTCCTGCAGAAACTGGTCGAGACGGCGGCCGCGGTGTTCCTCTCTGGCCGTCAGATCGATCACGTTTCGTAGGGCCAGTGGGGTTTGGCGAAAAGGCCGCCATCCACCCAGATGGTTTGTCCGGTGATGAACGCCGCCTGGGGCCCGGCCAGAAACACCACGGCGTGTCCAATGTCGGCGGGCAAGCCCACGCGGCCCAGCGGCGTGAGCCCGGCCCAGGTGTTGGCGTAGTCTCCCGATTCCAGTTTGGTCCGCTCGATCTCGACGGCACCCGGCGCCACGCAGTTCACGCGGATGGCATGGCGGCCCAATTCCACCGCGGCCACCTTGGTGAACTGCTCGATTCCGCCCTTCGAAGCTGTGTAGTCCACCAGATGAGGGAAGGCCACCTTGTTGCAGCCGGAGCCAATGTTGATGATGGCGCCCCCTGTGCCGCGCGCGGCCATAGCGGAGGCGGCGCGTTTGGTGCACAGGAAGCAGCCTTTGAGGTTGGTGTCCATCACGCGGTCCCATTCCTGTTCCGTCAGATCCAGCAGGGCCTTCCAGGTCTGCACACCGGCGTTGTTCACCAGGATGTCGATGGGCCCGAGCGCCGTTTCGGCTTCCGCGAACATGCGCTCCACATCAGCGCCGCGGCCAACGTGGCCGCCAACGGCAGTAGCCTGGCGGCCCGTTTCGCGCACCACGCGCACGGTCTCGGCGGCGCCTTCCGCGTCGCTGTTGTAGTTGATGGCCACGTCGCAGCCCGCGCGGGCCAACTCGATCGCGATGCCCTTGCCGACGCCTTTGCTGGCCCCGGTGACCAGCGCGCGTTTGCCTTCGAGGGGAGGGGTCATACCTCCTATTAGTATGAGGCGAATAGAACCATGGCGGTTGCGGCTGCCCGCCTTGGGTGGATATGCTGAACCCATTCGGACACTCATCATTCACCGGGCATTCTCCCTCTGGGCGCTCTCCGCCTTGGAGGCGGGGGCGGAGGTGCAGGCTCGCGGCCCGGCGCTCTCCGCTGTCTTTCCTCAGGGAGCCCGTCCCGGCGAGACCGTCGAGGCGGCTGTTCTGGGCCAGTACCTGGACCGTGCCGCGCGAGTTGTCTTCACCGAACCCGGCGTGACCGGCGAAGTCCTCAGTGGGTCGCACGGTGCGCTCCGCTTACGCCTGCGAGTTGACTCAGGAGTCCCCCCCGGCCCGCGCTTCTTCCGCGTCATTTCGCCGCGCGGCGCCTCGAATGTGCTGCTATTCCGCATCGGCGGGCTTCCCCATGTCGCTGAAACGGAGCCGAACTCCACGCTGGACCGGGCGCAGCCCGTGCCGGTTCCCGCCACCATTCAGGGGCAACTCCCCGTGGATGGCGACTTCGACTTTTTCCGCTTCCAGGCTTCCCGGGGCGAAACCCTGGTCTTCGACCTGCGCGCGGCCCGCAATGGGAACGGCCTTGACGCCGCTCTGATTCTTCTTGACGCCCGAGGGCGTAAGCTCAACCATTCCGAGGACGTTTTCGTCTGGGATCCATTCTTTGCGCACACCTTCGCCGAAACGGGCGAATACATCGCCGTGATTCAGCCCACGCACACGCGCAATGACCCGGGGTTTGCCTACCAGCTCGATATTCGCCGCTCGCCTCATGTCGCGAGCCTGCAGCCGCTGGCTTTGCGCCCCGGCTCGCAGGTGGAGGCGACGCTTTTCGGAGCGGGGTTCACGGCGTCAGGCTTGCCGCTGCGATTCTCGCAGCGGGGTATAGAGGGCACGCTCACCTCCGCGCGCGGAACGTCGGCTCTGGCCCGCATTGCCGTGGCTGCGGACGCCGCTCCGGGCGAGGTGGAGTTCAGCGTGGTCACTCCCGAAGGGCTGTCGAATCCGGGCCGGCTGGTGATCGACCCTGCTCCCGTCGCCCGGGAGGACCAGCTCACGGCGCCCGCAACAGTGCTGGGCACGGCGGTGTACCGGCGGCCCGAACGGTTCCGCTTCCAGGCCGAAGCGGGGGAAACTCTGGTGTTCGAGGGCCGTTCGCAGCGATTCGGCACCAGGGCCGATCTCACGCTACGGGTCATCGACTCGAAGGGCCGCGAGGTGGCCGCGAACGACGACGGCAACTTCTTTGGCGTGGTGTTCAATAAGGATCCCGAGCTGGTGCACACGTTCACCGAACCCGGCGGCTATACGCTCGAAGTACGCAACCTGTGGAAAGTGACGGGCGAGGACTTTCCGTACCAACTCAGCTTCCGGCGCGCCCACCCGCGGTTCGATCTCGCGCTTGGCAACGACTCGCTGCGCATTGAGCCGAATGGAACTCTCAAGGTGAAAGTCACGGCGACGCGCCGCGAAGGGCATCGTGCGCCGATCCCAATCCGCGTGACGGGTCTGCCCGCGGGGATCACGGTGGACGAAGCGGCGATTGCCGAAGGCGCCGGTGAGGCCGAATTGACTCTGCGCTGCGGGGCGCTCGCGCCGGGGCTGACGGCGGCCATTGATGTCAGCGGCGGCGGCATTCCTGCCCGGCGGCAGCTTCGCATTGCCGGCGGCGGCGGAGAGGGTGCGGCCAACGCGGTTCTGACGGGCGCCCAGTTGACGGTGGTTGAACCGACGAGCTTCTCCCTGGAAGCCGCGCTGAACTCCGTGAATCTGGTGCGCGGCGGCCAGACGGAACTGAAAGTGAACATCGAACGCGCCAAGGATTTCACCAGCCCGCTGCGATTCCGGTTCGAAGGGCTGCCGGCGGGCGTTTCGGCGGACGATGTGGTGGCGGGGCCGGACGAGGCGGTAGCGATCTTGCGCCTGCGCGCGACGGCGGATGTGAGCCCCGGCCGCGCCGCCAGGGTGCTGGTGATCGGGCGGACGGAAACAGGCGAGGTGCAGGAAGCGCCGCGCATCGGGTTGATCGTCGACTGAGGTATGAACAGGGTGATGCGATGACAAGATGGACTGGCCTTCTGCTGGCCGGCGCTCTTTGGGGCGCCGCGCCGGCACGCATTGAGATTTCGCCGGAGAACCCGCTTCTGTTCGGCAAGGGGTCGCGGCAGGCCCTACGAGTCACGGCGCACTTTGGCGACGGCCGGGTTGAGGATGTGACGGAGAAGGCGACGGTTGCCTCCCGGAAGCCGGCGGTGGCCAGCGTGGCGGACGGAGCGATTATTGCCCAGTCTGACGGCGGCGCCGAGATCGCGGCTTCCTGGAACGGCCTTGCCGCTTCCACCACGGCGCTGGTGCAGTGGGCCGGCGCGGCGCTTCCCCTGACGTTTCACGGTGATGTTCTTCCGGTGCTCACCAAGTACGGCTGCAACGGGGGAAGTTGTCACGGTGCGTTGAACGGACAGGTCGGTTTCAAGCTCTCCCTGTTTGGCTACGAGCCCACGCTGGATCATGAGGCCATCGTCCGGAAGAACGATGGCCGCCGTGTCAATCTCAAGGAACCCGCCCAGAGCCTGTTGCTTCGCAAGCCCACCTTCGCGGTGAAGCACGGCGGCGGCAAACTGCTGGCACCGGATGGCGACGATTACCGGACGCTGCTGCGATGGATTGCCGAAGGCGCCCGGATGGATGCGGCCAGGGAACCCCGCATGACCGCCCTCCGCATCGCGCCCGGAAGCGCCGTGCTGGTGGGAGCCGAAGCTCAGCGCGGCATGCTTGTCACCGCGCGTTTCTCCGATGGCAGCGAACGCGACGTCACCCGTCTGGTGAAATTCCAGTCAAACGATGAGTCCATCGCCAAGGTGAATGCCATGGGTGTGGTCACCGCGGGGCGCGCCGGCGAAACGGCTGTCGTGGTGCGGGGTCCGGGTCTGGCCGCGGCCGCCAAGATTGGCGTGGTGACAAAGCGTCGAGCCGTGCCGCAGGTGGCCGGGTTCAACTTCGTCGATCAGCATGTGTTCGCCAAGTTGCGCCAGCTCGAAATTCCCGCCGCCGGGCTTTGTGACGATGCCACTTTTCTGCGCCGGGCTTCGCTGGATATCGCGGGCCTGATTCCGGCAGCGGACGAAGTGCGTGCGTTCCTTGCGGACAACCGCCCGGACAAGCGCGCGCGCAAGGTGGACGAGCTGCTGATGCGCCCCGAATATGCCGATTTCTGGTCACTCTACTGGGGGGACCATCTCAGCAACACCAAGCAGCTTCTCTACAACAAGGGTCCCTACACGTTCACCCAGTGGCTGAATGAGAGCTTCCGGAAGAACATGCCCTATGACGTGTTCGCGCGGGAACTGCTCACATCATCCGGCGGCATGTTCGACGCTCCTGCCACCAGCTACTACCCTCTGATGAAAAAGGAATTGGATATGGCTGCCGTCACCAGCCAGCTTTTTCTGGGCATCAGCATCGAATGCGCCCGCTGCCACAACCATCCGTTGGAGAAGTGGACCCAGGGCGATTTCAGCGGCATGGCGGCATTCTTCTCCCAGGTGAGGTACAAGAACGGCACCGGCCCCCGCAACAACGAACGCGTGCTCTACGTCGATTTCGCACGCCAATTCTCGCATCCCGACACCAAGCAGGTTTTTCAACCCAAACCGCTGGGAGACCCGGTGCTTGCACCCGGCAACGAGACGGACCGGCGTGAACTGCTTGCCGACTGGATGACCTCGCCCGGGAATCCGTTCTTTGCCCGGGCCATCGTCAACCGCATGTGGCGCAACTTCATGGGACGTGGGCTGGTTGAGCCCGTGGACGATTTCCGCGAAACGAACCCGCCATCGAACGCCCCGCTGCTGGACGCGCTGGCGAAGGACTTTATCGCTCACCGTTTCGATCTCCACCACCTCATCCGGGTGATCACCGCCTCGCGGGCGTACCAGCTTTCAGGCACCCCAGCCCCGGGCAGTGAAGGCGACACCATGGCCTACTCACGCTACTTCGCGCGGCGCCTTTCGGCGGAGCAACTGCTGGATTCCATCGCGCAGGCCACGGGCGTGCCGGAAGAATACAGATCGCTCTATCCGGGAACCCGAGCCTCCCAATTGCCTGAGCCCGAAATCGAGTCCTACTTCCTTGAGGTGTTTGACCGGCCAAGCCGCCAGATTGTCTGCGAACGGAAGCAGCCGCCCACGCTCAATCAGGCTCTGCACCTGATCAGCGGCGACACCATTCAGAAGAAAATCACCAATTCCGGAGGGTTCCTGGCCAAGGCCAAAGGACGGCCCGCCGGCGACGTCATCGACGAACTTTACCTGCGCACCGTCTCCCGCCCGCCGGATGCCGGTGAGCGGCGCCTGGCGCTCGAACAGGCGGAAAAGCGCGGACACCGGGGTCTGGAAGACGTGTTCTGGGCCCTTTTGAACTCCCGGGAATTCATCTACAATCACTAACAGCTTATGATCTTCGGACGGCGTGACTTCATTCGGCTGGGCAGCCTAGGCCCGTTGGGCGTGACATTGGGCAGCGTGCTGCGCGCGGCTCCCCGGAAGGACATCTCCTGCATCCTGGTCTGGCAATCCGGCGGCGCCGGGCACATGGATACCTTCGACATGAAGCCCGATGCACCGGTTGAATACCGGGGCGAGTTCAAACCCATCCCCACCAACGTGCCGGGCATCCAGATCTGCGAGCACCTTCCGCTGACCGCGCGACAGGTGGACAAGTTCACCATCCTGCGCTCCATGAAGTCGCGTGAGAACAACCACGAGCGCGCGATCAACTATCTGCTCACCGGGTATCTCCCGCTGTCCACCATCGAGTTCCCCAGCATGGGCTCGGTGGTTTCCAAGCTGCTCGGCTCAAAGAACGGCATGCCGCCCTATGTTGCCGTCCCCAATACTTTCCCGTCGTACGGGGGAGGCTACCTGGGCGGGGAATACAATCCGTTCATCTCGGGCGATGCGAACGTCACCGGCTACAAGGTCCGCGATCTCACCCTGCCCGTGGACGTTGATTGGCAGCGGGTGAGTGACCGCGCGTTCCTGCTGAAGCAGATGGACGCGAAGTTCAAGGCGCTGGATACGCGAGGCGACATCGAAGCTTTGGACCGCTTCCATCAGAAGGCCTATGATCTGATGCGGTCTCCCGCCGCGCAGAAGGCCTTCGACATCGAAGCCGAGCCTGCGGAGACCCGGGAACTGTACGGGCGCACCCCCGTCGGCCAGGGCTGTCTGCTCGCCCGCCGTCTGGTGGAAAGCGGCGTCCGCTTCGTGACCGTTGCCAAGGGATGGCTCAACTACGATACCCACGGCGATAACTTCAATTCCATGCGGAAGGTGTTGCTGCCGGAGTTCGACCGCGCCTTCGCCGGCCTGCTCACGGACCTGTCGCGCCGGGGCCTGCTCGATTCCACGCTGGTCATCGCCATGGGTGAGTTCGGACGCACGCCGAAGGTGAACGCCGACGCCGGCCGCGATCACCACAACAAGGCCTGGTCCATCGCCATTGGCGGCGCGGGCATTCGGGGCGGGCGCATTCTCGGCGCCACCGATGACAAGGGTGTGGAAGTAACCGATCTGCCGGTTGAGCCCGAGGATCTGCTGTCCACCATTTACAACGTGCTGGGCGTCGACCCGACGCATGAGTTCCAGACCCCCATCGGCCGGCCGTCGAAGATCGTCAACGGAGGCCAGACCGTCGAAGCTCTGCTGCGCGGCTGAGCGTGGCATGGGCCGGCGCGCCGTTTTCCTGAATCTCAACGGTACGCTTGTGCTGCCGCTGAACGGGGCTCAAGCAGCAGGAAGCTTTGGTCACAGGGCCCTACGTTTGCCCCCACGTCCGCGCCGAGCCTTGTGTTTGCGGGAAGCCGAACGTGTTTCTCTACGAACGCGCGGCGAGCGATCATCAACTGGAGATGGCCCACTCCTTCGTGGTGGGCGATTCCCCGGACGACATGCGGGCCGCTCGCAATCTGGGCGCGCGCGGCTGCCTGGTTCGTACCGGCTGGGCCGCCGATCGGCACGTTATCGAACTGGCGAGGCAGGACACAGCCTTCCTCGCCGATTCAATCACCGGGGCCGTGGACTGGATTCTGAACGCGGGCGCCTGACTACCGGCGCCGACGCAGCAGCAGGAGTGCCACCCCGGCGGCCATCATGGCATAGGTGCCCGGCTCAGGCACCACGCCGGTGGGAGTCACTTTGTTCCGGGTGGCCAGCGACAAGATGCGGCCCGTCGAATCCACGTCCACAATGCTCATACCACCAGTGGACGTGAAGATCGCGTGGGAGAAGTTCCCGTTCACGTCGGCGTCCGACAGGCCGAGAGAAGCACCGAACGCGGTGACGGTGTATCCGGTCTCCGACATGTCCAGATTGACTGAGGTGACGATGAACGGAAGAAAACCGTAATGCCCGCCTCCGGGTGTCAGTTGGGCGCTCCCGCCGCTGTTGCTCTGCGACATGGCGTACAGGCCGCCGCCGGCGTTGAGAAATCCGATGATGTCCGCGCCGCGGGCGTTCAGAATGTCGAGCTCGGCCTGGGTTAGCGTGCCCCCGAAATCGGAAGCCACAACGATGGCGTTGTACACGGTGCCCAGTTGGTTCAGAGCGGCGTTCAGCGTGGTGGCATCGTGGTGGTCGAAATCCACGCCTTCGGTGTAGCCGCTGGCCACGATTCCCGACTTCCCGCGAACATGGCCGCCGGGAATCGGGATATTCGATTCCACGAATAGAAACTTGTTGATGCCGCCGGCCTTGAATGGATTGAAACCCGGGTCGGTGACGTAGCCAATCGCCGTTTGGTTGATCTTGATCGCACCCGCCACGTTGCCACCAACATGGGCGTGAAAATCAGGATCATGTCCGGTGAGAAAGACCGACCCTGCCCAAATTGGCACGGCCAGGAAAAGGGAACCTGCAAGCGCTCCGATGTTCATATGTCCTCCAAATACTTGTGACTGCTCGTGGGCAGCTTTGAAAAGGGTACACCCAGAAGGCGGGAATTGCAACCCCCGCCACGCGGGTTGCCCGCCACGCGGGTAGTATCAAAACATCAGGCGGACAATCAACTGAATGCGGCGCGGCGTATCGCCAAGGGGTGTGAGCGACGCGATGCCCTGCTGGCGCCCGGTGCGGCCGAAGGTGGCGACACCGAAGCGCGGATTGTCGTGGCTGAAGTTCGCATCGGGCTGCCCCAGGTTGGTGTGGTTGAGCACGTTGTAGGCATCGGCGCGCAGCGCCAGCCGCAGCCGTTCGCGCAACTGGATTTCGCGGCTGAGCGAAACGTCCATGCTGTAGAGTCCCGGTCCCACGAAGGCATTGCGGCCCAGCGTTCCCACGCGGCCCGCCGGTTCACGGAAAGCGGTACGGTCCAGCAGCAGACGCCCTCCGGCGGCCGGGCGGTTGACACGCGGCGCGGCGCCCGTCAGGTCCGCGCGGTTATTCAGCGTGACGCCCTGTCCCACTTCGATTGTGTTGGGGCCAAAGACCGTGTAGGGAAATCCGGCGCGGGCGGCTCCGATGATTGCGGCCTTCCAGCCACGGAGCGGACGAATCCAGAGGCCGGGCTCGGCGACGGCCATCGCCACCAGGTTGTGGCGCTGGTCGAAATCGGCCAGGCCCCGTTCGCCGCGGCTGTCGCGCGCGCGGGCAAAGCCCGGAAAGTCCGGGATGCGCCCGGAGGTAACTCGGGCGAAGCTGGTGCTGAAGAGATCCTCGCCCACCGGGTCGCTCTGGGTGTCGATGAGCTTCGACCACGTGTAGGCCACTTGTGCCTGCCCGCGGCGATGAGCCCACGAGGCGAGCGTCACCCAGGCGTAGTAGTTCGAAAGGCCTTGATTGCCCCGATAGGAGAGGTCGGGCAGAGTTGGGAACTCGCGCTTGGGTTCGGAGGCGCGATCGCGGTTTACCTGGTCGGTCACCGGGAGCTTGCGTCCCAGGGATCCGAGCAGGAGTGACTGCACGGTCCAGCCGCGTGGGGCCGCTTTTTCCACGCCGCCGAGGAAGCTGATGGCATAGGGGTCGCGCAGTCGCTGGTCGACTACGGTGAATCGGGGGAAGTTCGGGTCCAGACTGGCTTCCTGGGCGCGGGCAGCCTGACTCGCGATGCCGGTGAGGTAATTGATGGGCTGGCGCGGCAGGAGGAAACTGGTCTGGCCGTAGTCATTGTTGCGAACGCCCAACCAGTATGTATCAAAGACGCGGTCCGTGAAGGTGCCCCCAGCGGCGCGGAGAAGCAGACCACGCTTTTCCGAAAGCCGATACGAGAGCCCCGCGCGCACGGAGACTCCGTTGCGATCAGGCGCCCAGAGCGGGGCTGATGGCGGAGCCTGAACGATGACGCCGCCCCGAATCCAGGAATCCTGCACAGTGCCGCGGTTGCGCGGGGGGCCGAAGTAGTCGTAGCGCAGGCCGAGGTTCACGGCGAGCCGGGGGGTGAGCCGGAGCGTGTCCTGGGCGAAGGCATGATACTGGGACATCGCATAGCTCCGCGCGTGAGCGGGCGGCTCATAGCGCGGCAGCGCTCTCTTGCGCGAGGGGGCATAGAGGAACGTCGGCATGTCCTGTGTGAAGTCGATGATGTCCAGGAACAGGTACTGCCCGCTGCCGCCCGGCGCCAGGGCACCTCCGGTGCGGCGCCAGAGTCCGCCCGCGCCGGCCTTGACGATGTGGCGGCCGGCCACCTTCGAGATGGCGCCCGAGAGTTCGCCGTGGCGCGCCCCGTGGTCGAGTTCGAAGAAGAACGGGTTACCCGGAAGCCAGGTCTGAAAACTGCGCTCAGACAGCAGCGGGATCTCAGGATGGGGGCGTTCCCAGGCCAGCGAGTAGCTGCCCCAGCCGGCCCGCACCTCGGCGGCGGTCCTGGCGCCGAGATTCTTCTGCCACGCCACGGCCGCGGAGCCGGTGCGCTGGCGCGCGCCGGTGACAAAGTCGGGGTAGGGAGACGGAAAGAGTTCCGGCAGATCGAGCGAGCCCGCCGCGAACCGCCCCATCCACTGGGATTCTCCCCGGCGGAGGTCCACACGGGCCAGTCCCAGCCGCCGGGTGACCGCCGTGCGGGGAGCGAACAGGTATTCGGCCACGGGGAAGGCGCCGTTGGCGGCGGCGGGCGCGGGGAAGCGGTCGATGAGTTGACGGGCCACGCTGCCGGGTGCTGTGAAGGAGCGGAAGGCGGTGCTGGGCAAGGTGACCGGAAAGGGCTCCGTCCGGCCGCGCTGGTCCAGAGTTTCGAAAGCGCCCGAGGCGAACAGCCGCCCTGACCTGAGGGCGCCGCCCAGTTGCCCGCCGCTCTGATTCTCCAGAAAATCCAGCCGCGGCGAGCCGCGCAGGTTGCCCTGAAAGCTGTTTGCCCCCAGCAGCTTGTGCTGAAAGTTGTGATAGCCGATGCCGTGCCAGCCCGCGCCGCCCGACCGCGTGACGGCGTTAGCCACCAGGCCCGACGTGCGGCCGAACTCCGCGGCGAAGTTCGAGATGGACACACGGTACTCCTGAATCGCTTCCGGAGCCACGGCGGCCAGCGCTCCGGTGGCGAGGTAGTTGTTGTTCTCGACGCCATCCAGAAGGTAATTGGCGGAGGTGGCGCGTTGGCCGTTGGCGCTCAAGCCGAGTCCACGCGATGTGCCGGTTTCCGTGGTGACAGCGGGCTGGCCCAGCAGCGCGGTGTAGGCATCGCGGCCGGCCAGCGGCAGGTCTCGCATCGCCACAGGGTCCACCACGGTGGAAAGCGTGGCTTCGAGCGCGCCCTGCTCGGAGGGCGGCGGTGCGAAGGAAGCCCGCCGGCTGGTATCGACATCGGGCCCGTAGAAAGTGACCACGGGTTGATTCTGGCCAGGCGCTCCGCCGCTGTACCGGCGGTCATTCCACACATCGGACCGGCGGCGCAATCGAAACACCACATCCAGACGCCCGGCCACCGGCACGCGCATTTCGAAGACTTCCTGGGGCTGATAGTCCGCGGCTTCAGCCCGCAGACGGTATCGCCCCGGCGGCAACAGCAGGATCACGAACCGGCCGGCCGGCGAGGCGCGCACCAGGCCAGATGTGTTGGTCTCCAGTTGGAAGTAGCGGACGGTGGAGGCGGCTACGGGAGTCCCGGTGCCTGCGTCCGTGACGCGTCCGGCCACCAGACCCTGGGTGGATTGGCCCCGGGCGGTGAGCGCCAGGGCAACGGCGAGCGTCAGCGTCCGGGCAGCAGATCGTAGACCTTGTACACAGCGTTGCTGTAGACTAACCGCGCATCGGTCACCGGGGTGTCCTTCTCCAACACCAGATACCGGATGCCCCGTTCGGCGAGCGGCCGTGTCGAGCCGCCCGCGAACGGCGCCGCCATGGTCTCGCGCCACCGGTTCCACCACTCCTTTGAGTATCGCGTGAAGTAGTTCACCTGTCCGCCGGATTTCCAATCCACGTAGACCGGGCGCAAGGCGAAGGCCCTGAAGAGACCCGGGTGCAGGCCTTCCCGCGCCTGTGGGAACAGAAAGATATCCTCCGGGGCGGTGCCGGCGCGTGCCCACGCCGCCAGCGCGGCCACATCGTCTGTCTTGAGGCGCGCCAGGAAGCGGATTCCTCCGTGCAACGGGATCAGCCAGCAGCCCCAGATGACGCAAGCGATGGCCGCGGCGAGCGGGAGGCACGGCTTCCAACCCCGGCCCAGCCGCACGCTCAGCCAAAGGCAAGTGCCGCAAACGGCTGCCAGGCCGCAGACCAGGAGCAGCCGCGTTCGCCACACTGGATCGGCGGCGCTGGTGGCAAGCGTGGTGAGCCGCATCTGGCTCAACGGCAGCGCGAACGGAACAATCAACCAACCAATAGCCTCCCAGACCGAACCGGCGCGCAATGCGGCCACCAGCGCCAAGAGCACCGCGAACAGCACCACAAAGAGAAGCGCGCGCATGGGCTGAACTTGCGGCACCAGCGCCCAGCGCCACTGTTCCAGCAGAAGGTAAGAAAGGGGCATGGTCAACAGCGCCCCGGCGGTCATCGTACCGGCGAGCCAGCGAATCTCATGCCCCAGCACGCCTCGCAGCCGCAGCAGCGCAAGAGCGGTGACGGCGGCCAGGATGAGGTAGTTCGGAATGGCGCCCGGCTGCCAGCGCGAGATCCAGTTGTAAACCGCGCGCATCTGCTGCAGTTCGGCGACTTCGGGTTCAATGCGGCTGAAGAACGGCTGCCGTTCAACCACTCCGGTCTGGCCGGCCGTCAGCGCACCCAGCACCAGCACCGCAGCGCCCAGGGGCAGGAAGGCCCGCCATCGCGACCGGTCGCCTCGTGTCAGGCACACCACCAGCCATCCGGCCCACAGCATGTACACGGCTGGGGCATGGTAGAGGAAACCCAACGCAGCCGCGCACCCGGCCGCTACGTAGCGCCGGTGGGCCATGAGCCCGATGGCCAGCACCGCGCAGGCGGTGGCGAAACCTCGCGGTATGGGCTCCACTTCAAAGCTGATCACCGACGGACCGAGAATCCAGGAGTTGAGGGCGTAGACAGAGGTGAGGAAAATGGCCTGCACGCGGCCCAACCCGGCCCCGGTGGCAAACAGCCAGGCTCCGGTGAGTTGTGTCACCCGGAAAAGGAACAACTGCGCCATCAACACCGTTTCAAAGCTAAGCCCGGTCAGGCGCCGCAGTGCGATGGCGATGTCGTCGTACGCGGTGAATGAGACGTGTGCGCCGGAGGCCAACAGGTCGCGCGCGAGCACGCCGCGGTCAAACAGGTGCTCAAGCACCGCGATGTAGATCTGGGTGTCGGAACTCAACCAGGCGCGGCCGGGGTACTGAACGAACCCAATGATCGACAGCGCCAATAGCGCGGCGGCGACGGCAAGGTTGCTGAGCATCTACGGCGCCGGAGTCTTTTCCAGTTGCTGCTTCGCCCACAGGCGGTTGGGATTCAGCTCCAGCGCGCGCTGGAATGCTTTCCGCGCGTCGGTATTCCGGTTCAGCTTGCGGAGCACCAGGCCCAGCCAGACCTGAACGTCCGAGGATTTGGGGTCCAGTTGCGCCGCCCGTTCCAGGTCCTTGAGAGCCAGTTCGGGGCCTCCCCCGAACGACGCCGGCAGATAGTAGTTGCCAACCCCCCGGCTCATGAACGCTTCCGCCGATTTGGGCGCCAGCTCAACGGCCTTGTTGACCTCTTCCATCGCGCACCGGCCGTACTTGAAGCCCGCCAGCACGTTGGCCGGGATGATCTGGCCGCACAGCGTCCCCAGCACGCGATGGTATTCGGCATTGGCGGGCTGCAGGGCCACCGCCTTCTCCGCCGCCCGGATGCCGGTTTCAGCCGCGCCCTTGGCCGCATTCCGGTCCCGGACTTCGAGGGCGACTTCCGCAAGATAGAGATGCGCGACAGCAGCCTGGTAGAGAGCGCGTCCGTTCCCGGCGTTGCCTTCGGCCTGAGCCAGACGATCACTTGCGATCTTTTGGAGCGCTGCCCGGTCCTGGCGGTCCCGGGCGTCCTCCAGGCCGTCGCGAGAAGCGGCGGCGGATGCCAGAAGAGGAAAACAGGTCAATACAAGGGTGCGAGTCATCGTTCCAAAGACGCCGAAACTACGATTCTAGCCTTTCAGGGCTGCCCTCAAGAACCCCACGGCGCGCGCGATGTCGCTTTCGTCCAGGTAGAAATGGGGCGAAAGGCGTATCCAGCCCTGCCGGGGCGCGGCCATGACGTTGTTTTCCCGCAGGAACCGAACCACCTGGCCGCTGTCGGCATCAGGGTGGCGGACGCACAGAATGCCCGACGAAGAAGCGCCGTCCCGGGGCAGCATGAGCTGATACCCCGCCCCGACGGCGCCCTCCGCCAGTTGGTCCGCCAGGCTGAGCACGCGGAGTCCAATCCGTTCGACGTCCGCGGCCAGGATCAGATCGAGCGCGGCCTTCAGGCCGAAGCAGCCGATGGTGTTCAGGGTTCCGCACTCATAGCGGCCGGCGTCGTCGCGCAAGCGCTCGTCCCGGGAGGCATAATCCTGGTGGCCCGCCGGGGTGGTCCATCCGAACTCCACGGGGAAGATCTCGCTCTGGCGTTCGCGCCGGACGTAGAGGATGGCGCAGCCTTCGGGGCCGAGCAGCCACTTGTGGCCGTCAGCCGCCAAGGCATCGATGCGTGCGCGTTCCACGTCCAGGGGGAAGGCCCCCAGACCCTGAATGGCGTCCACGAAGAAGAAGCACCCGGCCGCGGAGCAGAGGGCGCCGATGGCCTCAAGATCCACGCGATGCCCGCTCAGGTAGTTGACGAAACTGATGGCGAGCAGCCGGGCGCCGCGCACGGCCGATTCGATGCGCTCCAGCGGATCATGGATCGAAAGCCATTCCACCTGAACGCCGCGGTCTTCCAGGCGGCGCCAGGGATAGAAGTTGGACGGAAACTCCTCCCGGAAAGCCACCACGCGATCGCCGGGCTGCCAATCAATGCCTTGCGCCACCATCGAGACCCCCTCGGAAGTGTTCTTGGTGATGGCGATCTCGCGCGGCGAAGCGCCGATGAGCCGGGCGGCCGATTCCCGCAGGTCTTCATAGAGCCGCATCCAGCGGTCGTAGTGGCGTGAGCCGTAGAGGCTCGCCTCCCGGGAAAATCCGCTCATGGCTTGGGCAACGCTTGCGGGAAGCGGCGCCACGGCGGCATGGTTCAGGTAGATCAGGTGGTCGCGGACGGGGAACTCCGCCGCGAAGGCCGTGGCCAGATTGTCGAAACCCATTGTTCTCAGGATACGTTCCAGTAGGTGAGTATGCCCGCCGGGGGAGCGCCGCGGGGGTATACTGTAGGTGGCAGAAACGGTCCCTTGGGAGGCTGAGATGACGAAGCGCATACTTTCCGGGTCTTTGACGATCGCCCTGGCGTTGGCTGCGCCGGGTTGGGCCGACACCAAGGATGCCCCAGCGAAGAAGGACAACTCAAAGGCGGCCGCCAAGGATAACGACGACAAGAAGAAGCCGTCGAAGAAAGATCCGGAGCAGATCGGCAACCGGGACGTCGGCAAGGGCGTGAATTTCTACTCCATCGAGAAAGAGATCGCGATGGGCAAGGCCTATGCCGACGACATTCAGCGCCAGGCGAAGATTGTGGATGACCCGGTGGTGGCCGAGTATGTGAACCGCCTGGGCCAGAATCTGGTGCGGAACTCGGATGCGAAGGTGCCGTTCACCATCAAGGTGATCGACAGCGAGGAAGTGAACGCGTTCGCCCTGCCGGGTGGATTTTTCTTCGTGAACACGGGCCTGATCCTCTCGGCCGAATCGGAAGCTGAACTGGCCGGCGTCATGGCGCACGAAATCGCCCATATCGCCGCACGGCACGGCACCCGCGGCCAGACCCGCGGCCAGATCGTCAACCTGGCCACCATTCCTCTGATCTTCATGGGCGGCTGGACCGGATTCGGAATCCGGCAAGCGGCCAGCGTCGCCATCCCGATGGGCTTTCTGAGTTTTACGCGCGGCTTCGAGGCGGAAGCCGACCTGTTGGGCCTGCAATATCTCTACAAGTCCGGCTACGACCCCGGGGCCTTCGTCGACTTCTTCGAGAAACTGCAATCCAAGGAAAAGCGCAAGCCTGGCACGATGGGCAAGCTGTTCAGTTCCCATCCGCCGACCGATGACCGCATCAAGGATTCGCAGAAGAACATCGAGCAGTTGCTCGAGGAGCGGCCGGAGTACGTGGTGACCACCAGCGAGTTCCACGACGTGAAGAACCGTCTGGCGATGCTGCAGAACCGGCGCAAGGTGGATCCTCAGGATCCCAACCGGCCGCGTCTGCGGCGCCAGCCCGGCGGCGGCACCACCACCGTGGATGCCGACGAGGATGGCAAGAAGCCGCGCGCGGATGAAGAAGAGCGGCCCACGCTGAAGCGCCGCCCGCAGTAAGCGGCACGCCCGAGCGTACGGGGGTGGTTTTGAGTACGCTGTAGGGATGTCTTCCACGTTCACCCGCCGTTCCGTGCTGGCTTCGGCCGCGGCCTCTTTTCCAGCTCTTGGAGCCCGGAAGATTCCGGTGGGCCTGGAACTCTATTCCGTCCGCGAGGAGTTGAAGAAGGACCTTCCGGGCACCGTGCGCGCCGTGGCCAAGATGGGCTACGAATGCGTGGAGTTCTACTCCCCGTATTTCGAATGGACCGCCGCCCAAGCCAAGGAGATCCGCGCCCTGCTGGATGATCTGGGCGTGAAATGCTATTCCACCCACAACAGCGCCCGTTCATTCCTGCCGGAGAACATCGGCCATGCCATTGAGCTGAACCAGATCATCGGCAGCCGCCTGGTGGTGATGGCGAGCGCCGGCCGCCGCATCGACACCCTGGACGGCTGGAAGCAGGTGGCTTCCCAACTCACCGAGGGCGCCGCGAAGCTGAAGAGTGCGGGCATGCGGGCGGGCTTCCACAACCACGCCGCCGAGTTCAGGCCGATTGACGGCGTGCGTCCCATGGAAGTGCTGGCCAAGAATACGCCGCGGGACGTGGTGCTGCAACTGGACGTGGGCACATGCGTGGAGGCCGGGTCTGACCCGGTGACGTGGATTCGCCAGAACCCGGGGCGCATCGCGTCCATGCATCTGAAGGAATGGTCGAAGACCACCGGGTACAAGGCGCTTTTCGCCGATGGCGCCGCCCCGTGGAAAGCCATCTTCGACGCCGCGGAAAAGACCGGCGGCATCGAGTTCTACCTCATCGAGCAGGAAGGCAGCGACTTCACGCCGTTCGACACCGCGGAGCGGTGCCTGGCCACCTACCGCAAGATGCGGAAGTAATGCCCGAAGCGCCCTGGGGCTGGCAGGTGTCACCGGATGAGATCCGGAGTTGGGTACTGCGCGAAGACAGCGATCTTCTGGTGTTCAACAAGCCCGCGCTGGTGGTGGTGCATCCTTCAAAACACGGCCCGTGGTCCAGTCTGGCCGGGGCATGCCGTGAGGTGTGGGGGCTGGACAAGGTCCGGCTGCCGTCGCGCATCGACCGGGAGACCAGCGGCATCGTGGTAGTGGCAAGAACGGAGGCCATGGCGCGGCAACTGGGCGTTGCCATGGCCGCGCGGCGCGTTCGCAAGGTCTACCACGCGACGATGCGGGGACACCTGACCGCCGCCGTCACGGTGGATCAACCGGTGGGCCGTGTGCCCGGAGCGCGGGTTCCGTTCCGTCATGGCGTGGTGGAAGGGGGCCAGCCCGCGGTGACTGAGTTTACGCCGGTGGCCTGGGGGAACGGCTTCACCTTCGCCGAAGCCCGGCCGCTTACCGGCAGGACTCATCAGATCCGGGTGCATGCGGCGTGGCTGGGCCATCCCCTGGCGGGCGACAAGATCTACGGCCCCGACGAACTGCTCTACATCGAGTTCGCCGAGCACGGATGGACGGAGCGGCACGAGGCGCTGCTTGAACTGCGCCGTCATGCGCTCCACTGCTCCGAGTGGATCTGCGAAGAAGCCGGGCTGCACTTCCGGGCGCCTGTGCCCGCCGATCTGCGCGCCCTACTTGCGGAGTAGCCACACCTCGCTCACCGCCATGCCGCGCCCGGCGTCGCCCAGCCCCTTTTCGCGATGGAAGGTGAGCCGGAGGCGGCCGCTGGTGGTGGCGGCGGGCGGGATATCAAACTCAAGCGGGGCGAAGGGAACGGGCCGGGCCATGAGCGGGTGGATCTCGACAGTTCCGTTGGCCACGGCGCGGACGCGGGGCTCGGTGCGGTCACCGGTGTAGACCACGCGGAGCCGGTACGCCGCTGCGGGGTCCAGGTCCGGGTAGTCCAGCGTCAATTCAAGATCGTGCAGGGCTTCGGCGTGACGCCACCATTGCATGGGGTAATCCAGGTAGTTACGGCCGCCGAATGCGGCGCCTGTGCCGCGCAGGCCAAAGCTGATCAGACGGCTGCGGCGAAATTCGGGGTCATCCTGGAAGCCGGGCCCGGGCACGACGTGGGGCTGATTGGAAGGATCGCCCAGATCGTCGTAGTAGCCGCCGGGTCCCGGAGACGCGCGATTCACCAGAGCCCGGATCTCACGGAGACGCTCGGGTTCAGTGGCAAGCTGCCGGATGACGGTGAAGCGGGCCGTCAGCCAGATGCGGTTGTTGAGAGGCATACCGGAGGTGTCAAGGTTGGCGCCGCGTTCGGTGGCGATGGCGCGGTAGCGGCTGACGCTCAACTGGGCGCGGATCGACTGGAACATGGCTTCGGCCAGTTCACCCAGACGGGCGCGGAGGTCCTGGGAGGCGGGCGGGGCGGCCAGGGCTCGCGCGGCGGCATCCAGGGCCGCGCCGGCCCCGGTTTCGGCGGCGCGTTCCAGAGCTTCGTAAGCCTGCTGTTCGGCGGCCCGTTCGGCGATCAGGCGCCGCCGGACATGGGCGTCGTAGTAGGCGCGGTAGAGGATCTGCTGGAAGCGCCAGTTGGCAAGCAGGGCGGGCGGAGCGGTCTGTTCAATGGCGCGCACGCGTTGGAGCAGTGACTCCACACCCTGATTGGCAAGCAGCGGGCCGCTCCAGTTCCTCTCAAGCCCCAGCAGTGCCTGGGCCAGGTCACCGGCGTGGCGGGGGCCGAAAAAGTAGCGTGCGAATTCGCGCAGCGTGGCCTCAGGGCGGGTTTCGGGGTTCCAGCCCAATGCGCTCCAAACGGCCTTGTTCACATCGTCATTGACCCCTTCCGAGTAGGTGAGAAAGCCCATGGTGTGGGGCTGCTGGAGTTCGAAGATGCGCGTCATCTGGGTGGGGCGCGGGTTGATCACTTCGCGGCCTTCGGTGATGGCGTAGGCAAGGTCCCAGCCGGGCACGGGGAATTGGCAGTGGCGGCTGTGAGTGATGTCGGGGTAGTTGCGAATCGGGTAGCGCGCGGGAACCAGCTTTCGCAACTCGGCAAGGTCCACGCGGACCTGTGGGCCATACACCACGCCATCCAGCCAGGCCGGGCCTTTGCGCAGGATCTCGATGAACTCGTCCAGCCACTCCCGGGAGAAGCTCTGCGGGGAGACCCACATCTGGGCCTTCGGATGATACTTGCGCAGGAGCTGAGTCTGGCGTTCAAGAAGAGCCATCAGATAGCGCGGCTGCGTGTGGCCGGGGTCGCCGCCCGGGACGAAAATGGCGTCGATCCGGGGCAGGCGCTTGTAGACGGTTTCCCATTCCCTGAGTGCGAACTCCACCGTGGCGGGATCCGAATAGTCCTTGTCCATGGCGGGATACCAGATCCACACGTCGACGCCGTAGGAGTCGAGGATGCGCGAGGCTTCGGCCATCATGTCGAGCTTGGGGAGCGTGAAGTGGGGGCTGTCGTCATCGTCGTCGCTGCGCGGCGGGATCAGTTCGACGGCGTTGGCGCCAAAGACGATGAGGTCGCGGAAGTACTGCTCCATTTGGGCCGGGGTCCAGCCGTCATAGGAATTGACTTTGGGGCGGTAGCCGATCTGGTGGCCGCGCAGCCGGTACCTGGGGGCCGTGGTGACGGCAAGACCGTCGGGGGCCGTGGCGGTGAGGCGGTCGAGATTGAGTTGCCGCAGCAGCCAGCCCGCGCCGAACAGGGTGCCGCGCTCATCGTTGCCCTCAATGGCGATACCGCCGCCTTCCGCGCGGACTGTGAAGCCTTCGGCCGGCGGCATGGCGCGGGTCGTGAGGGAAATGGAGGGTCCCGATGCAGGGCGCGCTGTGACAATGGGCCAGCGGAGGTGGGTTCGTTTCTCCACTTCTTCCGCGATGAGGCGGGCGGTCATGCGCTCGCGAGGTTTGGCTTGGGGGTTGATCACGATGGACGCCTGGCGGAGGTCCAGGGCGAGCGTGGAAACGGCGGCGCAGAGGGGGAGGAGGACGCGGGTAAGAGGGTGCTGCATCGTTATGATTATGACGCGGTCCTCCGTGAGGATTCGGGGTCTGGGGTCCGCACGCGTAGCTTAGACTGAAGAGTATGGCCTCAGTCGCGTCGTTCGACCGAATCACCGTCGAGCCCGGAAAGTGTGGCGGGAAGCCGTGCATCCGCGGAATGCGAATTACGGTCCGGCGCGTCCTGGAGTTGCTATCGTCCTACCCTGATCGTGATGCGCTGCTAGCCGAGTACCCATTCCTCGAATCCGAAGACCTCAATCAGGCGCTACTTTTTGCGGCGGCGGCGGTTGACGATGAGAGCTTTGGAATAGATCGCGTCGCATGATCGCGCTCCTGCTTGACCAGGGCCTCGCGCCGGGTGCGGCGGCAATCCTACGGCAGCAGGGATTTGACACGATCCACGTCATGGAAATCGGTCTGGATCGAGCGGAAGATTCGGACATCATGGCCGCGGCCCGGCTTCAGGACCGCGTTTGCGTGACCCTGGATCACGATTTCCACGCTCATTTGGCGATTACTGGCCAGGGCCGGCCATCTGTCATTCTTCTCCGCATCGAAGGGCTGACCACAGCGGAGCAGGCGGACTTGATCACCTCGATCTGCGCGCGTTGCGATGCTTTGCTGGCGGCGGGAGCCGTCGTCTCGGCCAATCGCCGGTCATTCAGGGTCCGCCTCTTGCCTCTCAGATAGACATGATCGCAGGGTGGCCCCCGTTTCTACGCGGGAGCACGCAGCGCATTCCTGGTGCAAACTGGATACAGTAGGTATCCTGGCCATGTCGCGTGTCCTGATCGTAATCACTTGCGGAGCCCTCGTCTATGTGGCTGCCTCCGCCCAGAAGTCCCAAGGCGTCGCCGCGAAACCCGTGGTCCGCAGCGCTGCGAAGACTGCCGGCAAGCCGGCCGGCAAACCGGTGGACTTCCAGCGTGAAGTGCGGCCGTTCCTTTCAGGCAACTGCTTTGCGTGCCATGGTCCTGATCCGCAGACACGCATGGCGGGGCTGCGGCTGGATACACGCGAAGGCCTTGCTGAGACGCGCAAGGCGGGCCTTCCTGTCACACCCGGCGACCCTGACAAGAGTCTAATTTGGCAGCGCATCAACCATCCAAACACCGGACTGCGGATGCCGCCGCTTGCCTCGCACAAAACCTTGACCGATGCGGAAAAGGACGTGGTCCGGCGGTGGATCGAGCAGGGAGCTCAGTGGCAGGAACAGTGGGCGTTCAAGACCCCGGTGCGCACGCCGCTGCCGCCCGTGAAGAATACGGAATGGGTTCGCAATGCCATTGACCGGTTCGTGCTGGCGCGCATGGAGGCGGCGGGGCTGGCTCCGGCGCCGGAATCCGATCGCCGGACGCTCGCGCGGCGCCTGGCTCTGGATCTTACCGGTTTGCCGCCCGCGCCGGCCGATGTGGAAGCCTTTGTCAACGACCAGTCGAAGGACTACTACGACCGGTATGTCGATCGCCTGATGGCGTCCGGGCGATGGGGTGAGCACCGCGCGCGCTACTGGCTGGACGCGGCGCGCTATGCCGACACCCACGGCATTCATGTCGACAACTACCGCGAAATGTGGCCCTACCGCGACTGGGTGATCAAGGCGTTCAACGGCAACATGCCATTCAGCCAGTTCACGGTGGAGCAGATCGCGGGCGATCTGTTGCCGAACCGGACGCTCGATCAACAGATCGCCTCGGGGTTCCATCGCTGCAATGTAACCACCAACGAAGCCGGCGTGATCATCGATGAGGTGGAGGCGATCTACGCCAAGGATCGGGTGGACACGACGGGCACGGTTTTCCTCGGCCTCACCGTCGGCTGCGCCACCTGCCACGATCACAAGTTTGACCCGATCGCCCAGCGCGACTTCTACTCCATGGCGGCGTTTTTCAGGAATACCACGCAGAACGCCATGGACGGGAACATTCCCGACACGCCACCGGTGATCGTGGTGCCGTCGGACGAAGACCGTCCGCGCTGGAGCCGCCTGGCCGAAGATGAGCAGGCGGCGCACGCCCGCATGGACGCACGGCGCGCCGCCGGGCCGGCTGAGTTTGCGTCATGGCTTGACGGCACGGGCCGCCGCAATATCAAAGCGCCGGTGGATGCCGCCGCGCAGGTGTACTCGTTGGACCCGGCGTCGGTGACCCTGGCCGCCAGCACGAAGCTAGGTGCGGGGCGCGAGGCGGAACGCAAAGCGGTCCACTTTGAAGCCAAGACGGGCATCGAACTGCCCAACGTCGCGGCGGTGGATGCAGGCAAGCCGTTCTCGGTATCGGCTCTGTTTCTGATGCCCAAGGGGGACGATGCCTATGTTGTGGCCAGCCAATCCGACGGAAAAGACAAGGGCCGCGGGTGGGTGATGGAAGTGCTGGGCCGGGTGATCGCGCTGAGGATCACAGCGGATGACGGGCGGTCCATTCAGATTCGCGCCGGGCACCTGGAGCAGTTGAAGCCGGGCACCTGGAACCACGTTGTAGCCACCTATGATGGAACGCGGGAACAGCCCGGCATGACGCTGCTGGTGAATGGCAAGACAGCCTTGGCCCAAGGCGGCGATTCCATGATCGTTCTCAAGGGCTCGATCAACAATGGTCAGCCTCTCAGGCTGGGCCACGATTCCACGCGCGGCCTCGCCGGGGGCGCGCTGGCCGAACTGCGCATCTACAACCGCATTCTGAGCGCGGAGGAAGCCCGCCTGGACGGCCAGTGGGCGCAGCTGGAGGCCTCCCGGGAGAAAGCCGCACCAGCGCTGAACGCGAGCGAACGGGAAGCGCTGCTTCTGCACTATCTGAACACGCAGGACGCGCCGTACCGGGCCCTGGTGGGGCAGCTTGCGGCGCTTCGCGATGAGCGCCGGGCGATGCGGCGGCGGGGCGCGATCACGCACGTGATGCAGGAGCGATCGGACCGGCAGCCGATGGCCCACATCCTCTATCGCGGCATGTACGATCAGCCCCGGGACAAGGTGGAGCCGGCCGTGCCTTCCGTGCTGCCCCCCATGACGGCGTCGATGCCTCGCAACCGGTTGGGGCTGGCGCAGTGGCTGGTGGACCCGGCCAATCCGCTGGTAAGCCGCGTCACGGTAAACCGCTTCTGGCAGGAGTTGTTCGGGACAGGCCTGGTCAAGACCTCTGAGGACTTCGGCTCCCAGGGGACCGCGCCGACGCATCCCGAACTGCTGGATTGGCTGGCGGTGGACTTCCGGGAATCAGGCTGGGATGTCAAGCGGCTTTTCAAGCTGATGGTGAGTTCCGCCACCTACC
Organism: Acidobacteriota bacterium; assembly: GCA_016870915.1. GTDB lineage: Bacteria > Acidobacteriota > Terriglobia > Bryobacterales > Bryobacteraceae > VFZY01. Next base: position 6,256 of record VFZY01000042.1, on the reverse strand, counting down.
GCCAGTCGGCGCAGGCAACGGAGAAGAAGTTGAAGGAAGACCCGGAGAACAAGCTGCTGGCGCGCGGCCCACGGTTCCGGATGGATGGCGAGATGATCCGTGACTACGCACTGGCCTCGGCGGGTTTGCTTTCGCCGCGGCTGGGCGGTCCAAGCGTGAAGCCATATCAGCCGGAAGGCGTATGGGAGGCGGTGGCGATGCTGGGCAGCAACACGCGTTTCTACAAGCGCGATGAAGGCGACAAGTTGTACCGCCGCAGCCTTTATACCTTCTGGAAGCGGAGCGCGCCGCCGGCCGCCATGGAGATCTTCAACGCGCCCACGCGCGAAAACTGTTCCGTGCGGCGTGAACGCACCAATACGCCGCTCCAGGCGCTGGTCACCATGAACGATGTCCAGTTCGTCGAAGCGGCGCGGCGGCTGGCCGAGAGCGCCATGCAGGCGGCGCCGGGCGATGTGGAAAGGCAGATCGGCACCATCGCGGAGCGGTTGCTGGCGCGGCCGCTCGCCGCCCGCGAACGCGATGTGGCGCGCCGCGCCTATGTGGATTTCCTGCGCCACTACGACAGTAACCAGGAAGATGCGCGGAAACTGCTGGCCGCCGGCGAAATCGCCGTGGACGGCAAGCTGCCCAACGTGCCACTGGCCGCGCTGACCATGCTGTCGAATCAGTTCATGAATCTGGATGAAGTACTGGCGAAATAGGGGACGGCGATGAACAACGAAAATTCCGGTCTTCACGGTGATGAGATCACTCCGGCGGCGCGCCGGCTGGCGCGGCACCTGCCTCAGCGGCTGATTGAGGAGACGGTGGCGGCCGAAACGCGCCGCCAGTTCTTCGGACGTTCAGCGCGTGGCTTGGGCGGCCTGGCCCTGGCTTCCCTGATGGGCGAAGCGGCGGCCACCAGGGGCGAAGCCATTGGCGGCCAACCAGGGCTGCCGCATCATGCCCCGAAGGCGAAGAGATGCATCTACCTCCATCTGGTGGGAGCCCCGCCACAGATCGATCTGTTCGATCCCAAGCCGGGCATGAAGGACTGGTTCGACAAGGACCTGCCGGACTCCATCCGGCGTGGCCAGCGTCTCACCACCATGACCTCAGGCCAGAGCCGTTTTCCCATTGCACCCTCCGTCTTTCAGTTCAAGCAGCACGGCAAGAGCGGCATGGCACTTTCGGAACTGCTTCCGTACACCGGCCGCATGGCCGACGACATCGCCCTGATACGCACCATGAACACAGAGGCGATCAACCATGAGCCCGCCATCACGTTCATGCAGACAGGCAGCATGATCGCGGGGCGGCCCTGCATCGGCAGTTGGACTTCGTATGGCCTGGGAAGCATGAACCAGGATCTGCCGTCCTTCGTCGTTCTGCATGCCAGCCACAGCCATCCGCGGGCCAACGTGCAGGCCATCTCCGCCCGGCTCTGGAGCGCGGGATTTCTTTCGGCGCAGTATGCCGGCGTGGCGCTGCGGTCCTCGGGGGACTCCGTGCTGTATCTGAACAACCCGGATGGCGTGCCGTCCCCGGTGCGGCGCCGGATGCTGGACGCCCTGGGCGAAATGAATCAGATTCAGCACCAGCAGACCGGCGACCCCGAAACATTGGCTCGCATCGCCCAGTATGAGATGGCGTTCCGAATGCAAACCTCCGTGCCGGAACTGACCGACCTTTCCAAAGAGCCCGCATCCACCTACTCGTTGTACGGTGAAGAGGCCAAGAAGCCTGGCACGTTCGCCAACACCTGCCTGATGGCGCGCCGTCTGGCTGAGCGCGGCGTGCGGTTCATTCAGGTGTACCAGCGCGGGTGGGATGTGCACGGGCAGTTGCCGGAAGTGTTGCCCAGCCAGTGCAAGGATGTCGACCAGGCTGTGTTTGGCCTTGTGCAGGACCTGAAATCGCGGGGTATGTTCGACGATACGCTGGTGATTTTCGGCGGCGAGTTTGGCCGCACTATCTATTCGCAGGGCAAACTCACCGCTACCGATTACGGCCGGGATCACCACCCGCGCTGCTTCTCACTGTGGCTGGCCGGCGGCGGCATCAAGGGCGCCACCGTGCATGGAGAGACCGACGAATTTTCCTACAACATTGTGAGTGACCCGGTGCATGTGCGCGACCTGCAGGCAACCCTGCTGCATCTTTTCGGCGTGCACCATGAAAAGTTCACTTACCGGTTCCAGGGGCTCGACCAACGCTTGACCGGCGTGGAACCGGCCCGCGTTGTCCGGAACATTCTGGCCTGACGCGCTAGAACGTCACCTTCAGGGCAAGCTGAATCACACGCCAGCTTTCTCCGTTCTGATTCGTTGTGGCGGAGCCAGCCGTGGAAAGCGTCACGCAACAAGCCTGGGCGAAGACGGTGGAGGTGATGGCCGGGCTGCCGACGCTGGCATCCCGCGGGTTGCGGAAGTTGGCGTGGTTGAGCGCGTTGAACATCTCCGTGCGGAACACGGCCCGCACCCGCTCCGTCACCTGGAATCCCTTGGTGATGCCCACATCCAGGTTCCAGTAGCTGGGCCCCTGAAAGAGGTTGCGGCCCAGGCCAACCTCTCCAGGGCCTGGAATCGCGAAGGCCGAAGCATCGGGGAAGAAGACCGGGCCCGTCGTGTTGCCCACCTCTTGAAGTTTGGCCTTGGGCAGCGCTACGCCGGGCTTGAGCGCGGCCCGGGATTGCGCTGTGCCGTTGTGAGTCAGCACGCCGCTGCGGACCGTGAACGGCTCGCCGGACTGGAACGTGTAGATGCCATTCAGGCTCCAGCCGCCGGCCAGAAAATTCACCGCCCGTGGAGCATTCGCCAGCAGGCGCTTACCCTTCCCGAACGGCAGTTCGTAGATGCCGGTCATGTTGATCACGTGCCGCTGATCAAAGTCACTGCGGGCGCGTTCGTTGCGGTAATTGCGGGCATCGGCCGCCGTGCGGGCGGACGTGGTTGTGAGGCCGCCGCCCACCGTGGCCAACACCGGGTCAAGCGAAAGCACATCAATCGACTTAGACCAGGTGTATGCCGCGTTGTACAGGAGCCCGGCCTGATCGAAACGCTTGCGCAGCGTGAACTGGCCCGCGTGATAGTTCGAATCGCCGCCGTTGTCGATGAGCAGGATCTGGGCGAACTGCGGGTTGGGACGCAGGCGGCCCGCAAGTGTGGCCTGCTCGAGGCGCATACCCATGTTGCCCGCGGCGTTCTGGTTAAGGTCCGTAATAGACGCCGCGCCGTTGGCGAATGCGGCGGTCATCACCCCGGATTGAATCATGGGGATGGCGGACGCACCGGGGCACGCCGTGTTATTAGCCAGCGTGCCATCGGGGCGGCAGCCGGGGATGGCCACGTTTCGCTGCATGGCGGCGAAGGAAGGGAGCAGGGGCCGCACGTCGATCTGGTTGACATCAAGCGCGCGGTAGAGGCGCGTGCCGCGGCGCCCGACGTAGGCGGCGGAGGCGACGTAGCCTTGCCCCAACTCGCGCTGCAGGGTGAGGTTCCACTGGTGCACGGTGGGCATCTTCAGGTTCTGATCGAACACGCGGACCGGGGCCGCGTTCGCCGAGACCTGGGCCGGGGGAGTCAGGAACGTGGAGGGCTTTACGGTGGGCGGGGCCATCTCGTTCGGGAAGCCGTCGCCCAGCCGGATGTTCGTGACGGCCTGGCAGCCTTGCGTGGTCACAATCGCTCCGCCGGCGCCTGAAAACTGGGAGCTGCAACGGAAGTTCTGCCCGGGAACCGATGCCGCCACCGAAGTCACCTGGAACGAGTTGAGTGCGTCGAACGCTGTGCCATAGCCCGCGCGAACCACCATCCGGCCCGAGCTTCCAGGCGACCACGCGATCCCCAGGCGCGGAGCAACCGCGCCCCAGTTGAAGTTGCGGTACCACCGGTCAGCTTTGACGAACGTGACCGGGCCGTCGCCGCCTTCAATGGAACGGTTGGGCACATAAACCCGTCCACCCGCTTCCGTCGCCGGCGGGTTCACCTCCCAACGCACGCCATAGCTCAACGTCACGTTGCGCCGCAATTTCCACTCATCCTGGGCAAAGAAGTTGTATTGCTTCGACCGCTGGCCCTGGGCCCAAAGCGTTACCGCCTTTTCGCCCGACCGGAACGGCAGGAAGGTGTCACTGCGCAGATCGCCCAGGAAAACCTGGGTGAGCCCGGCCGGGATTCCCAGCAGATCGTTGATGGCGCCCTGAAGCCGGTTAAGATCGACCGCGGCGATTCCCGGTGTGGTGGCCGTGGCAAGCGCCGGGAGCGTGAAACCCGAGGGCGGCCGCGTTGTGCGGGAAAGCGTGATGGCCGGAGTGAGGCTGGTGCCGCCCACGTCGCCGCGCTGGTCGTTGTGCTGGTAGAAGCGGAGGTTCGCGCCGAAACGCATGACGTGGGACCCGGAAAGGTAGCTCAGGTTCTCCACGATCTGCGGCGTGTTGACCGCACGGAAAGTACGCGGGTTCGCGGTGTAATCAACGTCCGAATTGTTGAAGGTGAAGCGCGGCGAGTTTGGAAACGCGGGATTGGCTTCACCCTGCGTGAACAGGAAGCTCCACCGCGAATAGCCGAGCGTAAGTTCGTTGACCAGGCGCGGCGATAGCACGCTGCGCAGCCCCACGGCCACGTTGAGCGCTGGCCGGAAGACTTCCCCCCGTGGAGGAAAGCCTGGAAGCACCACCGGCCGGCTATTGATCGGGTCGCCGCCCAGCGTCTGTTGCTCCGCGCCCAGCCATCGGGCGAACAGAGAGTGCTTGTCGTTGATCGTATGGTCGATGCGGGCCATGCCCTGAGGCCCGCGGACACGGAACGGGGTGTTCCACTGGAATCCGCCGGTGTTCAGTCCATCGCCGCTGTTGATCGAGTTGGGCGCCGGATACCTGCCCAGGACGCCGCGTACGGCGGAGTCCAGGCCGCGGCGCAGCGGGTCCGCCGTGAAGATGTTGAACGTGGCCACGCAGTTGGAATCGCCGGGCGAAGTGCAGGCCCGGACCCCCGAGGCCAGGCCGCCCGTGGCCGGGTTGATCAGATTGGGCGAATTCTGCGTGACACGCACGCCGTTGAGCGTGAATGGCGTGCGAGGGTCGTTCACCCAGTACCGGAAGGCCCCGCTCAGGGCACTGGGCGTGTAAAGATCCACGGATTCGCCGAAAGCCTTGTCCACCGGGTCGGCGAAGTTGACCTTCTGGCCTTGCCAGCTGACAAAGAAAAAGGTCTTGTTGCGGCGGATGGGGCCGCCCAGTTCCAGGCCGTACTGGTTCAACTGGATGATGGGTTTGGGAGCGCCCTGTGCACTCGAATAGAAATCCTGTGCGTTCAGGGCGGTGTTGCGGAAGAACTCGAACAGCGTACCGTGAAATTGATTGGTGCCGGAACGCGTGGCAATGGAGACGTTGGCGCCGGAATTGCGGCCTTCTTCGGGCGTGGGGTTGTTGGTCGTCACCTTGAACTCCTGCACATTGTCCGGGTTCAGGCGGAAGACGTTGTTGGTGGGGTTCGGGTTGGTGCTTTCGTTGGCGTCGATGCCATCGATCGTGACGTTCACGGCCGTCGAGCGTGCGCCGTTGACATTCACTGTGTTGCCGCTGCGCTGCGTGACGCCCGGTTCGAACATGATCAGCGTGAGAGGATTGCGGCCGTTGAGCGGCAGGTTGACGATGGCTTTCTGTTCGACGACGTTGCCGATCGTGGCGTTCGACGTCTGGATCAGTTCGGCCGAGGCGCTCACCTGGACGCTTTCCGTGGCCGCGCCCACCTCAAGCGTGAAATCGAGCGCAACGGGTGAGTTCACCAGCGCGGAAACGCCCGTGCGCACAGCAGCCTTGAAGCCGTTGGCCACAACACGCAGCGTGTACGTACCGGCGTTGATCGCCGGGAAGGCATAGACGCCGGCTTCCGTGGTGTCCTGCTTCTGCGCCACTCCGGTGGATTCGTGCGTGAGCGTGACCGTGGCGGCGGGTACTACCGCGCCAGAGCCGTCCCGGACGACGCCGGAAATCTGAGATGTCGCCGTTTGCGCCCGGAGGCTCGCGCTGCTGAGAAGGATGAGGGAAAGGATTTGGATCGATCGCATGCAACAACCCCTTTTCTCCGGGATTTCCATTTTGGGTCTCCCGGACCCCAACAGTCTACACCAACGCCTCACTCCCGTGCCGGATTTGATCAGAATCCCCTTTCCGAGGGCGGGCCAGTGCCTGCGGATGGCTTCTTTCGACCATCGCACAAAAACGAAAACTGACAACATGCCTGTTTCCAGCAGTTCTTTCGACACCTCTCCC
>VFZY01000041.1 GCA_016870915.1 Acidobacteriota bacterium | reverse complement strand
TCAGCCGGAAGGTTGGATCCTGCGAGAGCCGCTCGGCATCGTTGACATCCTCGTAGCCGGCAATCCGGCTGTAGACGGACTGGCGCAGTAGGTCCGCCAGCGGAAGCTGGGTATTCTTGCCGCGCCGTGAGTCAGTCAGGTGTTGGGCAATGAGAGCACCGAAGCCCAGCCGTTCATCCAACTCACGCACCAGGATCAGACCACCATCGGAAGTAACGCGCGATCCCTGGAAGTCGATCTTGAGAAGGCCGTTGAACGAGAGCTGAAAGGGCTGGTTTTGTTTGTCACCCATTGGGTGCTGTCCTCCGCAGGGGTCTTCGCTGCCTTCAAACCCCTATCGATATTGATGCGGACGAGCATCCAGGAGATTCGCACGCGCGGCTCAAAACGGAAATGTGGGTATGATGGATTTCATGGTTCGATTTGGTGTCTTATGGCTCGCGGTCTGCGCCGTGCAAGCGCAGGAGTGGCGTCCGTTGTTGAACGGACGCGATCTGGCGGGCTGGGAAGTCCATGGCGAAGGAGTGTGGATCGTGCGCGCCGACGGATCTCTTGTGGCGCGCGCCAAGCTGCCGGGCAAAGAGCCCTTCGGTCCCTGGCCGGCGACAGACAAAGCCTACATCCACTGGTATGACCAGCAAAGCTGGCTCTACTCTACACCGCCGAAGAGTTCGAAAACTACGACTTGCGCCTGGAATACCGCCTGCCACCGCTGGGCAACAGCGGCGTCAGCCTGCGCGACAGCTCGCGCGGCCGCAGCTCCTTCGGTGCCGGGGAACGCAAGACTCCTGCTCACATCGGCTACGAAATCCAGCTCTACCACTCGGACCAGACGAAGTATCCATCGGGCAGTGTCTACCTGTTCTCACCGGCCAAGGCGGGCCTGCAGCGCGCCAACGACTGGAATGTTCTTGAGATCGAGTCCCGCCCCGAGCTCATCCGCGTGCGGCTCAACGGTCAACTGGCCGCCGAAAGCCCCGGCGATCCGGCCAGGGCCAGGAAAGGCCCCATCGGACTTCAGTTGCACGACCGCTTCAGCTTCGTCGAATTCCGCGACATCCGCATCCGCACCCGCTGACTCAGCGTACGAACAGAAAATAGTCGTGCACGGCGCGGGCAATCTCGGCGATCGCCCGTTCCTGCGCCTCCAATGGCCCCTCGCCATCCTTGACGAACGCCGCGATCGCCACGTGCCCAGCCCCATCGGGTAGCGTCACGATGCCGGCATCGTTGGTGTTGGTGGCAATGCGGCCGGCCCGCCCCATGCTGCCGGTCTTGTGCGCCACTTCCGTGCCCGGGGGCAGCAATCCCTTCAACCGCGCCTCGCCCGTCCGGCAGCGCCGCAGGATATCCAGCAGCAACTCCGCCGAGGCCGGCTTGTGCAGTTTCCGCTCGTGGATCAGCGCCAGAAGCGAGGCCATGGAATCCGGCGTCGCGGTGTCACGGGCATCGGTCTGAAACTGCTTCGACGACACTCTGAAATCGGCGATCAGATCGCGTGTCGGCCGGATGACATCGATCCCCATGATGCCCAACGCCCGCATGCGGGCCGTGACCGGGGCCGCGCCGCCCACTTCACGCAGCAGGATATCGGTCGCCGTGTTGTCACTGATCAGCAGCATCAGTTCCAGCAGATTCCGCACGCTCAGCGCGACTCCGGGCTTGTTGAATAGATCGGATAGCGTGCCGCTGCCCGGCGCCAGGTCCTCAGGCGCCAGTGTGATCATGCGGTCCAACCGCTCGTCGCCTGCGTCCACACGGCGCAGCAATTCCACCGCTACTGGAATCTTGAAGGTGCTCGCCATGGGGAAGCGTTCCCCGCCCCGCAGCGACACGCGGCGGCCGGTCTCGATGTGAATGGCCGATGCACCGGCGACAGCGCCTGCCCCGCGTGCCACGCGGGCCATCTCACGCTCCAGCCGTTCCAATCCCGGGTCCGCGGCCCAACCGGCGCATGCCAGCATCAATCCGCAAAAGGTTCGCCGCATCGGTATCTCCCCTCTCAGTGCAAAGTGGCGGCGATGATCACGGCCGCGCTCAGCGCCAACAACCCGAAAGCGATCGCCACCGCGCTGTTCTTCTGGTGCGCGATCTGTTCCCACGCTCCGCCTGGAATCATGCGCGACAAGATCCGGATCACACCCAGGAACAACAGCAGGCCCAGGCCCGAATAAAGCAACGCGTTCAGTACATACCCCGGCTGCAACTGGCTCATGCCCCACTTCCCTCCATCGTGATATTCACTATGACGTCCTGCCCGGCGACGCAGAACAACCGCACGTGCAGATTACCCTTCGAGCGGTCAAAGTACCACGTCCCGGAGCGCCATTCGATGCCTCCGGGCGACTCAATCAGCGCCACATCATCCATCCGGACCGCCGTGGGCCGCCGCGCGTGGTGAATCACCCACTCATACTCGCGGTCCACCAGCGATTCGATCTCCACCCTCATGAAGTCGCCCGCCGGCGCGGCATGAACCTGGGAGATGTTCGCCAAATCCGGCTCCCAGATGAAAAACTCGCCGCCGTTGTTCGGAAAGTAGTGCAGCGACATCCGCCGCCCGCCAGGCGCCTCTTCCAGCGGAAGCACACTGCCGCTTTTCACCAGGAAGCGCGGCGGGGCGTCCAGCAACGCGGCTGCCCTGCCCTCGTACACGCGGTTGCTGTCGAAATCCGTCCAGGAACCCATCGGGAGATAGACGTTCCGCTCGCGGGCCACCAGAATCTCATCGCCCAGCATGTACGCGCCCGTCTCCCCTGCCGCCTTGGGATCGCGAGGGAACTGCAGGACCAGCGGCCGGACCACCGGAAACCCGCGATCCTTCGCCTCCTGCACGTAAGTCACCATGTAGGGATCGAGCTTATCCCGCATGCCGCGCAGCCCGGGTGCAAGCGGAGCGGCGCTGACCGCCGGCACCAGGATGCCGGACAGGCTGCCGTGCAGCAGCATCAAGCCGTCCTGCCCATCCGGCGGTGGCGGCTGCACGGCGCGATCCATCATCGCCTCTTCCAGGGCGCCCTTCAGATTGCCGCCAAGATGAAACCGGTAGCTGAAACGCTCTGCCGCGTCAAAGGAGACGCTCCGGCGCGTGTCGTCAGCCTTGCCCACATCGAACCGGTATAGGCCCGGGTTCAGGAACCGTAGAAAATACTTCCACGTCGACAGCACGGCCGGATGCCGCGTTTCGATCATCATGCCGTTGGCGGCAAGTCTCTGATCGCGCCGGTAGCCCAGCCCCATCCACTGCTCGTCACGCGGCGCGGCGAACTCCATCCGCACCTTGCCGCCCGCGCCCCACACCATGCCCAGTTCCGAAAGGAGCGTGCGCTGTTCGGAATCCCGTACTTCAACACGAAACGGCTGCTTGTGGATGGTCAGAACCAGATCATCGGACCGCAGCAGCACCGAGGATGTCCGGTCGATATCGAAGTACTTCACCGCCACGCGAGGCAGCGTCTCCTCCGCCACCGCGCCCCCCCGGCGCGCCCGGGAAATCTCCACGGACGCCCCGCTGATCCAGTCGATCACAGCCTCGCCATCATCCAACTGGAACACCACGCGCGGGCCCTTGCGCGCGTACTTCAGTACGTTGCCGGCGCTCAACACACCGGCGCACAACGCCAGCAGTGCCGCCGCGCGCAGGCTACACCAGAACAAGCCGCTCCTGCTCCTCGCCGGTCACCCGGCCGCCGTCCGCGCCCATGAACACGTTTACCTCGCTTCGTACACCGAACTCCGGCAGATAGATCCCGGGCTCGATCGAAAAACAGAGCCCCGGCACGATGCGGCGCGAATCGCGTGTCTCCAGGTTGTCCATGTTGACGCCCGTTCCATGGACCTCTTCGCCGATGGAATGGCCGGTCCTGTGAAAGAAGTACTCACCCAGCCCCGCCCCGGCAATCACGCCGCGCGTCGCGTCGTCCACCTCGAATCCATGCACCACACCGCCCGAACAGGCCTTTTCCACGCCGGCCATGCGCGCCGCGCGCGCCACGCCGAAGACACGCTCCACCTCTGGCCGGGGCACCGCGCCGCAATACCCCATCCACGTAATGTCGTAGTACACGGCCCGCGGCCGGTCGAGCTTCGCCCACATGTCCAGCAGCAGCACATCGCCGGGCGCGATCACTGAACACCAGTCCCGTTCGGGCCCATAGTGCGGATTCGACGCGTTCGCGTTCACGGCCACAATCGGACCATGATCGGTCACCAACCCACGCTCCACGAAGCGATCCAGTATAAACCCCTGCAACTCGAACTCGGTCAACCGCCTGCCGGCGGCCAGCGCCTCGCCCGCATGCCGGAATGCATCGGCGCGTGTCCGGTCCACACGGCGCCCGGCCTCCAGGTGCATCTCGAACTGTTCCGCTGTCCAGCGCGCCTCAAAGTGCTGCACCAAGTCGGCCGAGCTCACCACCTCGACGCCCAGGCTCCGCACCAGTTCCACGGTGCCGGCGTCCACCATCGAGACATACGGAATCGCATTCAGCGGCGAATACTGCATCGCCACCCGCTTCAAGCCGCCCAGCATCCGCGCCAACTCGCTCTTCTGGAGTTCCCAACCCGCATAGCCGGCCTTCGGCCCCGGCAGCGGATCCAGCACGTGGCTCTCAATGCGGTGCACCAGACCTTCCACGGAGCCATCCGAACGCACCAGGTAATACCAGCGCCGCGTCACCTGCTGCGCCGGCTCGAAACCCAGCACGCGGTACGCCAACGGATCGCGCCGGTGATGATCATAGAAAAGCCAGCCGTCCACACCGGCCTGCCTGAGCGCTTCGGGAATCTCTTGAAAAATTCGGTCCATCGACTAGCGCACGCCTCCCATCAATCGCACAATTGCGCCGCGGAACGACAGCAGAATAACGCCCGCCGCAATAGCAAACGCCGCCACCGCGCCGAACAACTGATCAAGCGGTAGCGCCTGATAAAAGCCCGCCATGCGTCCGCCCAGATAGTTCCCCACGGAGTTCGACAGGAACCAGCATCCCATCATCAACCCCGCCACACGCGCCGGTGCCAGCTTTGTCATCGCGCTCAGTCCTACCGGGCTCAAGCAGAGTTCGCCCACGGTATGGAAAAAGTACGTCGCGATCAGCCACCACGGGCTCGCCCCACCCCCAGGGTTCAACCCGGCGCCCAGAGCCACCGACACAAAACCCAGGCCCGCGCCCACCAGGCCCACCACAAACTTCACGGGCACAGAAGGGTTGCGCGAACCAAGCGTCATCCACAGCCACACCAGGGGAGGCGCCAGCAGGATCAGAAACATCGCATTGACCGACTGGTAGAACGAAGCCGGCACGCTCCAGCCCATGATGTTGTTGTCCGTGTTGCGGTCCGCGAACAGGTTCAGCGTCGAGCCAGCCTGCTCGAAGGTTGCCCAAAACAGCGACGCCGCCAGGAACAGCACCGTGATCACCACCACGCGCTTTCGTTCCTCGGGTGTCCAGCCCTTGGCCAGCAGCATGCCGCCGAACACCAGCACCACCACGCCCATCAGCGCCAGCCCGAAGACGTTCGCCACGTCCACCGCGGTGACCTGCCCGGCCGCCAGATACGCACTCGTGCCCACCACCGCCGCCAGCGCGGCCGCGCGCCACAACTTCGTGACGTTTGCCGGATCGCGCTTCGCCAATGCCCCCGCGTCACCCAGATGCTTCCACCCCAGCACATACTGCACCACGCCCAAAGTCATGCCGATGCCCGCCAGACCGAAGCCCCAGTGCCAGTTGATCCGCTGGCCAACATAGCCGCAGGCAAGCGGAGCAATGAAGGCTCCCGTGTTGATGCCCATGTAAAAAATCGAAAAACCGGCGTCGCGCCGCGTATCGCCGGCCTGATATAGCATGCCGACCACCGCGCTGACGTTCGGCTTCAACAACCCCGTGCCGATGACAATCACGGCCAGGCCCACATAAAAGGTGGTGAGGGATGGAACGGCCATGAGGAAGTGGCCTGAGGCGATGATGATGCCGCCGATGAGAACCGCCAGTCGCGACCCGGTGACCTTGTCCGCGATCCACCCGCCCGGCAGACTCATCAGGTAGACCGACGATGTATAGAGCCCGTAGATCGCGCCCGCGGTCGCGACGTCGAACCCCAGTCCTCCCGACGCCGCGCTGCCGGTCATGTAGAGAATCAGCAGGGCGCGCATGCCATAGTAGCTAAAGCGCTCCCACATCTCCGTGAAGAAGAGCGTTGAGAGCCCCTTGGGATGTCCGAAAAAGGCGCGGTCGGCCGTGTTTGTCACCGCTTGTCCTCCACCGCTACAGTCACCGCGACACCCGGATTCACAATACCCCCCCAGTCGCGCGGCTCAGCCACGCTGAAGGTGAGAACGTCATCCAGCCAATCCTGGCTGAAGCCATCCCAGTGCTGCGAGGCAACCGTTATTGTATAGTCCTGGCGAGTGAACAGACAGGGTATGCGGAAATCCACTCGCACGCGCCCGCCAGCCTGTTGCGGACCCATCTCCAGCCCTTCCACGCGCGTGTTGGTGCCTGCCACATCGATGCCCAACCGGTTCCTGATGGCGAATCCGGCCATGGGCCGCGCCACGGGCTGTTTGAACTCAATCACCAGCCGTAGCTGCATTAACTCGCCATGGGTGAAGGAACTGCGTTCGTGGCCCGATTCGTCCGTCAATGCCACATCGATGATCCTGCTGGCGCCGTCGCCATGGCGCCGCTCGGGAACGCGTGCGGGCTCCTCGCCGCTCTGCTGCTCCAGCACCGTGCCGATGTACTGATTCACCACATCGCTGGGCACGCCCAGCGAGGCCATCCGGCCGTTGTGAAGAAACAGGGCCCGGTCGGCGAGACGCTTCACCAGACCAAGGTCATGGGATACAAAAAGGATGGTCGTGCCGCGTGACCGCATCTCCTCCAGCTTGCGGATGCAGCGGTTCGAAAAGGCCGCATCGCCAACCGCAAGGGCCTCATCCACAATCAGCACCTCGGGCTCGGCGTGTATGGCAGCGGCAAACGCCAGACGGACGTACATACCCGTGGAATACTCCCGCACGGGACGATCCATGAACGCGCCGATACCGGCGAACTCTTCAATCGACGAAAACGCCGCGTCGATCTCGCGCCGGCTCATGCCCATGATGCCGGCATTCAGCAGGACATTCTCACGGCCCGAGAACTCCACGTTGAAGCCAGCCCCCAGTTCCAGAAGCGCCGCGACGCGCCCCTGCCGCAGAACGCGGCCGGACGTTGGCTCAAGCGTCCCGGCCACGATCTGCAAGAGCGTACTCTTGCCGGACCCGTTCGGGCCGATCAAGGCAAACGTCTCGCCCCGGGCCACCTCAAAGCTCACATCGTCCAGGGCCCGGAACCGCTTCCCCGCCGTGCCGCCCAACAGCGCGGAGCGCAGCCGGGCCATCGGATGCGCATCAAGCGTGAAGTCCTTGGAAACGTGCTGGGCGGCGAGCACGTTCCAGGATAGCGCGTCAGGTCCGGATGACGACAGTCAGGTCGCGGCCCGGAGTGCCCGCCGCCCCCGGCGGCACCGATACGATGTCCACCGTCACCTCGTCGGATGCCGCCAGCGCCGCAACCGTAGCTCCATTCACCACGTTCGACACCGTGCTTCCGCTGGCCACCGTCAGGGAGCAGTACAACGCCGGCCCGCGCCGCACCTCAAGCGTCACCGCGCCACCCATGGGCGCCTGGTTCAACACCGCGAACACGTCGCGCGGCGAGCGCGGAGCCTCAACCACCAGCGGCGGAGCCGCCTTCGACTGAATCGCCAGGAAGCCCTCCACCTGAATGGCGTACTGCCCGCCTCCGAAAGTCCGCAAACCCAGGTCGGCCCCATCCGTCACCGAGACCACTCCAACCGGGCTATCACCCCGTGAGTTCGTCATCACCACTTCCGTAGCGGCAACACGGGCGTACGGCAGTTCGATGGAATGGCTGAAGTCGCCGCTTCCCTCGCCCCCGAAAAAGTCGCGAACAAACGGGATCACCCGCACACGGCGCTCCAGCTTCCAAACCATCGCACCGCTCGCATGGCTCACCGCCGTCGTACCCAACTGCCCTCGGGTAACCGTCAGCGCGGTTCCGGCCACGGCGTCCAGAAGCACGATCTCGCTGCCCACCTGCAGGTAGTCGCCCGCGCCCACTGCCATGGGCGAGGAAATCGTCAACACGCCGGCGCCCGCGGTGGCCGAGCTTGCCAGCATGCCCTTGACCGGCGCCAGTTCATCCACCAGATGCACCGTGATGGAGGCGCCCTCAATAGTCCGGGTGTTCTCAAGGGAAGCGAAACCAAAGCCAGCGATGCTCAGCGTTCCATCGCCCGGCGTGAACAGTGAGTAGACGGGTTCTCCAGGCACATACGCATCCTGGTTCATCCCACCGTCGCCCGTCACCTGAACTCGCGTCACCGGCGAGATCTCATAGGGGCACTCAACATCCTGCGCATTGGCCGCCGCACCCAGTACGTGCACCGTCTCCCCGGCACGATTGGGAACCTCGATCACGGCCGGGCTGGACTCCGTCCGCGCGCCAAAGCGCCAGCTCGACTCAGCCACCGCGAAGTAGCTTGAGCCATCCGGAACGATATCCCACGGGCTCGATACCGACAACGCTGTATCCGTATTCGCGGCAATCGTCCGCTCCTGCGGCGCGCCCTTCCCGCGCGTGATCCGCACCGTCATGCCACGATAAGCGTTCACGCTCAGCGCGAGCCCCGACGCACCCACGGAAGACGCCCCAAACAAGTCCGCCTGCGTCTCAGCCAACACTTCCGGCCGCCAGTACACGTTGGCGTGATCGAACTGGTCGTCGGGCGGAGGCAACAGCATGGCTGCCACGCCCTCGTCAACGAACTGGTTTCCCGATACCGCCGACTCGGCAATCCGCAGCAACTGCCGCGGGCTCGGCCCACGATACACGCGCCGCATCGCAGCCACCGCGGGCAGGCTCAGCCCCGTGAGAGTCACCTTGTTCGTGTTCGTGCCGGCCGGAATCACAGCCCGCACCACGAACGACAGGGGCCCCTCATTGCCCCCAGCGTCGACGCCACTCACGGCGTAGTACAGAGTCTGATTTCCCGCCAGTGTGCCCCCGGTCGAAGCGATCACCGGAGACAGGCTCAGCAGGGGAACACCCACTTTTCCTGGCACCGGTTTCGCCGGAGCCACGAACGAAGCCGCCAACTGGACCAGCACGGATCCATCCGCCTGTTCCACAGCCGTTTCCGCGATCCCCAAGTCAGTACGGCCATCCGAGCCGGCCACCGTGCCGACCAATGGGCGCGGCGCCGCGAGATCGTGATCCGGTTGGCGCCGTCCCGTCGAATGCGCCAGTCCCGTCCGTCCGTACCAGGCATCGTCGTGGATCTGCGCGGTAATCAGAACTGTTTCAAAGTTCAACCGCGGCGACACCTTAGTCACCCGGAAGGGAGTCCGGTTCAGACCTTCCTTCAAGTACGTCAAGGTGATCAGATCGCCCGGTCGCAAGCCCAGCCCCTTCATGCTGGTCTCGAACTCCACGTACCGGTTGCCCAGCACGGCGCGGTCTAGAGCAAGGCGGGCGATGCGTGCCGCCTGATCGGGATTCGGCAAACCCATCGCCGGCAGCACGGCCTGAACCTCCTGCCCGGCTCGCGCCGAATCGCCTGAATGGACCAGAGAGAGGCTGTCCTGTTGGAACTCATTCAACTCATCCTGGAACTCGACGGAGAACCGGTTCGGTGTCTCCGCATTGCTTCGCGACCAGAACCGGATCGCCGGCTCGCCATTGTCCCGCCGCAGCAGGCCCGACGACCCATTCACGCCGTCGCCGAACTCATAGGCGGGCCATCCGCCATTCAGCACCGCCGCCGCGTTGCTGCCCGCCGGCTTCATCGGCTGCTGAGAAGCAAGAGACCCCTCGGGGAAGAGTTGCAGCCGCCCGTTGATTCCATACGCCAGAAACAACGCCGCCCCCAGCCGCACACCGCGCACAACATCGGCCAGACTGCGCCGGCGCCGCAGCGGCAGGTTGCATTGATAGCGGGGGATGCTGATCGGGTTTCCGTTCAGATCCTGCGATGGCACGGTGCCTGCGCAAAACACCGCCGCCTTGCCGAAGCTTGCCAGATCCAACTCATCGTGATCCCAGCCGCTGCGGCGCAGCAGGTCCAGCAGAACCCAGGCCGGATTGTTCGTGAACTGCTCTCCCACGTACAGGCCGGCCTCGTCGAATACCGAAAGCTTCAGGCCCTGCACCAGCACTTCCACACGCGGCAGCGCCGCTCCGGAGCTCAGCCGGCTGGGCACCACAACCGAAAGCACAGCCATGCTGCCATAAGGGTCCCCATCGGTGTTCGGTGCGCCCGCTGTGAAGTCCAGGTTGTAGTTGCCGGTTCGATTGCCCAGGCTCACGGGATTGAACCACCCCGT
Source organism: Acidobacteriota bacterium (assembly GCA_016870915.1). Taxonomy (GTDB): domain Bacteria; phylum Acidobacteriota; class Terriglobia; order Bryobacterales; family Bryobacteraceae; genus VFZY01. Next base: position 26,056 of record VFZY01000041.1, on the reverse strand, counting down.
CCCGGTCATGTTGCGGCCCGCCTGCCCCTGTGGGACCTCGACACCGTTCACCAGAACCTTCAGTACGCCCTGAATCTCGCCCAGGCCCAGCAGCACTTCCATCCGCGTCAGGTTGCCGTCGTTTCGCGCCAGCGTCACGGGCGGCTGATACCAGCACGTGCCATAGATCATGGGCACGGTGTCGTTGTAGACGGCGCGATTGTCCGCTGCCGCGGAGACATGCATGCCGCGTTCGCCGTGGCTGCGCACCAGCACGTTTGCTGGCACAAAGCCGATGCCGCCAAACCGCCGCGTGGGGCGGCTGGCCGAGTCGGTCGATAGCATGCCACGCTCGGCACACTGCGACCGCGTGAAGTTGCACGAGGTAAACGGCGCCGCCCCATTCAGGTTGCCGCTGCCGCCCGGCTGATCCGGTGAATACCCGCAGGGGAAATACGGCGAGTACTTCCCGCGGTCGCCCCCGCTCACCGCTTCCTGCCGCTGAGCGGCCGTCTCGGGAAACGTCCACTGGCAGTGCCGCTGGATGCGAAGGGCCGGCGCAGCGATCCGCTGCAGGCTCAACCGGCTGCCAAACGACACGCGCAGTTCGCTCTCCGTAATGTCCTCGGGGGCGTTGCCCAAACCCTGGAAGACCACCACCGGGCCGGCGGATGTGGTATCAGTCTTCAGGTCCTGGAACACAAATCGTGCGGTGAGCTTGGAACCCTTGAACCCTTCCGCCCGGTCCAACTGGGAGGCCAGGGAGTCCGCGTTGGCCAGCGTCAGTGCGATCTTCGACGCCGCATCGATCCCTTCGTCGGCCCCGCTGCGCAAATCGAAGAGGCTGTGGCCGAGCACACGCGGGCTGTACTCTTCCCCTTCCACCGTCACACGGTGGGTCGACCAGCGATGCACCTGGCCCGAGGGGAACTCGCAGTCGAAGATCACCAGCGGAGTTTCGGGAACGCTCTGTTCCTTGATCATGTGAATGTCTGGCATGCCATTACCCCTCAAGCCTTGCCACGATGTGCACCGTGGCGGAATTCAACCCCAGCGATCCCGCGGTCACCCGCAGTTCATCGCTTCCAAAGCGCGCATCCGGATAGACGCCGCTTCCATTCGTTGTCACTTTGTACGGCGATGCCGCCGGCTGCGCATCCACCTGCAGCCCGAATACATCCACTTCCGCGCCCGGGTCCAGGTCCACGCTGAACGTCATCGTGGTGCCAGCGCCGCCCAGATTTCCGCTGGTGGCAAAGCGCCGCCAGGCGGAGCCGGCTGCCGCGGCCTTCTCCTCCGAAACACCCGAGGCCCGCACCAGCCTTGCAGTGGTGGCCGCGGAGGCGCGCAGGTACGCGCTGAAGCAGTAGGTCATGTCCGCGGGCGCGGCAATGGTCTGCGAAAGACGCTGCGGTGTGGCCCCGGTGTTGCGCACGCGCACGGCCCGTGTAGTGCCCAGGGGATCGGCAAGACCGGCGGTGAGTTGGATCCCCGAACCCTTCACCCAGACCGCGGAAGCAAGATCCTCGCTCCACCGCAGCAGATTGTCCATGGGATCAAGAAACGTGAACGGCAGCAGGCCGCCCTCGGTGTCCGCGAACAGCATCTCCACCGCTTCCCATTCGGAGGCCGACAGATCGTCGCGCCGCAGATCCCACTCAACAAATGCCCAGCTTGGATCAACCCACTGCACCAGTGAGCCGCCGGCGCCGCGGTTGGTCACAGTGCGCCGGGAAACGCGCGCCTTGAGGGGGAACTGGCCCATGGCGCCGGAACTCAATTGCGGAAAGGTCAACATCAGTCTCGTGCCTCGCTGATCACCAGGGACGCCGAAGCTCTCAGATCGCCTTCAAGCAAAGCCTCGAACTCGTCGCCTTCGATCACGCAGTTCGGATGGTTGCTTCCATCCAGCGGATCGGTAAAAGAAAAAAAACCACCTTGGGCCTTCGCCTCAAGGAAAAATCGCCGCAGCGAGGACAGCTCGATTTCGTCCAGCAGAGCCAGGGCAATGGTCCACCGCTTGAGCGGTCCCGCGCTCTGCCGGAACCGCTGCTCGGTTCCATCCACGAATCGGAGTGTCCGCACCGCGTGCAGCGTGTCACGCCGCAGCGGATACTGGGCCACGGCGCCGGTCTTGAGAATAGGAAACTGCGGCATGGCTAGATCTCCGAGATCACGTCGTTCAGGGCATGCGACTCGAGCATCGCCTCACGCACCGCCCGGGCGATGTCGTCACGCCGGTCGACGAAGGACCGTGAATCCAGCGCCTGCACCTGCACCGTGATGTTCGCCACCGAAGCCGCGGCCGGCCGCGGGGCCGCCGCACGGGGTGGCGTCGCGCCCACCACGCCTTCAAACGCAATCGAAGGCGGCCGCGGCGTGATCGCCAACGGCGCCGGAGCAGGCTCCGGCCGTCCGCCAAACAGACGGGCAACAGCACCGGCCAGAGGATTCGCCGAAAGCAGGTGCCCCAATACGCCCGATCCGGCGCGCGCCGCTACCGATCCACGCGATGCCGCTGAGGCGATCTGTGCCCGCGTATTGTCCTGCAACGCCTCTGTCTGTGCCGAGGCGGAGTCCGTCTGCAATGCATAGACTCCGCGCAGAGCCTCAATCTGGCCGTTCAACGCGCCGATCGCCTGCGTTAGCGGGTCCGCGCCATCGGCCGCCGCCTCATTGCGCGAGGGAGCCTGCAAGGCGCTCGCCACCGCCGCCAGGCGGACGCCGTCGCTCAGACGGCGCAAGTCGTTTTGAATGTCATCCAACGTCATGAGCTTCCTTCCTCCATTCGGTTTCGAGCACGATCAAAGCATCCACATCGCGAGCCGCCAGCGACATCAGATCCACGCCGCCAAACGTCTTCCAGAACCAGAACAACTCCATCCAGGCCATGCTCCGGCCTGTGATCAACGACTTCGGACACTCATCGGACGAGACACGGCGGCGGACCCACACCGGCGGCCGGGGCCGCTCATCGCGCACCTCCGGCCTGCCCAGGAATCCGCACCGCCGTGTCACATCGAGGCCGCTCTGTCTGCACGAGTCGCACTTCCAGGCGGCCTGTTCGGAGTATTGGAAGTGGAAGGCGACGATCAGTTTTTTCGTTCTTCCTCGTCAAGCCCGCATTCGGCCTTGATAGTCTGCGCGATCTCGCGGCACAACTCCTCGGGACCGCTCGCGATCAGGCTGGCCGCCGTCGCCGGCAACCCGTCGATCTCGATACCGTCCACCTGTGCCAGGCCCCATTCCAGGTAGAGCTTGTCCACGTCCATCGCCAGCAGGCTCGCCTCGGCCTTGCCGTCGAGCGCCGGCGATGCCTCGTGAAACTCGGCGCGCCGCATCAGGTCGCGCATCCGGGCGATCAGTTCAGACCGGCGGCCATAGGACATGCGCCGCACCGTGAACCTCACCCCGGGCAGCGCGGCCGACTCAACCACGCGGCTGCTTTCGTACCGCACCGCGTTAGGCGAACGCAACAAAGATTTCGTCATCGGCCACCCCCTGTGCGCGGGACTCGGAGAAGTTCCACACCAATCGCGTCTCGCGGTCACTGAACTCCGGAACTTCCGGAATCATCGAGCTCATGAAGACACCGAACAACTGGCCCTGTGTCTGCCCAAGCTGAATCATCACCGGAATGGGCGAACGCGTCCGCGCGGCCTGATACAGGGCGCGAGTCGCGTCATCGTCCATCTCAAAGAGCGAGAATCGCAGTTGAACGCTGCGTTCACCCGGCGCCAGACACCGGGCCGAATCGGCGCCGAACTCCAGTTCGCGCGTCGACATGTTGTTGTCGATGATCACTTCGGCGTCGGTGAGCGTATGAAACCGGTCCGGCCCGGTGCCAATCCATACCTGGCCAAGATGGCCCGGGATGATGTTGTAGTCGAAACCCGAGATGGCAGGCTCGGGCGGGAACGCCGTCAGCGCGCCGGCTCCCGCCTGGAAGCTGGCGGTGTCCAGAAGGTCGGCCGCCGGCCCGCTGGCTTCAAACTCGTGAAAGTCGCCGTTGACGCGGATTCGCAGGCGGTCGACGCCCGCCCCGCGCACGATCCGCTGCACAGCTGTCGCGGGGCTCCAGTAGTCGAAAATCGACATGCTGGGCAGCTCCGTGCGCGGTGCATAGCTGGCCGTGGCCCCAATCGGCGAACCCAACGACGGCGTGATCGTGAACGGAGCATTCACAATCACAGCCACCGGGCTGACAATCGCCGTAACGAATCGAATCTCGCCGCCGAACCGGATACCCTGGCCCACGCCCAGGCCATGGTTCACGCTGAAGACGATCTGGGTGGCGGTGGTGCCCGCGGCCACGGTTCCGCCCGTGAACATCAGCGCATCGCTCCCCAGTGCGGATTTGAACAGAGGCCCATGCAACGGCGGCTGGGCCGTGTTCCCCCAACTGGTCATGTAGCTCGATAGCGCGTACTGTGTCGACCGGCGCATGTTCGCCGGCAGCCCCGCAAAGGTGCGGCTTCCGGTCTTGTCGCGCCGCACGGAGCGCGCCAGTTCCTGGCGGGCCTCCAGCCGGAGCGCCGGAACGCGGTTCTGCGCGGTGATAGCGGGCACGGTTCCGAACGCTGGCTCATCGGCCAGGTAGAACCGGTTGGCATTGGTTGAGATGTAACAAGCCATGGCATTCTTCTCCTAATCCAGACTCACGTCCAGGTCGAACTGCACCTTCGCGGTCTGCACGTAATTCTTGCCTCCCCTTTTGACCGGAGAGAATGTCACCTCGTAGCCACCGGCGAAGTACATGCCTTCGCCCCAATCGCCACGATGGTTGTCGAGCACCTGAGTGGCCGCGTCCACGTAGAGCCGCAGCCGGTCCTCAATCGTGCCCAGATGATGGTCCGTCACACGCACATCCATGGTCAGATGGGCCTTGCCGGAAAACGTCCTGAACTTCTCCCGAAGGCGGTTCTCCACCTTGTCGCAGAACAGATACACCACCGGGTAGGTCACTCCCGGACCCTTCTCGGCCACATCGGCCACCACGTTCTGCGCCACCACTCGCGCGGGCGGCAGTTGCTGGAGCTCACCCTGTTCCCCGGCCGTCACACTGGCCAGCGAGAAGTCGAGCCCCGAGTTCCCCTGCAGCACCTCCGCGGTGCGGCGCACTGAGACTGTTGCTGTTTGCGCCATGGTTTACCGCCTGAATTCGCTTCGGACGTAGTAGACCGGCGCCTGTCCCGTGCCGGCCACAGGTCCCGCTGCCAATGCGTCCGGAGGCAGCGTCCAGGTTTCGCTCAAGCCCAGCGGAAGGCTGTTCTGCCGCGTCGGGGTCTCACCCGCCGGCGCCGCGTAGAGGTTCCAGCCGGTGGCCAGTGCGGGAGCGTTCTCCACGCGAAACTGCGCGGCTGAGCCGTCATTGGTCTCAAACAGCAGCGCTTCACTCGGGGCGCTCTCTTCGCCGATTGAATTGGCCCACGTCACCTGGAACATGTAGCTTCCGTTGGGCACGGCGCCGGCAATCCGGTCCACCGGCGGTTGCGAAGGCCGCGGCAATGGCGCCGGTACAATGCCAATGCCCGTTTGGAAAGCGAGAGTGCCGGTCAGGTCGGCCTGCCGCTCGTACTCCTTCCACTTGGGTTGATAGCGGTCATTGTATTGGCTGTGGAACGCGTCGCGATAGATCATCGCCAGCGTGTGATAGGCGTGCCACTGCTCAAGCGGCGGGGTCACGGCCACGTGCGACAGGGCGGCGCGGATGCCGTCGTCCTGGTACACGCCGCGCTGGATGAGAAACAGCGCCACCTGATTGCCGATCTCGCCCTGCGCCAGCACGAGCTTCGCAGTCAGGTCGATGCTTTCGACGTTCGCCGTTTCAAGCACGCCGGCTTCGTATTGATGAAGATCCGCAACGGTGCGGAGCGGGTTATCGGTAAACAGTGCCATGATCCGTTCCGGAAAGCGCTACGGCTTCCCGCCTTTCTTCTGCTGTGCCGCGGACTGGCTGGCCACAAGCGACTGAAGCTGCGTGTCGCTCACGATGGTGTAGTGAAACTGGTTGAGCCGGCTCTCCTCCACGTGCTTGCGGTGCTCCTCCGCGATGCCAGCCCGGTAGGCGCCGGCTTCTTCGGCGGTAGCCAGGCGCGCGCGCTGGTCGACGATCAGTTGCGCGGCGGTCTCACGCTTCACCTCGCGAAGTTCGCCCGCCACGCCACCGTCGCTGGTGCCCAGGCTGACGATCACCACATGCGCGTCCGCGATCTTCGCGCGCACGTCGCGCATCTTCTGGTAGTACGATCTCAAGTCCATTGGTTGACTCCTTGTCCATTCGTTTCGCGGGCCCGGAGAGCAGACGCCCCCCGGACCCGCAATCGCACCACGCCCCCGGACCGCTTAGCTGCGGACCAGAACGCCGTGATCGTTGCGCAGAATGCCGTAGCCATACAGGATGTCCACGGTGAACTGCTGGGCCAGCGTGTTCGGCGTGTAGCTCATCACCACGCGCACGCCAAAGTTGCCCGCCTCGGCGTACTCGGCGATGGCGCCTGTGCCCGGCAGCGGCTTGGGCAGGCGGCGGATCACCAGGCCCAGAGCGTTCTTGGAGAACGCCAGGTTGCTGGTCTGCACCGGAGCCGTACCCGCCTTGGGAACGAACTGCGACCGGAAGACATAGAAGTTCTTCAACCGGCCCACCTGTCCGTCCACAAGAGCCTTCAGGCCCGCCTCACCGGCGGTCTGGAATTCGCTGAACCGCGCGATCTGGCGCAGCTGGCCGTAGGCCGTCGGGTCCACCACCAGGTAACGGGGCGCCGACATCGGCACCTTCTTGGTGAAGAGGGTGGTCTCGGCGGTGTCGATGGAGCTTTCGGTGAGCGCCGCGCCGTAGGTGCCCACGGCGGGGTTGGCGGTGAAGCTGCTCGCGGTGGCCAGCAGGTCCGTCTCCACCTGTTCGGCGATCGCGGACACGGCGGGCTCCAGGTACAGCTTCAGGAGCTCCGGCGAGGCGAACGCCTTGGTCACATCCGGAATCGAGAACGAAGCCTCGAAGTGCCTGTTCAACACGATCTGCGCGTTGCCGACGTTCGGATTCTGCGTGTTCACCGTTCCGGTTTCGCCAATGTTCTGGACGGTCATGGAGGGTGGAATCGGTACGTTCACCGTATCGCCGGCATTGGCCAGCACCGGCTCGAAGTCCCGGTTCACAAGGTTCCCCATCACGAGGCTCCCCCTCAACGCGGGCAGCGACTCGGCCGCCACCATTTTCACGATCGCATTCGCCAGATTGGCAGAAGTAATAGCAGGCATTGTTGTTCCTTTCTTCCTGTCTCGTGTGTTGCCGAGCCATTCAAAAGCAAACGGGGCCGCCCCTGGTCGGGACGGCCCCGCTTGTCCGGGCCCGGCGGTTCGCGATATCACAGCCAGGCGTTAACGGCCCGGCCCCACATCGCGTTTATCCCCTCAAACTCTGGCTCGCCAGCCGCGCGATCTCCAGACGGACCTTTTCAAGGTCCTGCGGGCTCATGCCCGGTTTGATCTTGTCGATGTCGATCTCCTCGGGCTGAGCCGGATGCGGCTTGTGCGCCGCCGCCATGCCCGATCCGCCCGCGATCCGCGCCGGAAGCAGTTCGGGATTTTCGGTGACGAAGCCCTGCAGGTAATCCCGCAGTCCCACGCCCTCGCCGGCAATCAGAGTGCCGCTCTCCGATCGCCGGACGTCATCCCGCACCGCCTTGAACGCCAGATCGACCTTCGTCACGCCCAGCCGCTGGAGCTCGGCGCGGATGGCTGAGTGCCTGTCGGCCTCTTCCGCCATCTGCCGGTTCCGCCGGTTCTCTTCGGCCAGTTCGTTCAACTTGCGCTCAAGCTGCTCACGCCGCCGCCGTTCCTCGACGAGTTCGGCCTGGTAAGCCGGCTCCTTCTTGGACTGCTCGGCGCGAACGAACTCCTGTATGGCTTCGCGCACCAGGCTCCGGACATCGGCGGCCCCGTTGTCCTGGTTGTTGTTCATCTCAGCTTCCATGTATTGCTCCTTTGATTCGCCAGCCGGGTCAGATCACCCGCGAGATCTCCTGCGCAATTGCGTCCTTCACTTCGTTCCGGACATCGCACAGATACTTCAAAGCCACCTTCTTGAACACCTCGCGCTTCAGCGTCTCGGACGGAATGCCCAGCGAAAGCAGCCGGCCGGCGTCCTCAAGGTCGCTGGTGAAGTCGCCGATGTCGAACTCGTCCAGACCGGAAACGTCGATGGTCATGCCGTCATCCCGCGCCGATTCGATGGCCCGCAGAATACGCTTCATCGCCGCCTTCACCAGATCGCCGTACGCCCGCAGCACTTCCTGCGTCACCGCATAATCGCGCTGCTTGCTCAAACCCGACTGCTGCTGCGCCGAGCCCGGAGGCCCGCCCGCCTGCCCCATCAGGTACGACACACGGTAGATCTCGTCCTTCACCCGCGCCAGATTGTTGGCCGCAAGCTGGTAGACCTTGCCCTCCGGCTCGCTCCAGGCGAACCGGTCCTCACTGCCCAACTGAATGAAGTACGAACTCCCGATGCGCTGCGACATGTCGCGTTCGCTGAACACCACCGGCACCGCGAAAAGGCCCGTGGTCAGCGCCCACGACAGGGCGTTCGACTGGTTGAAGTGTTCAAGCTGCAGGCGCGCGGCCTTGTTCATCAGCCACAGCCCGTCGCTCACCTGCATTTCGAACACCGGCACAACATTCTGCGCCGCCAGCCCATGCGGACCCTGATCGACCAGTTCGATCGGTTCCACCTTGTCACCCTGCTTCACCTGCCGGTAGCGCTGAAACGAGGACCGGTCGTAGTACGCCCACTGCGTCTCCTCCGTCCACTGCGCCGCCGCGACGTCGCGTTTGTTCAGGCTGGTGGTTCGGAGCACCACCCAGTCAAAGTTGCCGCGCTCGTCCCGGCTCCAGTTGATGAGGTCCAGTGGCGTGTATCCCACCACGTACGCCCTCGACACCCCCATCCGGTCCTCTTCGGCCCGGTTGGCCGGCGCCATGCCCGTCCGCGGAAAGTCCACCAGCGTATAGCTGGCGCCGTAGATCAGGGCGCTGGTCAATTGCCGGCGGAAGAAATCCGTCAGCGAAGAGCCCCGCTGATCGGCGTCGTCCAGAAAGCAGTGATAAAAAGTGGAGCAGCCTGGAGGCGCGTTCTCCAGCGCGATCACCGGTTCCCTCCGGAACAGCGTCGCCGCGTACCAGTCGATGATCGACCCCACGTAATTCTCGCAGAAAACGCGATTCAGCCTCTCCTGATAGACATCGGCGGGTTCCCGCTGCCGTGCCGTCAGATACTCCGCCGCGTTCAGCCGGAAGATCTCACCACCCGTGTAGAGATCCCCGTACTGGCGCCATGATTTCTTCCGGGCCGCGTAGTCCGGATGCTCCAGAGTGATTTGGTCCATGTCCTCTTCCTTGCCCGTCTAAACGAGCGGATGTTCCTGATGTCCGATGGGCGGCTTCGGCCGGCATTCCTGCCATGCCAGATAGCCCAGCGCATCGGACAGGTGCGTCAGACGCGGGTCGCGATCCTTGTCGACTTCCGCGCTGCCGTCCTTGTACAGCACCTCTTCCAGATCGCGTGCCAAGTTCTCGCACCGGTCCGCGATGTAAAGCTTGATGTCGCCCGCGGCGCTCATCAGCATCGAATTCACCAGCGCCACCCGCTCCCGCACCAGCGGATTCGTCTTCGGAATCCTGTAGTCCACGTCGTGATTGCCCTTGTGGAGGAACGCGCGCCGCATGATCTGCTGGTCCGTCGGTCCGCTGGTCCGCATCTGGTTCGAACTCGCGTCGCCGTAAATGATGTAGCCCCCCGGATGAGCCCCGTACCGCCGCAGAAATTCCACGCAGGCCTGATTCGTGGACGCCCGGTCGAGCACCACTTCATCCAACACCCACAACACGCCGCTTTCATCCAGTTGCGCCACCACGGAGCACATTGGATTCACGTTGAAATCCAATGCCCACAGCAGCGGCCGCGCCGGATCCACCGGCCGCGCCGGGCCGAAATGCTTCAGCCGGTCGAACTCGTTGTAGACCCGCCCGCGCTGCGAATCGCGGTACACACCCAGCACTTCCTGTTCATAGAAGGCAGTCGTGTAGCTTCGTTTCAGCCGTTCATAGTAGTCCGGGATCTTCTCCAGAATGTGCCGGTTTTCGTGCGGCGCGGCAATGATGGTTTCATAGCCGTCCACACGGTCGCGGATGAAGCGCCGGTATACCCAATCGAAGCCCTTCGGCGTCCAGACGGCAAAGCCGCACAGACGCTGCGCCTGGGGGTCGCGGAGGCGGCCCTCAAGGCGTGTCCAGGCCTCTTCGTGGGTATATGTCAGTTCATCCAGTCCGAACCATGCAAGGTTCGTGCCGCGGAGCCTTTCGAACTCGTCGACGCTTCTCAGCAGGATCTTCGATTTCGTTGGCGCCACCAGCAGGTAGTTTTCCGAGCGGTTGAATTCGAACCCGATGCCCGCATCGGTCAGAACTCTCATCAGAGTGGGCTGCGCCGTGTCGCGCAGCATCGGATACGTGGGTGCGCCCAGCAAACCCACGCGCCCCGGATTGGCCAACGCCAACAGGAGCGCCTCATGGCACAAGGCCTCGCTTTTTCCGGATCCGACGGGACCCGAAAAGCCCTTAAACCGCGCCGTCGAATTGTGGAACTTGGCCTGGGACGGCAGCGCATCGTACTCAATACGGATCTCCTTCACGGATCCCCGCGTTCCACCGCCCTTCCGCCGTTCACTCATTCGCCGGTGGCCTCACCGTCTCCGTCGGGTTTCACCCAACGGAACCGGATCTCGGTGGCCTCGGCCGTCTTGAACTCCTTTTCCATCTGGAGCAGCCGGACCAGATCCGCCAGCGAGAGCTTGTTCTTCTCGTTCAGCAGATCCGTCTGGGCTTTCTTGATGAGTTCCACCACTAACTTCTTGGGGCTCATCCGCCGTTGCGGCTTGGTAGCGTCACTGGTCTCTTCTGAATTGTTTTTTGGTTTCGTGCCGCGCATATCGCCTCTCACTGTGTAATCTACAAACGGCCCGTTCCGGAATTCGGCCATCGCCCGCGTAAATCACTGAAAACAAGGCAAAAATAGTTTTCACTTCGACGTGAACGCGATTTTGGGCTTCCCACACCCGCTTTTTTTGCCGTTTTCGGCAGGGTTTCGCCGGGCTTCCCCGCAACACCCCCCGAAAACCATCCAACCGGCTCCGGCGACCAAATTGATCGCAGTTTAATCTGTTGATTCCAGACCAAATCGAGCCCAGCCAATCCGAGCCAAGTCCCGGGCAAGCCCACACAAGACCCCTTGACGGACCATTTCGGTCTGACATATACTCGAAATGTACGACTGATCGAGTCGTATATTGGCCGATGCTCAAGCTCACCAAGAAAGCCGACTACGGACTGATCGCCCTGAAGCACCTGGCGGTGAACGCCTCCCGCGGCCCGGCCAGCGCCAAGGAGATTGCGGCCAACTACCGTCTGCCCGTGCCCCTGCTGTCCAAGATCCTCCAATCGCTTTCACGCGGCGGATTCGTGGTCTCCGAACACGGTACCAACGGCGGCTATCGTCTGGCCCGCGACCCGCGGCAGATCACCTGTCTTGAGGTGGTGCGGTCCATCGACGGCCCCATCATCCTCACCGCCTGCTTCACGGATCATGGCGAATGCAGCCAGTCTGAGCTGTGCACCGTGCGGGAGCCTCTGCGGCGCGTTCACGAAAGCATCCTGCGCCTGCTCGAAAGCATCACAATAGCAACCCTGGTGGACGATGAGCCCGTGGCGTCCGGCTGTGCAACACCGCCCCCGGAAGCGCTCACCTCTCTTGCCGGGCTGGCTGTCATCAGGACATAAAGAGAAATGAAACTGCCCGTCTATCTGGACAATCATGCCACCACGCCGCTTGATCCTCGCGTGTTGCAGGCTATGCTTCCCTACTTCACCGAAAAGTTCGGCAACGCGGCCAGCCGCAACCACAGCTTCGGCTGGGAAGCCGAAGAGGCGGTGGAGAAGGCCCGAAAGCAGATCGCGGACCTGATTGGGGCGCACCCGAAGGAGATCATTTTCACCTCCGGAGCCACCGAATCGAACAACCTGGCGATCAAGGGCGTGTTCCAGATGTACGCCGAAAAGGGCAACCACATCATCACGGCGGCCACCGAGCATAAGGCGGTGCTCGATACCTGCAAGCACCTGGAACAGGAGGGCGCGCGGGTCACCTATCTCCCCCTCAAGGGCGACGGCCTGATCGACCTTGACATGCTGCGCGAGGCGATCACGGATAAGACCATTCTGGTCAGCATCATGTACGCCAACAACGAAATTGGTGTGGTGCAGCCGGTCGCCGAAATCGGGCGCATCTGCAAGGAGCGCGGCGTGCTCTTCCACACCGACGCCGTGCAGGCCGCCGGCAAGATTCCGGTGGACGTCAATCGCGACGGCGTCCATCTGCTCTCGCTTTCCGGTCACAAGATCTACGGGCCGAAGGGCGTCGGTGCTCTCTATGTGCGCCGCAAGGGGCCCCGCGTGCAGGTGACGGCGCAGATGGACGGCGGCGGGCACGAACGCGGCATGCGCTCCGGCACGCTGAACGTTCCCGGCATCGTCGGCCTGGGCGAGGCCTGCGAGATCGCCCGCCTCGAAATGGATCAGGAAATGGCTCGCGCGGGGGAACTGCGGGACTACCTCAAGAACCGGTTCCTCACCGAATTGGACGAGGTGTTCATCAACGGCTCCATGGAGCACCGTCTGCCGCACAACCTGAACATCAGCTTCGCCTACGTCGAAGGCGAGTCCCTGCTGATGGGCATCAACGATATCGCGGTTTCAAGCGGTTCCGCCTGCACCTCGGCCACCCTGGAGCCCAGTTACGTGCTGAAGGCCCTGGGCCTGGGCGATGACCTGGCGCACACCTCCATCCGGTTCGGCATCGGCCGGTTCAACACTCGCGAGGAGGTGGAGTATTCGGCCAACCGCCTGATTGAAGTGGTGAAGAAGCTCCGTGAACTTTCCCCGCTCTACGAGATGGTGAAGGAAGGGATTGACCTGAGCAAGGTGCAGTGGACCGCCCACTGAGGCGGCAGCTTTTCGAGGAGAACGCAAAATGGCTTATTCGAACAAGGTTCTGGACCATTACAACAACCCGCGCAACGTGGGCAGCCTGGACAAAAGCGACCCGAACGTGGGTACCGGCATGGTCGGTGCGCCCGAGTGCGGCGACGTGATGAAGCTGCAGATCAAGGTGAACGGCGCGGGCATCATTGAGGATGCCAAGTTCAAGACGTTCGGCTGCGGCAGCGCCATCGCCAGTTCCTCGCTGGCCACCGAAATGCTCAAGGGCAAGACGGTGGATGAGGCTCTGGCCATCCGCAACACCGAGCTTGTGAGTGAGCTTAGCCTGCCCCCGGTGAAGATCCACTGCTCGGTGCTGGCCGAGGACGCCATCAAGGCCGCCATCGCGGACTACAAGAAGAAGACCGGAGCCCCGGCCGAGGCCGCTGCCCAGGTCCACTAAGGAAAATCATGTCCGCGGTATTGGAAGCGAATCTCACCGTCACCCCGAAGGCTGTGGCCCGCATCCGGGAGCAGTTCCGGAAGCAGGGCGTGGTGGGTGGTCTTCGCCTGGGTGTGCTGGGAGGCGGCTGCTCCGGGCTCAGCTACCAGTTCAAGTTCGATCCCCGGCCCCGGCCCACCGACCATGTCTTCGACTTCGACGATGTGAAGGTCTTCGTGGACCCGAAGAGCATGTTGTACCTGAACGGGATGACGCTGGACTACAAGGAATCCCTGCTGCAGTCGGGTTTTGCGTTCGAGAATCCGAACGCGCAAAAGGCCTGCGGCTGCGGAACCTCCTTCACAGCCTGACCCGTGGCTACATACTTCGAGGCGCTGGGCATCGCGCCCCGGCTTTCGGTGGACCCTGAGGCGTTGCGCGCCGCGTTCTATCAGCGAAGCCGCGAACTCCATCCGGACCGCTTCGCCCGGGCGGACCGCGAACAGCAGGCGCGCGCCCTGGAACTCAGTTCCCTGCTCAACGACGGCTTCCGCACCCTGCGCGATCCGGTGTCCCGCGCGGAATATCTGCTCAAACTCAACGGCTTCGATATCGGAGAACAGCGGTCGAAAGACGTTCCGCCCGAACTGCTCGAAGAGGTGTTCGAACTGAACATGGCGATGGAGGAGTTGAAGGCCGGGGACGAACACGCGCGCGGTCCGTTGGAGGAAGCCCGGCGGAAGTTCTCGGCCCTGGTGGCCGGAACGGATGAGACGATCGATGGCCTCTTCGCCTCCTGGGACGCCAGCCAGTCCCGCGATGACCTGGCCCGCATTCGCGCCGCGCTCAACCGCCGCCGCTATCTTTCAAACCTCCTCCGGGACGCGGAAAAAGCACTGGCCCCTGAATCATGAGCACTTTTGAAATCGATTTCGGCGAAACACGCCGGGTGATCGGCATCGACCTGGGCACCACCAACAGCCTTGCCGCCTACATGGACCTGACGGCGCCCCGCGTCGTCGAAGGGCCGGCCGGGGACCGCCTGGTCCCGAGCATCGTATCGTTCCCCCCCGAAGGCGAGCCCGTGGTGGGCAGCGCCGCCCGTGAACGGCTCGTCAGCCACCCCGCGGAAACCGTCTATTCGGCCAAGCGTTTCATGGGAAAGGGCTCCGATGATGTAGCGGCTGAACTGCCGCTGCTGCCGTTTCGCCTGGCGCCTGGGAGCGAAGCCTTGGTGCGATTCGACGTGAGCGGGCGGACCATCACGCCCCCGGAAGTGGGCGCGCTGATCCTGCGGCGGCTCAAGGAGAATGCCGAAGCCGAATTGGGAGCCGAAGTGCGCGAGGCCGTCATCACCGTGCCGGCCTATTTCAACGACGCCCAGCGCCAGGCCACCCGCGACGCCGGTCGCATTGCCGGCCTGGATGTCCTGCGCCTGGTCAATGAGCCGACAGCGGCGGCGCTGGCCTATGGGCTCGACAAGCGGAAACAGGGCGTGGTGGCTGTCTATGACCTGGGCGGCGGCACCTTCGACATCTCGATTCTCAAGCTCCACGACGGTATCTTTGAGGTGCTGGCAACCAACGGCGACACACACCTGGGCGGCGACGATATCGACAACCTGCTGATGCGCGTGGCCATGGAGGACATTCAGTCCGAATGGGGCGAGGACATCGCCGGCAACCACGAAGCGATGCAGTTGTTGCGGCGCGGCGTCATCCAGGCCAAGGAGCGGCTTTCGTTCCTCCCCGAGACCTCCATCGAACTCAACTGGCAAGGGCGTGGCTATCAGCGCGAGATCACCCGAGGCCTGTTCAACCGTTTGATCGGACCGGTGATCGACCGCACGCTGGCCCCCTGCCGGCAGTGCATGGCCGATGCCGGCGTCACGCCGGACCGGATCGACGAAGTGGTGCTGGTGGGCGGTTCGACACGCATTCCACTGGTGCGGGACACGGTGGAAGCGGTGTTCCGCGCCAAGCCGCACACGGAGTTGAATCCCGATGAGGTGGTCGCGCTCGGCGCCGCCGTTCAGGCTGGCATCCTGGCCGGCCAGGTGACGGACACGCTGCTGCTCGACGTGACTCCGCTGTCGCTCGGAATCGAGACCATGGGCGGCGTCGTCTCAAAGCTCATTCATCGCAATTCCACCATTCCGGCCAGCGCCACGGAGACCTTCACCACCAGCGTCGACGGCCAGAGCAACGTGCTGATTCACGTGGTGCAGGGCGAACGCGAAATGGTGCGCGATTGCCGCAGCTTGGCGCGCTTCGATCTGAAAGGCATCGCGGGCATGCCAGCGGGGATGGCCCGGATCGAGGTCCGCTTCCTGATCGACGCCAACGGGATCCTCAACGTAACGGCCCGCGACGCCCGCACAGGTCTCGAACAGAGCGTGGAGGTAAAGCCGTCCTACGGCCTGACCGACGAACAAGTCGAGGCCATGGTCTCCGAATCGATCGAAAGGGCCGAAGAAGACTTCCGCGAACGTCAGGTCCGCGAAGCCCGCGTGGAAGCGGACCGCGTCCAGGCAGCCGTGGAGAAGGCCCGCCAGAGCGATGCCTACTTCGACCTGCCGGAAGACGAGCGCGCCTCCGTGGACCGCGCAGTGAATGAGTTACTGGTGGTCTATCACGGCGATGACCACCTCCTGATCCGCGCCAAAATCGAGCAACTGGACCACACAACACGCGGTCTGGCCGAAAACCTGATGAACAGCGCAGTCCAGGTGGCCCTGAAGGGCACCAAAATCGAGTAATGGAACTTAGCCGAAGTTAGTATTCTGTTCGGAACACTGAAGGGCGAGCGGAAAGTCCGGATTCATCAATGAACTGCCGCCAGCCACGGCGATTGTTTGCCCCGTGACCACCCCTGCCTCCTCAAGGCACAACATCGCGCACGCATTTGCAACATCTTCGGAGGTCATGCGTCTCCATGTGGGTGTCCGGCCCGATTCAGCCCACGCCTTCAGCGGGTCTTGGGCCACCTCAGGCGTCTGCCCGATCAGGGTGGTCTCATTCGAGGCGCCCGGGAGGCGCTCGGACTGACAGCGTTCACCGTAATCGCCTGGCGCGCAAGCGCGACAAGTACCGGCACATGCTCTCGATCGCAGCTTTGGCGGAACCCATGCCCACCCACGGCTGTCAACCGCCCGTGGAAGCACCCCGTGTGTATATCGAACGTCTCTTTCTAGCGAAGTAGCTTTGAACGCTCACAGATTATGTCATAAGAAAACGCTCGCCCCGTGTTCCCGCAACCATCTCCCCAAACCTTGACACCGCCCCCGCAAAGCGCGACACTAGAAGGGCGAACACAAGGCGAATCAGGGATGTTTGCGGCCATCCATCTTCATCCAGGACACCACGGCGACCCCGCCGCCTCTGCCCGCCTCACCGCCCTGGCGCAGCGCTTCTCACCCTCGGTCGAACTCCCCGGTGAAACCGAAGCCATCCTCTCCATCAGCGGCCTGGAACGCATGATGGGCGGCCCGGCCCAAATCGCCAGTGAAATCGCGCGCCGGGCCCATGAACTCGGGCTGGCGGGAAACATCGCCGTGGCCGCGTCGCCCGATACCGCGCTCATCGCCGCGCGGCACAGGCCCGGGGCCACCGTGATCCCGCCGGGCGAAGAGATGCGATTCCTGGGCAACCTGCCTCTAGCGCAACTCAGCCTGCCGCCCGAGCCGCTGGCCGTCCTCGAAGGCTGGGGCATCCGGACCCTCGCCGAGTTCTGCGCCCTCCCCGAACGCGGCGTCGTTGAGCGTCTGGGGCAGGCCGGCCAGACTCTCTGGCGCCTGGCCCGCGGCGGCGCACCAAGGCCGCTGCGCGAACTTCCCCGCCCCGCCAGCTTTGAAGAGCGACTGGAACTCGACCATCCCGTCGACCGCATCGAACCCCTGCTCTTCATGGTGGCCCGCCTGCTCGGTGAACTCTGCGGCCGGCTGGCCCGCCACACCCGTGCCACCACCGAAGTGCGCCTGAAGCTCGATCTGGAGGAAAGCCGCACGCACACGCGGCTGCTGCAGCTTCCCTTTGCCACGCGCGACGCGCGCACCCTGCTCAAGATTCTGCAACTGGACCTGGAGGCGCACCCGGCGCCGGCCGCTGTCGTGGCCGTAACCGTTGGCGTGCAGCCCGTGGCGCCGCGGGTGGCGCAGAGCGGCCTCTTCACTCCGCCCGTGCCGCAGCCGGAAAAGCTGGAACTGACGCTGGGCCGGATTCGCGGGCTGGTGGGGGCGGACAACGTGGGATCGCCGGAGTTGCTCGATACGCACCGCCCCGATGCCTGGACCATGCGAACCGTCGCCGTGGTGGAGCCGGACAACGATCTCTGGCGCGTCGAGGAGCCCGCGCGCCAGTTCGGCGTGCGGCTGGCGTTCCGGTATTTCCGCCCGCCGTTGAAGGCCCGTGTGGATCTCGATGGCGGTGTGCCGGTGCGGCTGTTTGCGCCGGGGCTGTATGGGAAGATCCTCCGGGCAGCGGGACCTTGGCGCGGGTCCGGCGACTGGTGGCGCCAGGAGGCGTGGGACCGCGAGGATTGGGACATCGAAATGGCCGGCGGCGCCCTCTACCGCATCTTTCATCCACTGTCAGCGAACCTCGCGCCCACAGTCGGCCCGGCCTGGTACATCGAAGGGAACTATGACTGATGTACCCGGAATTGCTCGCCCAATCGGCGTTCAGTTTTCTGACCGCGGCGTCCACCCCGGAACACCTCATCGACACCTGCGCGCGGCTCGGGATCCCGTCCATCGCGCTTACCGATACCGATAACCTGTGCGGCGCGCCGCGCTTCTACATGGCGGCACGCAAGGCAGGCGTGCGGGCGCATTTGGGGGCAAAAATCACGGCGGCCGTCGGCGGCGCCTATACCGTGCTGGTGGAAAGTCCGGCCGGTTACCGGAACCTTTCCCAGCTCATCACCACCATGAAGATGAGCGCACCCAAGGGCCAGGCATCGGCGAGCGAAGCCCTGATGCAGGCTCACGCTGAAGGGCTCATCTGCGTCACGCGCGGCGGGCATTCCCTGGATACGCTGGCCGGCATCTTCGGCCGCGGCAATGTTTATGGCGCCGTGGAACGCCACCACGATCGCCAGGAGGAGGCCCGAAATCACCGCCTGATCGAAGAAGCCCGGCGCCGCGGCATACCACTGGTGGCGGCCAACGGCGTCCGCCACGCGACGCCGGAAGAGCGCCCGCTGCAGGATGTGCTCACCTGCGTGCGCCACAAGACGCGCATCGACGCGGCCGGGCGGCTGCTGGCGCGGAATGCCGGCCGCCACCTGAAGCCGGCGCGTGAAATGGAGCGTCTGTTCGCGGACCTGCCCGAAGCCCTGGGCGGCGCGCGCGATCTGGCGGCGCGACTCGCGTTCACGCTGGCCGATCTGGGCTACCGTTTCCCGCCCTATCCCGTGCCCGAAGGCGAGACGATGAACAGCTTTCTGCGCAAGCGCACGGACGAGGGCGCGCGGGAGCGCTTCCGGCCCTATCACGAAAAGGCCCGGCGACAGATTGAACGCGAACTGGCGCTGATCGAAAAGCTCGATCTGGCGGGCTACTTTCTCATCGTCTGGGACATTGTGCGGTTCTGCCGGGCCCACAACATCCTGGCACAGGGGCGCGGGTCGGCGGCCAACAGCGCGGTGTGCTATTCGCTGGGCATCACCGCGGTGGACCCCATTGCGCTCGATCTTCTCTTTGAACGCTTCCTTTCCGAAGAGCGCGGCGAATGGCCCGACATCGACATCGACCTGCCAAGCGGCGATCAGCGCGAACGCGTCATTCAATACGTCTACCAGCGTTACGGCGCGCGCGGCGCGGCCATGACCGCCAACGTCATCACATACCGCGGCCGCTCCGGGGTGCGCGATGTGGGCAAGGTGCTGGGCTTTGACGAACAGAGCCTGGGGCGTTTGTCGTCCCTCATTTCGCGTTGGGGGTTCCGCGACGAGGATGAAGACAGCCAGCCGCGTCTGCGCGAGCGTTTCGCCGAAGCCGGCTTTCCGCCGGAGGATCCGCGCGTGGCTCACTTTCTCACTCTCTACCAACAGATTCAGAGCCTGCCGCGGCACCTGGGCCAGCATTCGGGCGGCATGGTGATCTGCCAGGGTTCGCTCGATGCGGTGGTGCCCTTGGAGCCGGCCACCATGCCCGGCCGTTCAGTGATCCAGTGGGATAAGGAAGACTGCGCTGATCTGGGGCTGATCAAGGTGGATCTGCTGGGCCTGGGCATGCTGGCCGCGATTGAGGAGACCGTGGACCTGATCCGCACTTCTTATGGCGAGCAGGTGGATCTGGCCCATCTGCCGCAGGATGACCCGGCGGTCTACACGGACCTGCAGCGCGCCGACACCGTGGGCCTTTTCCAGGTGGAAAGCCGCGCCCAGATGTCGAGCCTGCCCATGACGCGCCCCGCGCGGTTCTACGATCTGGTGGTGCAGGTGGCCATCATCCGGCCCGGCCCCATTGTCGGCCGTATGTACCATCCCTACGTGCGCCGGCGCCGCGGCCTGGAACCGCCCGTCAGCCTGCATCCTTCTCTTGAAAGCGTACTGGCGCGAACCATGGGCGTGCCTCTGTTTCAGGAACAGTTGCTGCGCATCGCCATGATCGCGGCGAACTTCACCGGCGGCGAGGCCGAGGAGTTGCGCCGCGCCATGGGCTTCAAACGGTCTGAACTGCGGATGCGTGAAATCGAACTGCGGCTGCGCAACGGCATGCAGGCGAACGGAATCACCGGCCCGGCGCAGGACCAGATTGTGCAGGCCATCACGTCGTTTGCTCTGTATGGCTTTCCCGAATCGCACGCCGCAAGCTTTGCGCTCATCGCCTATGCCAGCGCGTACCTGCGGTGTCACCACCGCGCGGCGTTCACGGCGGCCCTGCTCAACAACCAGCCCATGGGCTTCTATCACCCGGCCACCATCGTCAAGGATGCGCAGCGGCACGGGTTGCGTGTGCTGCCGGTGGATGTGGCGCGGTCCGGGTGGCGGGCCGCGGTGGAGGTGGCCTCCGATGGAGCGCGGCAGTTGCGGCTGGGGTTGAACTACGTGCGCGGCCTGCGGCAGTTAACCGGCCAGGCGCTGGTGGAGGAGCGGCAGCGCGGCGCTTTCGGCGGCGTGCGGGATCTGGTGTCGCGCGTGCCCCTGCTGCGCAAGGATGAGGTGCGGCAACTGGCTCGCGTGGGGGCATTCAATGCCATCGCGCCAGGCTCCCATCGGCGGGAAAATCTGTGGACGGGTGAGTTGGCCCTGCGGCCGGCGGGTCCTCTGCTGGAACAACTGGACCCGGAACCCCCGCAGCCACCCTCGCCGCTGGCCCCCATGACGCGCATCGAGCGGCTCACCGCCGACTACGCCGGTACCGGGCTCACCGTCGGCGTGCATCCGGTGGGGCTGCGCCGTCACGATCTGAACGCCCTGGGCGTGACGCCAGCGGCTGGATTGCGGGGGCTGCATCCCAATACGCGGGCGCGCATCGCCGGGTGTGTCATCTGTCGGCTGCGGCCGGAGACGGCAAAGGGCTTTGCGTTTTTCAGCCTGGAGGACGAAACAGGAATCGCCAACGCCATCCTGACGCCGGCGCAGTTCAACCGCTTTCGAGCCGTGCTCACCGGAGAGCCGTATCTCATCATGGAAGGCGTTCTACAGAACCCCGATGGCGCGGCGGCCATTCGAGTGGACCGCGTGCGTCCGCTGCGCCTGGCGGAGCCGGCCACGCCCTCGCACGATTACTACTGACAGCCGCCGCCCCATTGCTACCATGGAACGAGTGCGCAACGTCGTTATTCTTGGTTCCGGCTGCGCGGGAAACACCGCCGCCATCTACACTGCCCGGGCTTCGCTGAACCCGCTCGTTCTCATCGGTCACGAACCGGGCGGCCAGCTTTCGATTACCACTCTGGTGGAGAATTTCCCCGGCTTCCCCGAAGGGATCGATGGTCCCGTTCTGGTCGATAACATGAAGAAGCAGGCCGAACATTTCGGCGCCGAATACCGCTCAGGGCGTGTGGTGGCGGCCGATCTGTCCAGGCGCCCCTTCACACTCACCGTCCACGATAGCTCCACCGACGAGACGTTCACCGTCGAGACGCGAACCCTGATTGTCGCCTCGGGAGCCTCGGCGCGCTGGGTGGGCGTCGAAGGCGAACAGAAGCTCATCGGCTATGGCGTCAGTTCGTGCGCCACCTGCGACGGCTGGGCCTATCGCGGCAAGAAGATCATGGTGGTGGGCGGCGGCGATTCCGCCATGGAAGAGGCGAACTTCCTTACCCGCTATGGCAGCGAAGTGGCCCTGGTGCACCGCCGCGACACGTTCCGCGCGTCGAAGATCATGCTGGACCGGGCTCGCGCCAATCCAAAGATCAAATTCGTCACGAACACCGTGGTGGAAGAGGTCTTCGATGTCTCCAAGGGCTTTGTCACCCACGTGCGCCTGCGCAACCTGAACACCGGCGAAGCGTGGCAGCAGGACGTGGACGGCTTCTTCGTGGCCATCGGCCACATTCCCAACACAACTCCATTTACCGGGCAACTGGACCTTGACGCCGACGGCTACATCGTCAGCCACGGCGGCGCACGCACCAACATCACGGGTGTCTTCCACGCGGGCGACGTGCAGGACCGTGTCTACCGGCAGGCCATCACCGCCGCGGGCGCCGGTTGCATGGCGGCCATTGAGGCGGAACGCTTCCTCGAAGCCGAGGGCCACTAACCCGGTATCGAGATCAGGCGGTCGGAATAGCTGCCGACTGCGGCCCTTCCAGGGCAGGTGCTTCCGGGGAACGCGCTTCCAACGGACGAACCTCCGGCAAAACCCACTTGGCCTCTTCCAGGCCCACGTACTTGTAGATCCGCACGTCACCGGTGGGCAACTCAATCACATCGCCCACTTTCAGGGCCTGGTCTGTACAGCGCAGGTTGAACCACAGAGCATACGCGCTATCCGCCTCAATCGAGGGGCCCTCTTCAAAATCCTTCGGCTTCACCGCGGTGGCGCCGCTTGAATGAGGAGCCCACTTGAACTGCTGGCGGGGGTTCTCTTTCATGCGGAAGATCCGGTAAACGGGCATATTCAAGAACATAACACACCCGAAATGTTTCACTCATGCCGCGCCC
The DNA here is from genome assembly GCA_016870915.1 of Acidobacteriota bacterium. Taxonomy (GTDB): domain Bacteria; phylum Acidobacteriota; class Terriglobia; order Bryobacterales; family Bryobacteraceae; genus VFZY01. The sequence goes on along the minus strand of VFZY01000041.1, from coordinate 3,489 downwards.
GCTTGAACGGACCCCGTCTGCGCCGCGGGCGGCGCCGGGTACACAATCGGTATCGGTCAGATCGTCATCAGAAAAGGTACTTCAGTGCGAACTGTAGACTCCGCAGGTTCCCCCGCGTCGAGGTCACCGCGCCGAACGAAGTGCTGCTCATGGTCGCGTTCGGGAATCCCCAGTTGGGATGATTGGGCGCGTTGAACGCTTCGAAGCGGAACTGCACCCGGTGCTGCTCGTGGATCGCGAAATTCTTCAGCACCGAGATGTCCCAACCGATGATTCCGCTGCTCATGCCCGTGGAACGCCCCACGTTGCCGAACGTGCCGAACGGCGCCAGCGTGAACTGCGACGTGTCGAACCAGCGCTGCGGATCCTGCTGGCCGCGCGGAAACGCGGCGTTGCGGCCGGTCGAACTCGGCCGGTCGTCGTCGCGGCTCGTGTTCGCTTGATCTCGCCCCGCGCGTATCGTGAACGGGCTGCCCGATTGCAGCGTCAGAATCGAGCTCACCTGCCATCCGCCCACCATCTGATTGACGATCCCGCCCTTCGACAGATACGCCTTTCCGCTGCCGAACGGCAGATCGTACAGCACCGATGTCACCCCACGGTGACCGACATGGAACGTCGACAGTCCGCGCTCACAACGCAGGCAATCGTTGTTCTGCGGAAACCCGCCGTCATTGGAGTCCGACCGGATGCCGCTCGCGTAGTCGATCGCGCGCGCCCACGTGTAGCTGGTCAAATGCGTGAGGCCCGCGCTCATCCGCCGCTGGAACTTGAACGACAGCGAGTGATACGCGGCGTTCCCGTCGTTGCTCGCCATATGAATGTTCCCGAACTCGGTGAACGGCCGGCGCGAGATCACCGAGCCTCCATCGGCGGGCGCGGGCACGGCCTTGTTCTGGAACGTCAGAAATTGCAGCCGGTGGCTCACCGAACCCAGGTATCCGATCTCGACCACTTCCTTCGAAGACAGCTCGCGCTGCACGTTGGCGACATATTGCAGGCTGTACGGCGTGCGGCGGTCCACCGAGTTGCCGAAGATGGTGGGCCGGTTCACCACCACTTGGCCGCCCGGCGAAAGGAATACCCGGCTCCAGGAAAGGTCCGGCGCGTCGACGCTGGCGATATCCTGCCTGCGGCCGGCGATATTCCGGCTCATGTCGAAAATCAGATTGCCCACATCTTGCGCATAGAAGGCGCCGGCGCCCAGGCGCAGCGTCCACTTGGACGTCGGGCTCCACGCCAGTCCCAGCCTCGGCGCGAAGTCATTCTTGTCCTCTTGGACCAGCCGGTCGCCCAGCCGCCCGTCGCGCGCCACCTGGATTTGCTCGATGCCCTGATTGAATCGCAGCACCGTGCCTTCGAAAAAGTCGCCCGTTCCCGCGCGCACCAGCACCGGATGGCGCGAACGATCGGCGACATTGCGTTGCCCGCGGGCCCAATCCACAATGGCAAGATTCATCATCGTCCGCGTACGGTCGGACCACGGCGGCGTGTACTCATACCGCAGTCCCATCGTCAGCGTGAGCCGCGGTCCGATCTTCCAGACATCGTCGACGTAGTAGTACTGTCCGGTCGCGCGGAACTGCGCTACCGCGGGGACCAGGCCATGTTGCGATTGCCGGATCGTGCCCAGCAGATAGTCGCCAAAGCCGAAGCCGGTACCTGTGGGCGCCGCGGGATTCACCGTGGCCAGCGCATCGAAATTGAATTGCCCCATCAGGAACTGGTTGCCGAGCTGGTTGTAGCGATCGCGGCGGATCTCGGCGCCGAAACGGAGCGAATGCCGGCCGCGGGTCCACGAAAAGTTGTCCACCCACTGGAACACGTGGTTGTTGTTGGTCCACGGACCGTCGCCTCCGCCGAAGTTCGCAAACCCTTGAATCGTGGCGCCGGGCGGCGCCCAAGCGGCGGGATCGGGCGACGGTAAATTCGGGATGGCCAGTTCGCCGAGCACGTTGCGGGTAAAGGCGAGTTCCGGTCCAATCGTGTTGAAGAACTTGTTGTAGCCGAAACGAAACTCGTTGATTTTGTTCGCCGACAGCACGCGCGTGTTCGAGATCAGCGCCTGCTTGGCCACGGTGGCCAGCTTCAGTCCATTCAGCTTCATGGCGGGCGTCAGTTGTTGCTCGTCGGTCCAGGCGTAGCGGCCGAACCAGTTCGAGTTGCTGCTCTCCACGAAGTCGATGCGCTGCAGGAACTGGTCCTTGTCGATAGGGCGATTCTGCAGAACCACAAGGTTGTTCGCCAGAGCCTGCGTGTTCACGTTGGGCTCGGGGATGAACTCGAAGAACTTGGTCGAGATCGGATGAATCCGGCTCTGCGGGATCGTGTTGTTCGGGAAGCGCTGCGCCACAAGCCGTCCGTCGACCCGCGCGCGCGTGGCGGGATCGAAGATCGGCGTGGGCACGCTCGACAGATTCCCGGTGCGGATCGAAGCCGGCGGCGTGTTGAATACGGCCTGGCCCTGCCGCCGTTCGCGGAAGCCTTCGAAGTTCGACATGAAGAACAGCCGGTTGCGTCCGTTGAAGAGCTTCGGAATCGTCACAGGACCGTCGAGCTCGAAGCCGTACTGGTTCCACCGGAACGGGCTCTTGGCCGGGCGCAATCTCGTGAATGCGTACGGCTGCGCGTCGAGCGCGCTGTTGCGCAAAAACTCGAACACCGCGCCGTGAAAGGCATTGCCGCCCGATTTCGTCGATACGTTCACCTGGCTGAAGCTGCGTCCGAACTCAGCGGGATAGATCCCCGATTGCACCTTGAACTCCTGCAGCGCGTCGATGGAGGGCAGAATCACGTACGTGTTGAAATTGACGTCCGTGTTTTCGACGCCATCAAGCGTGAACCGATTGAAGAAGACCCGCTGGCCGGAGATCGAGATCTGCTGTTCAGTGCGCGTGCCCCCTTGCCGGCTCGCCGATCCCGCCGCCGAAAACCCATAGTTGGTGTTCGGACTCAGCGCGACGAGCTGCAGGAAGTTACGTCCATTGAGCGGAAGCTCGACAATGCGGCGATTCTCGATCACCGTGCCCACGGTGGCGTTCTCGGTATTGATGAGACTGCCCGTGGCGGACACTTCCACCACTTCGCTCACTTGGCCGAGTTGTAGCGCGGCGTCCACGCGTGCCGTCTGCTGCACCTGCAGTTCGATGCCCGGGCGCGACGCGGCGCGGAAGCCTTGCTTTTCGATGCGCAGGTCGTATGCGCCGGGCAGTAGCGACGGCAAGCTGTAGATGCCCGCTTCATTGCTCACGGCGGAACGCGACGCCCCCGTGGCTTTGTTGGTCACGCTGACGTTCGCGCCTGCGACGGCGGAGCCCGACGGATCGGTCACCACGCCGGTGATTTCGCCAAACGTTTGCGCCCCGCACGGAATCGTGAGCGCCATCGCGACCAGAAGCGAGTACGGTACTTTCTTCATTTGCATGCCCCTTTTCAAGGAAACCGGGATTTCCATTTTGGGCCTCCCGGACCCCAACAGTCTACACCAAC
>VFZY01000040.1 GCA_016870915.1 Acidobacteriota bacterium | reverse complement strand
TCCGTACCCACCGCTCGCTCACACCGATCCGCTGGGCTGCTTCCTGCTGGGTCACCGTTCTCTGCTGCGCCTGCTTTAACCAGTGCAGTTCGTCTCGCTCCCTCTGGCTCATCGCTATTCGTTCCATCCTTCTGCCATTAAAGGCTGTCAAGAGGAACTTTCTACTTGGCTCGATTAGGAACTTTTCACGTGGCCGTGACACAACTCTACGTCAGGGTGCTTGAGGAGGACAACTCTAATATAATCGCGAGCTTTATCGATTTCGGCGGACGCTGCGGAGGACGTGAGGGTGTCCTGCTTCGGGATGGTGGAACCGGCCGCGAATGGCCGCATGCTGGAAAGCTTCATCCTGGTGGCTAGTCCGGAGCGGGTAGAGGATTGCGGTCCACCGAGGTTCATCGCGCGCTACGCAGCGGCGGTAGGAGCATCAGCGTCCAGCCAAGACCCGTTGCGCTGACTGACCGATTCGAGCGGCATCGTACAAACGCAGGCCCCTTCGAACGGAACAAGCCCACACCATCCCGCCTTGAGATTCCAGCATGGGCCGTCTCGCCTAGCGACTGGCGAGTTCTTTCTTGCGGTTCGGGGCACTGCGGGGGCTCACAAGGCAGGCGGCTGGTTCCATGGAATGACAGGACCGGGCGCGCGCGCCCGCTACAATGGACGAATGCTCCGTTTCAGCCTCTTTTCTTCCTTTGTTCTGCTTGGATTACTCAAGGCCGCAGAGCCTGTTCAGCTTTTCAATGGCCGGGACCTTTCCGGGTGGAAGATGGTGGGCCCGGGGCGCTTTGAGGTGGAAGACGGGGCGCTGAAGACCGTGGGCGGGATGGGGTTGCTTTTCTTCGAGGGCAAGGCGTTTGGGAATGCGACGGTGAGGGTGGTTTTCAAGACCACGGGAGAGCATTCGAACTCCGGGGTGTTTATCCGGCTGCCGGAGCGTCCGAACGATCCCTGGTACGGAGTCCACAACGGATACGAGGTGCAGATTGATGCGGCCGGCGATGAGTGGCATTGCACGGGCGCTTTGTACTCGCTGGCGAAGGCGGAGAAGGGCCGCCAGAAGCCGGCCGGTGAGTGGAACACCATGGAGATCGTGTTGAAGGGGCAACAGACCACGGTGAGGCTGAACGGGCATGTGATCAACCGGTTCCATGGGAGCCAGGCGGTGCCAGAGCGGAAGCAGTGGTATGAGCCGGTGCGGGGGCCGCGGCCGGACGTGGGCTACATTGGCCTGCAGAATCACGATGCGAAGTCGACTGTGTATTTTCGCGAGATCAGCGTGCGGTAGAAGTTGACGGGGAGGCTGGATGCGACGGGTCCTGATTGTACCGCTGATGGCAGCCGCCGCGATGGCCCCCGCAACGGCCGAGGTGCGGCTGATCCGTTTCCGGGAGGCGACGCCGTTCCGGATGGGACAGGTCACCTCGAACCGCATCATCCATCCCGGGATGGGCGCCAAGCGGATCACGCTGAACCTTTCCGAATCGAACCGGGGCGATGAGTTCTCGCCGCACGTTCACGGCACATCGGACGATACGATTCTGGTGCTGCGCGGCGCGGCCAACCTTCGCCAGGGCGCCTCGCTTCGGCGGATGCCCGCGGGCCAGGCGGCGTTCGTCCCGGCCGGCCAGGTCCACGGAACGGTGACGGCTGACGACAACACGGTGATGATCAGTTTCCAGACCCCGCCTGACCTGGTGCTGTACACCGGTGCTCGGGATTCGTTGAAGCCGGGCGCGGGCCGGCCGGAGGGGGTGATCACGCCGGGAGCTGTGCGGTTCGTTGAATTCGCCGCGCGCAACGGGCTCTTCGTGGATGGTTCGATTGGGGCGGTGCAGGTTAAGGCCGCGCATCATCGGCTTGCGCCCGGCGCTGAACTCACGGTGCAGTCCGCGGCGGACTCTGAGCAGTTTTTGTTCGTCTGGAAGGGCTCCGTGACGGCCAATGGCGCGCTTGCGGCCGGGGCGCGGGATAGTGTTTTCGTGCAGGGGGCGGAGCGTGTGGATTTGAAGAACACGGGCGGCTCGGAGGCCGTCGTGATCCATGCGCAAGCGCCGCCCGCCGCGGGCACGCCGTTCGCGGGCCGGTGGACGATGCAGGCCGTGACAGGGACGGCAGCCGCGGGCAAGGTGTTCTGGATGGAGATTTTCGGGTCGTCACCGGCTTCGGGCAATTTCTTCGGCGTGACGGGCGGGCGGCTCGCGTCCATTCAAGACGCCCGGGAGCGCGATGGCGAACTGACGTTTCGGGTGGAGCGTACGTTCGAGGGCTCGCCGCCGCGGACGGTGCGGGCGCTGAGCCGTGTGCGGTTGAAGGGTGACTCCCAGATTGAGGGAACGACGGAACTTGAAGGCGGCCGCTCGTTCGCGTGGACAGGATGGCGCACACGGCCGTTGCCGGATGGGGATGACGGCACGTGGCACGAGGGACAGCCCGTCAAGCTGTTCGCCGGCCAACCGCCGCAGGGCTGGCAGCGCCGCGCCGATGGGGTGCTCTTCAATACGTCCGCGCGAGCGAGCGCGCTGGTTTCGCGGGAGCGGTTCACGAACTTCCGGCTGCACACGGAGTTCCGGCTGCCCAAAAGGGGCAACAGCGGAATCGGGCTGCGGAACCACTACGAACTGCAGCTTGCGGACGACTTCGGGGAGCCTCCGGACTTGCATGGCAATGTGTCTCTGTACAGCCAGATCGCCCCGCGCGTGAACGCAAGCCGGCGCGCCGGCGAGTGGCAGAGTGTGGATCTTACGCTGGTGGGGCGGGACCTGACGGTTGTGCTCAATGGCATCACGGTGATGGACCACGCACCCATCCGCGGGCTGACTGGAATGGCGGAGAATCCCAACGAAGAGCAGCCCGGCCCGATTTCCTTGCAGGGCGATCACGGCGGCGTGGAATTCCGCAACGTTGTTGTCACTCCGCTGTTGCGGAAGTAGGCGATCAGAACTCGAGCAGGTCGCCGTTCCTGAGGCCGTAGCGCGCGGCCTGGCCGCCGTTGAGTTCAAGGACGAACCGGGCAGCCGCATTCCCGCCGTAGCTGGGGCATGTGGGCGCCGGACCGGCACAGGGCGGCGTGTTGGCCGCAATCTCAACGATGCGGCGCGAGGCATCCATCCAAATGATGTCGAGCGGGACGCGGCATTGGAACATCCAATAGGAGAAGCGGCCTTCCGTCTGGTGCACGAACAGCATGCCGCGGCCTTCCGGCAGGGCGTCGCGGAACATCATGCCGCGGGCCATGTCTTCCTGCGTGATTCTGACTTCGCAACGCAGTTCAACGCCGTTGGGGAGCTTGACGCGGCGGAGGGCAAGATCGCCGTTCTCGTCAGTGCGGCCGCCCGCGCAGCCAGCCATGAGCACGGGTGTGAGAAGCAGGCTTCGCCGCGTTGTCTCGCGCATCACTTAAGATGGTAGACGATCCCACCGAATGACCTCCAATGTTCCAACCAGCCCCTGGCGGAAGCTCATCCTGACGCTGGACATGATCAAGTTCGAGCACTCGATCTTTGCGCTGCCGTTTGCGTTGACGGGAGCGCTTCTTGGGTGGAAGGAGCTTGGCTTCGACCGGGCTCTCTGGGCCAAGCTGCCGTGGATTGTACTGGCGATGGTGGGCGCGCGGAGCGCGGCGATGGCGTTCAACCGGCTGTTAGACGCGGAGATCGATGGAAGGAACCCGAGGACGGCGGGGCGGCACATTCCGGCCGGGCTGTTGTCGCGCGGATTCGCGTGGGGATTTACCGGTGTTTCGGCATTCGTGTTCCTGATGGCGGCGCGGATGTTGAACCCGCTGTGTTTCGAGTTATCGCCTGTGGCCTTGGCGATTGTGTTCTTCTACTCCTACACCAAGCGCTTTACGGCGCTGGCCCATGTGGTGCTTGGATTCGCGCTGGGCATTGCGCCGGCGGCGGCCTGGATCGCGGTGACTGGGTCGCTGGATGGGCGAATCCTTTGGTTGACGGCGGCGGTAACGCTTTGGACGGCCGGGTTCGACATCATCTACAGTTGCCAGGACATTGCGTTTGATCGCGCAGCGGGACTGCACAGCATACCGCAGCGGTTTGGAGAGGCCCGGGCACTGGCGATCGCGCGGGGGCTGCATGTTCTGATGCTGGGCGCGCTGGTGGCGCTGGTGGCGGCATTCCATATGGGTTGGCTGGCGGTGACGGGCGTGGCGGTGGCCGCCGCGCTGCTGGTGTATGAGCACAGCCTGGTACGGCCGGGCGACTTGTCGCGCGTGAACGCGGCCTTCTTCACAGTGAACGGGTGGATCGGCGTGCTGTTCTTTCTGTTCTGGGCCGGGGATGCCCTGTTGCTGGAGGGAAGCACGCTTGTTTAACGGGATTGCGATTTCCGATTCACGGCTTGTTCCGATTTTCGAAGCCGTGGAGGCCGGCCGGGCGCTGACCGAGTCCGAAGGCGTGGCGCTGTTTGGGACGACGGACCTGCTGGCGCTGGGCGCGATGGCGGATCGGGTGCGCGCGGCACGTCATGGCCGGCAGGTGACCTTTCACATGGCGAGTGACGGGGCAGAGCCCCCGATGCTGGAGGCGGGCGACGACACGGCGGCAAGGAAGATCTCGCGATTTGCCGCGTGGCGGGAGATGGACGGGTTGATTTCGGTTGTTCCGGTGGCGGCGAATCCGGTGGCCGACGGGGCGATTGAGCTGGGGTCCGGATTTGAGGATATGAAGAGTGTTGCGGTGGCCCGGCTGTTTCTGAGGGTTCCGCATGTTTCGGCTCACAGGGGGCTGATGACGCCACGAGTGGCTCAGATTGCGCTGCGGTTTGGGGCTAGCGACCTGGAGGCGGCGTCGCGGAACCTGTTGGAGAGCGGTGAGGCTCGGCGGCGTGAGTGCGTGAGGTTGATTGAAGAGGCGGGGTTCGAGGCGGTGGAGCGGAACTCGCGATTTGAGGTCCGGTAGGGGCCTCCGAACGCACGGGTCATTAGAACGGTAGCCTTGCGGATCCGCAGACGGCCTTTCCTCCGGTTGTCAGTTCCGGTTCAAGGGCGGGAGCGGTTAATGTAGTCTTGGGCCCGCGGCAAGGTGGGTCCTCGGAACAGAATGAAAGACGGCGAGGCCGCTTGAAAGTATCGCGCCGAAATCCGAGTTCGCCGACAGGTTCTCCTCGCGAGCGCGTTCCTCAACATCGATGTCGGGAGATGCGGAGCAGCGGGAACTCGCGTTCCATGGCGGAGGCAGCGGCGAACCGCAGGCACTCACGAAGGTCGGCTGGTTCTAGATCTGGGTACTCTTCGAGGATCTCCCGTTCGGAACAACCGCCGGCCAACAGACGAAGAACAGTTGCCACGGGGATGCGTATGCTGCGGATGCACGGGACACCGCCCATCTGGGCTGGATCGACTGTGATTCGCTCGAAGTTCGTCACTGCCGTATTGTCACACGAGTGAGCGGGCGGCTGGGCACGTGGACCCGGTCAGGCGCGCAAGGCTTCGACGGCGGCCTGGGCGGCTTCCCAGCCGGCCATGGCCTGTTCAAGCGACGTTCTTAGTTCGTCGAGGCGGCCGGTGAGGCGCAGCGTCTCTTCCACGCTGACGAAGCTTGCCAGGCCGGTTTCCGTCCGGGCGATTTCGGCTTCCAGGGCGGCCACCTGCTGTTCGAGCTTCGCGCATTGGTCTTCGGCGGACTTGAGTTTTTGGGGGTTGGCGCGCTTGACGGCGGTTTGTGCCGGCTGAGCGGGTGCCTCCGTGGCTGCCGGCGCGGCGACATCAAGGGGCATTCCCTGTTTGCGCCAGAGGTAATCTTCGTAGTTGCCGGGGTAGAGCCGCACTTCGCCCTCGCCGATCTCGAAGACCCGGGTTGCCAACCGGTCGATGAAGTAGCGGTCGTGGCTGACGAAGACGACGGTGCCGGTATAGTCTTCGAGTGCCTTGAGCAGCACGTCCTTGGCGCGCATGTCGAGGTGGTTGGTGGGCTCATCGAGCAGGAGGAAGTTCGACGGCTGGAGGAGCATCCTTGCAAGCGCGTAGCGGTTCCGCTCACCGCCGCTGAGCACGCCGATGCGTTTGAAGACGTCGTCCTCGCTGAACAGGAAGCACCCGAGCAGGTTGCGCAGTTCGGTTTCGCCGCTGCGCGGCGCGACCCGGCCGATGTCGTCGATGAGGCGGGCATCGGTGTCGAGTTCCTTGTACTGATCCTGGGCGAAGTAGTCCGGCTGGGCGTTGTGGCCCAGGGTGTAGGAGCCGGCGGTGAGGGGCTCGGCGCCGGCCAGCAGTTTGATGAGCGTGGACTTCCCCGCCCCGTTGACTCCAACGAGGGCGATGCGATCGCCGCGCTCGATGAAGAAGGAGGCGTTGGAGAACACCAGCTTTTCGCCATAGGATTTCGCCACGCCTTGAAACTCGGCGACGATGCGGCCGCTGGCCTTGGGCTGGGGGAACGAAAAGTGGATGGTGCGTTCTTCGGGCGGCAGTTCGATGCGCTCGATTTTCTCCAGTTCCTTGATGCGGCTTTGCACCTGTTTGGCTTTGGTGGCCTGGTAGCGGAAGCGGTTGATGAAGGCTTCCAGTTGTTCGATGCGGTCATTCTGATTGCGGGCCGCGGATTGCAGTTGTTCCAGGCGCTCCTGCTTCAGCACCAGATAGCGTGAGTAGTTCGAGGCAAAGAAGTGGATCTGCCTGTTCCACAACTCGACGACGCGCTTGACCGTGACATCCAGAAAGTAGCGGTCATGCGAGATGAGCAGGTAGGCGTTGGGATAGCTGGTGAGATACTCCTCCAGCCAGTTGCGGGCTTCAAGATCCAGATGGTTGGTCGGCTCATCGAGCAGCAGGAGGTTCGGCCGGCGCAACAGGAGCTTGGCGAGGGCGATACGCATCTGCCAGCCGCCGGAGAAGGTTTCGCAGGGCCGCGTCCAGTCTTCCTTGCGGAAGCTGAGGCCGGCGAGGACGGTGCCCACCTGGGCTTCCAGGGCGTAGCCGTCGCGATTGCGAAACTCGGTATCGAGCCGGGCAAAACGGTCGGCGATGGCCTCGTATTCGGCGCTGGTGTGGTCGACGTCGCTCATGCGATGGAGCAGTTCTTCCAGTTCGCGCTCGATCTCGCGCAGGTTGGCGAAGACGCTGAGGCATTCGTCGAACACGGTGCGTCCGCTTGCCTGCATCCCGTCTTGCGGGAGGTACCCGATATCGATGCCCTTGGTGACGTTGAGGTCGCCCATGTCGAGCGTCTCAAATCCGCCCAGAATCTTGAGCAGCGTGGACTTGCCGGTTCCGTTGGCGCCCACCAGGCCCACGCGGTCATTCGGGGTGATCATCCAGTTGCAGCCTTCAAACAGCAGCTTGTGGCCGTACCGCTTCCCCGCATTGTTCAGTGTGATCATCGTTCTCCGCTAGCGGCGCCGCAGGGGCCGGCCGTGGAGGCCCGCCGGTGCGCCGTTGTCGATGGCGAAGCGTCCGTTCACCATGACGTAATCGAATCCCTTGGAGTATTGGTACGGACGCTCGAAGGTGGCGAGGTCCGCGACAGAGGCCGGGTCAAACAGGACGAGGTCCGCCGCAAGGCCTTCCCGGATGAGGCCGCGGTCCCGCAGGCCGAACGCACGCGCCGGCAGCGAGGTCATGCGGCGGATGGCGTCTTCCAGACGCAGCACGCCGCGTTTGCGCGTGTATTCGGCCAGTACACGGGCATTGGTCCCGTAGGAACGCGGGTGCGGCGACCCCTGGCCCGGCACAGCCACACGGCCGTCGCTGGCAACGGCGGTGTTGGGATATGCCATGATGCGCTCCACGTCCGCCTCGCTCATCGAACGGCCAATGATGGATGCGCCGCCGAGGCCGGCAAGGAACAGAATGGTTTCCGCTTCGTCCGCCTTCCCCAGGCGGCGGCCGGCGGCGGCGAGCGTCATGCCTTCCACCTCCGGCAGGGCCGCCATGCGGGCGATTCGCACGTAGGAGAAGTCATCGTTACCGCGGGTGCGGTTGTGTTCGACAATCTCGCGCGCAAGCCTGGCGCGCGTGGTGGCATCGGCGAGGCGCTTCTTCAGTTCCGTGGATCCGCCGGCAAGCGCCCAGTTGGGCAGCAGGAGGGAGAGCCCGGTGGACCAGGCATCGTAGGGGTACTGATCGAGCGTGACGTCGAGACCGCGGGCGCGGAAGCCTTCGATCATGCCAAGGAGCCGCGGGGCTGAACCCCAGAAAGCCTTTCCGTCCTGCTTCAGATGCGAGATGTGAAGGCGGGCTCCACTCTTTTCGGAGATGTGCGCCGCTTCCTCCAGGGCGGCGATAAGACCGGCGTCCTCGCTGCGCATGTGTGTGGCGTAGAGGCCCCCGGCGCGCGCGGCTTCGGATGCGAGTTCGATGATTTCGCCGGTGGAGGCGTAGGTTCCCGGCGTGTACTCCAGGCCTGTGGACAGGCCCATGGAACCATCACGCATGGCTGTGGCGACAAGCCCGCGCATGCGCGCCAACTCATCGGCGCTGGGCGCCCGATCCGCGCTGCCCATCACATCACGCCGGATGCTGTTGTGGCCGATAAGCGATGCCACGTTGATGCCAGCGCCAGACTTCGAGAGACGGCCGAAGAACGCCGCAAGGTCGAGGTGCGAGCTTCCGCAGTTGCCGGTGACGGCCGTTGTAACGCCGTCACGCAGGAAGTTCAGGGCTGAGGGATGCTCCTCGATCGACTCATCGATGTGAGTGTGGAGATCGATGAATCCGGGGGCCAGAATCCGGCTCCCGGCATCGACGATGCGCGCGGCGCCTGTGCTTGCCAGCCGGCCGACTCGCGAGATGACGCCATCCTTCACGGCGACATCGGCGTGGAACCAGGGGTTGCCGCTGCCATCGACGACACGGGCGCCGCGAATGACGATATCGTGATCCTGGGCAAAGGCCGCCGCGCAGAGGGCCCAGACTGGCAGGCTACTCAACCGCATGCCGCAGCACTTTCCCGCCGCGGCCCCCGGTGAGACGGCTCTCTTCGGCGGTGATCACGCCGTTGACGATCACCCACTGGAAACCGGCCGAATACTGGTGCGGTTCGGCGAACGTGGCTTTGTCCTCCACCTTTTCGGGATCGAAGATCACAAGATCGGCGGCCGCGCCTTCCAGCAGCACGCCACGATCGCGCAGACCGAAGGTCCGGGCCGGCAGCGAGGTCATTCGACGGATGGCATCTTCCAGGGTGAGCAGCTTACGCTCGCGTACGGCGCGCGCGAGCACTCGCGCATTCGTTCCGTAGGAGCGGGGATGGGGCACGCCGACGCCCATTTCCTGGATGCCGCCATCGCTGGCAACGGCGGTCCAGGGATATCTCATGATGCGATCGACATCGTCCTGGCCCATGGAGTGGTACACCATCTGGGCGCGGCCGGCGGCCATCATTTCAAGGATGGTCTCGATTTCGGCGGAAACCGTGGATTCGCGGCCCTTGAGACGGTTGATTTCGCTGATGGTCTTGCCGTCATAGGACCGGTCCGGCGGAAAGGAGGCGACGATGGCATAGCTATAGTCCTTCAAGCCCTTCTGATCGAGCATGCTGGCCATGTCGTCCTTGATTTTGGCTTTGGCCAGCGGATCGTTGAGACGCTGGAGGATTTTTTCCTGGCCGTCGGCCAGCGCCCAACTAGGCAGAGTGATGCCGAGGTTGGTGCTGGAACGGTCGTAGGGATACTGATCGACCACGACGTCGACGCCTTCGGCGCGGTGCTTCTCGACGAGCGCGAGGCTCTTTTCCGAGGCGCCCCAGAGCTTGCGATTGTCGATCTTGAAGTGCGAAAGCTGGACGCGCATGGCGTTTTCGCGGCCAACGCGCACGGCTTCCTCAATGGCCTGCAGGACGTGCTCGCCTTCATCGCGCATGTGGCTGGCGTAGACGCCGCCGTGGCGGGCGGCGGCCGCGGCGAGCGAGACGACTTCGGCGGTGTTGGAATAGGTCCCGGGGATGTAGATGAGTCCGGTGGAGAAGCCGGCGGCTCCATCGCGCATGGCCTGATCGATGAGGGCTCGCATGCGGTCCAATTCCTCCGGCGTCGCGTCGCGATTGGCGTCGCCCATGACGGCACGGCGCACGGCGTTGTGGCCGATGAGGGTGGCGACATTGGCTCCCAGGTCAAGTTTTGTGAGGCGTTCGAACCATTCGGCGACAGCGGTGACGGAACCGCCGCAGTTGCCGGTGACCATGGTGGTGACGCCGTCGAGCACAAAGTTGGCCGCGGCGGGCAGCTTCTCCACGTCGCCTTCGATGTGCGTGTGCACGTCGATGAACCCCGGGGCGACGATGCGGCCGTCGACGTTGAGTGTGCGGTCCGCCGTTTTGCCCGCGAGGTTACCCATGGCGGCGATGCGCCCGGCGCGGACGCCGAGGTCGCCGCGGAACCAGGGATTGCCCATGCCATCGACCAGGCGGCCGTTGACGATGAGAAGATCGAAATCGGCCGCGGCGAGAGGTGAAAGAAGAACCAGGAGAAAGGTGGTACGGCGCATGGTTACCGGCGGCCCCACAGGCGTTCGGCAAAGTTCATCCACTGCTCCCAGTCGTAATCGGTGACGTCGTGTTTGCCGGCCCGGATGTGGTAGCCGTTTGAGCGGCCCACGGGCTGGTGGATGCCAGGCATCTCCTCGACACCTAGGCCGGGTTTGCCAAGGAGTTGAAACACGGGATCGGCGTAGCGCAGGCCCAGGAACTCGCCGCGAGGATCGGCCCATGTATCCTCCTGAGCGCTGTTGACATAGACGGAGCGCGGGGCGATCAGCGCCATCAGCATGTGCTGATCGACGGGCAGTTTGTCGACGGCTGTGTTGTACTGCTTGAAGTTTCCGGCGAACCAGTGGGGGAAGGAGGTATTGATGCGCTCGGTGGTCTCGCCAAACCAGCGCCGGGCGAGCGAGGCGCCGCCTTCGCCCGAGTTGTTCGAAATGACGAGGGAGAACCGGTCATCGAGCGCGCCGGCCCAGAGAGCAGCCTTGCCCAGGCGCGAATGGCCCATCAGAGCTAACCGGCTTGCGTCGACGGCTTTGTCGGTCTGGAGATAATCGGCGATGCGGCTGATGCCCCAGGCCCAGGCAGTGATGGTGGCGCCTTCATCGGGCGCAGGGCGCGTCTGGGCGGGCTTGTAAAAGAGCGGATGAATGCCGTTGGCGAAGCCGTCGTCGTAATCGGGGTCGATGTCGCCATAGTAGACGGTGGCTACGCCGTAGCCGCGGGCAAGGATTTTCTCAATCGCCCAGCGGCTGGCCTCGGCGCCGCGCTGCTTCTCCGTGGTCCGGTTGTTGGTGATGCCGAGTTGGGCATTGTTCCGCACCCAGGCATCGGGGACGTGAATGGCCGGATCGGCGTGGACGGCGTGGTTGCCCATGAAATTCAGGCCGACGAAGACGGGCACGGGTTTGGAGACGCCCGCGGGCAGGTAGAGCAGGATCTCCATCCTGGGTCCATCTTTCTTGCCGGAAAACAGCGCCAGCACCTGCTTGCGAACCGCCTTGCCACCCAGCGCCCTGGTATCGACATCGGTGGGCTCAAAGACCGTGCTCTTCAGCTTGGGATACCCTTTGCCATAGACCTGTGTCTCAAACGCCTGGAGGATTTCGGCGCGGCGCCTGGCCCAACCCGCACGCGACTTGACGCGCGTTCCATCCTGGTAGACAAGCGGGTCAGGCAGCGTGTAGGGTTTGACCTTGGCTTCGTCGTAGTTGATTCCAGGGCCGGTGGGCTGGGCGGCCAGCCACACCGGGAGTGCGAACAGGAACATCGGGCGGAGCATCAGTTTCGAGGGTATCATCCGGCGGCTGTAGAATGGCAGAACGACATGCGCCACGCACTATTCCTGCTTCTTCCAGTCCTGATGACCGCCCTGGAGCGGCCGGGGGTGGAGTTCAAGGTGTACCAGTTTCCCTCGGACAAGATTCCGCGCGTGGATGGCGACGCGTCGGACTGGCGGAGTGTACCGGCCTCCTACGCGATTGGCAGCGATCAGCTCAAAGACAACGTGAACGGCACCAAGCCGGACTCAGCCGACCTGAACGTCACCGTGAAGGTGGGCTGGGTGAAAGGCCTGAACCGGCTCTATTTTCTTTACGAAGCGACGGACAACTACTGGGACTTCGCCAGCACCGATCTGCACAACGACATCTTCGAAGTGGTGGTGGATGGCGATCTCTCGGGCGGCCCGTTCATCAAGCAGATGCACCCGCACGCGGGGCTTGAGCGCGCCGACGCGCATTATCAGTTCCACGGCATCCACGCGCAGAACTATCACATCTTCACCCCGGCCGAAGGCAAGGACTGGACGATGGTTTGGGGCTGCCAGCCCTGGATCAAGAGCCTGCCGTACGCCAACTCGGCGCAGCGCTACGCGTTCAAGCCGGGTGAAAGCGGCAAGTACACGCTTGAGTTCTTCATCACGCCTTTCGATTACGCGGCCTATGAGGGGCCGGAACGCAGCGTGGAATCGAAGCTGTGGGAGAACAAGGTGATCGGCCTTTCATGGGCGATCCTGGATTATGACGACCGCGAGTCGCCGCGCTACCGGTCCTTCTGGAACCTGTCGCACAAGACGACGATGTACGGCAACGCCAGCGACCTGGTGGCATTCCGCCTGATGCCGCTGGAGGCGGATCAGCGCAAGACGATCGAGGCGGAATGGTCATTCCGGGTGGCCGACATGGCGCGGCGGGTGGTGGCATTTCGCGACGAGTCCGTGGGTGAGGTCACCGCCTGGCGCTGGGAGTTTGGCGACGGCGAAAGTTCCACAGAGCGGCATCCGGTGCACACCTATAAGCAAGGCGGCGAGTTCGTGGTGACGTTGTATGTGGAAGGCCCGAAGGGCAAGTCGCGACGGTCCAAGGTTTGGGATGTCGTTTTGAGATAAGGAACCAATTGTGAGTACATCAAAGATCGCGCTCGTGACGGGCGCAGGCAGCGGAATTGGAAGGGCAGCGGCGCTGGCCCTGTCGGGCGCGGGCTACCGCGTGGCTGTGGCCGGGCGCCGGGCCGAGGAACTGGAAAAGACTGTGGCACAGGCCGCGGGACCGATGATCGCGGTGGCGACGGATGTGAGCCAGCCCGACCAGGTGAAGGCGCTCTTCGCACGCATCCGCGCGGAGTTCGGACGGCTGGATCTGCTGTTCAACAACGCGGGGGCCACCGCTCCCGGCGTGCCGATGGACGAGTTGACGTTCGAGCAGTGGAGCCGGGTTGTGGGCGTGAACCTCACCGGGTCCTTTTTGTGCGCGCAGGAAGCGATGCGGCTGATGAAGGAGCAATCGCCGCAAGGGGGCCGGATCATCAACAACGGCTCGATTTCGGCGCACGCGCCACGGCCGAATTCGGCGCCGTACACGACCACCAAGCACGCCATCACCGGGCTCACCAAGTGCATCGCGCTCGACGGACGGCCGTGGAACATCGCCTGCGGGCAGATCGACATCGGCAACGCCGCCACGGAGATGACTGCGCGCATGGTGCAGGGCGTTCCGCAGGCCAACGGAACAACGATGATCGAGCCGCGAATGGACGTGGGCAACGTGGCAAGCGCCATCCTGTACATGGACAGCCTTCCGCTGGACGCCAATGTTCTGTTTATCACGGTGATGGCCACCACCATGCCTCTCGTCGGAAGGGGGTAAGCGGTGATATGATTCCCTCACTCACGAGGTGAATCATGAAACGAACGCTGGCTCTGTCCATTACCTTCGCCGCTGCGCTGCATGCGCAGTACGGACGCGGCACTCTACTGGGCACGGTCACCGACCCCACGGGGGCGGTGGTGCCGGGCATCAAGGTGACTGCTCGCAACCTGGGCTCAAACGAGGCCCGCGAGTTCACCACCGACGAGAGCGGCAACTATCAGTTCAACGCGCTGCTCAGCGGCCGTTATTCCGTCACGGCGACATCCACGGGGCAGTTCAAGACGGCGAGCGTTGGTGACGTGGAACTGCGCGTGAACTCGCAGGCGCGCGTGGATATCGTGCTGCAACTGGGCGCGGTGTCGGAGACCGTTTCCGTGCAGTCCGTGGCGCCGCAATTGCAGACGAACACGGCCGCGATGGGCACGGTGATCGACAACCGGACCATGATCGAGTTGCCGCTGAACGCCCGCAACTTCTATGATCTGGTGGCGTTGACGCCGGGGGCGGTGAAGGTGCGCGGCGCGTCGTCGGTGATGGATGAACGGTCGATTGAGATCGGCGGCGTCAGGAACACGTCGACCAATGCGATGCTTGACGGCGTCGATTTCTCGGTGGCCAACATCAATAATCCGGCCATTGCGCTGTCGCTGGACGCGCTGGATGAGTTCAAGGTGCAGACCAACTTCATGGATGCCAGCTACGGCTAGGGCGCGGCCGGCATCGATATGGTGAGCAAACGCGGAACCAACAGCTATCACGGCGTGGTGTACGACTATGTGCGCAACCGCGCCCTGCAGGCGGGGCAGTTCTTCCGGCCGGCCCGCGGCGCGCCGCGCTTCACCTACAACCAGTTTGGCGGAGCGTTCGGCGGCAAGATCAAGAAAGACCGCACGTTCTTCTTCGGCAACTACGAAGCCCGGCGGCGGCGCACCGGGAACATCCTGCTGGGCCTGGTGCCCACGCAGGCAATGAAGCAGGGCGATTTCACGGCGGTTCCGAACAAGCCCACCGTTGTCGTCCGCGATCCGAACAACAACCGCACGCCGTTTCCAGGCAACATGATTCCGCGTACGCGCTTCAACCGGATCTCGAATGAACTGCTTCAGTTCTTCCCGGACCCGAACGTGCCTCTGGCGGGCAATCTGAACTACATCACGACGCCCCCGGACAAGGAACGCCGGGATCAGTTCACCATCCGTATCGATCACCGGGTGAGCGATCGCGGCCATCTGTTCGGCCGCTGGAGCTTTGCCGACAACGGCCTTGTGGATGCGTCTTACCGGGTGGGGAAGGGTGTGATCCGGCCGGACCGGTCGCAGAACGCGGCTCTGGGTTACACACACACGTTTGGAGCGAATCTGATCAGCGAAACGCGTTTGGGCTTCACCAAGGCGTACCTGGCGCGCGTGAGCGATGGTGACCGCTTCAGTAAGAACTACGCGGCGGAATTGGGATTGCGCAATCTGGCGGCCATCCCCGGGGACTACACCGAGCCGAGCGTGAATTTTCCGGATTGGAATCCGGGCGCCGGGCGCGCCTCGTCGGGGTTCGCGGGCTATGGCCTGCGCATTGTGCAGAACAACATCTACTACCGTCTGGCCGAGACGTTCACTTACATCAAGGGCAACCATTCGCTGAAGTTCGGCGGTGACGTGAACCGGCTGATGGTGGGCTACGACCAGGGATCGAACCAGAACGGGATTTTCAATTTCCAGAACGCTTTTTACACCGACGAGAGCTTCGCGGACTACCTGCTTGGGATGCCGCAATCGGCCACGGGCGGCCTGGGAAGCATTTCTCCCACCTTTGGCGGCGTCGCGAAGTACTCCATCGGCACGCGCTACCAGGGTTTCTTTCAGGACGACTGGAAGATCACAAGCAGGCTGACGCTCAACATCGGCGTGCGGTATGAGGTGTTTCAGAACTGGCGCGGCCGCCTGGCCAACTTTGACCTGGGCACGAACCGCCAGTTGCTGGCGGGCCAGAACCGCTACTACGAACCCGGCGTGGGCCTGCGTGAGAGCAACGGACTCGCGCTGCCGGAGCGGCCCATTGCCACCGACAAGAACAACTTCATGCCGCGCTTCGGGCTGGCCTATCGCGTTTCGAACCGCACCGTGCTGCGCGCGGGCGGCGGTGTGTTTTCCCTGCTCAACACCGGCGGCGCGACCCTGGTGGCGATGACCAGCACGGTGCCGTTCTTCGTGCAGGGCACGGTGATCAACCTGCCGAACGCGACACCGCGCCTGCTTACGGATCTCTTCCCCACGGCGGCCGAACTGGCCGGCAGCGTGGGAAGCAACAATGACCTGCGCCGCCGCGATGGCTACATGTACTCCTACAACCTGAACATCCAGCATCAGTTGGGCAACAACCTGATGGTTGAGGTGGGATACATGGGCAACACGGGCCACAAGCAGGTGGGTGGAGTACTGGTGAATCAGCCGCGGCTGCCCGCAAACCCCGCCAATCCTGAACCGTTCGGCCAGCGGTCACCGTTCCCGCGCGCCCTGCCAAGCTTTAGCCAGACCACCAACTATCAGTGGTCGAACTACAACGCGGCGTTCGTGCGCGTGGAGCAGCGTGTGTGGAAGGGCCTTTCGATGGTGAGCGCCTACACGTTCGGCAAGGTAATCGACAGCGGCGCGGCGGGCCAGAACATGTACAACCGGCGGCCGGAACGGGCGTTGGCGGACAACGACATTCGCCACAACTTCATCCTTGGGTTCGTGAACGAACTGCCGTTGGGCAAAGGGCGCAAGATCGATCTTCGGAACAGGGCGCTCGACGCGGTGCTGGGCGGCTGGCAGTTGAACGGCATTGTCAACATGCGGACGGGCGCGCCGTTTTCGGTGAGCACGGCCGGCGATCTGGCGCGCGTGGGCAGCGGCTCCCAGCGGCCGAATGCGACCGGTGTGAAGGCGCAGAAGGTGAATCCCCGGACAAACGGCCTGATCGGGCTGGACCGCGCGGCCTATTCGACACCGGCCTTCGGCACGTTCGGTTCGGCGTCACGCAACACGCAGCCTGGCTTCGGCGTCAACCAATGGGACGTGTCGCTGGCCAAGAACTTCGCGTTCACGCCGCTGGGTGAGGCCGGGAAGCTGCAACTGCGGTTCGAATGGTTCAACTTCTTCAACCACACGCAGTTCTTCAACCCCATTGGGACGCAGAATGCGCCGACGTTCGGGCGAGTGACAGCCGCGGCCGATCCGCGTATTCTGCAGATCGCCGGACGGCTTCAGTGGTAGGCCGCGCGGGCCGGGCCGTGCTGGCGGCGTGGCTGCTGGCGCATTCCGCGGCGATGGCCCAATCGATCTTCGGATCGATTCAAGGCGTGGTGACGGATGAGAGCGGGGCGGTGGTGCCCCGCGCCACGGTGAAGGCTCGCAACACGAACACGGGCCTGGAAGGGCGGGCGGCGGCGAATGAGGCGGGCCTCTACTTTCTGGGCGAACTGCGGCCGGGGCCGTACGATCTGGAGGTGGAGGCGTCCGGATTCCAGCGCTATGTGCAACGCGGGGTGACGCTTCGGGTGGAAGACCGCCTGCGTGTGGATGTGACGCTGCGGCTTGGGCAGGTGTCGGAGAGCGTTGAGGTTCGCGCCGAAGCACAACTGATTCAGACCGAGAACAATACTCTGGGCCGGGTGGTTGATGAGCGGACTATGAAGCAGCTGCCCCTGCGCGGCCGCAATGCGTTTGAACTGGTGCTGCTTACCCCGGGCGCGCAGCAGCGCGGGGACGACGAACTGCCCCGGCTGAGCGGCGGGCGGGCGCGGACGGGAGAGTTCGTGCTGGACGGCGGCTCCATCACCACACCGCGGCGCGGGCAACTGTTCACACAGCCGAATCTGGATGCGATTCAGGAGTTCAAGGTGCAAACCAGCGGCCTGTCGGCCGAGTTCGGGCGAACGGTGGGCGGCGTGGTGAACGCAACACTCAAATCCGGCGGCAACCGCGTCACCGGCAACCTGTTCGAGTTTCATCGCAACAACAGCATCAACGCCCGCAACTGGTTTGCGGCCCGCAACGCCAAGCTGATTCAGAATCAGTTCGGCGGTATGATTGGCGGTCCGGTGGTGCGTGACCGGCTGTTCTTCTTCGCCGATTTCGAAAGCTTCCGGCAGGCCGAAGAGGCACTGTTCAACCTCACTTTGCCCACCTCGCGCATGAAACGCGGCGACTTTGGCGAAGTGCTGGGCGCCAACGCAGGCACCGACGCGGCCGGACGCCCGGTGCAGCGCGGGATGATCTTTGACCCGGGTTCGACGCGCCTGGCGGCGGACGGAAGGCGCTTCCTGCGGGATCCCTTCCCCGGCAACATGATTCCGGCGGCGCGTTTCGACACTCCGGGCACCCGCATCGCGGCCATCTATCCGGAACCGAACGGCGCCGGGCTGGCACAGAACTTTCAGCGCCTCATCCCCAACGCAACCAGGAACAACAAGTTCGACACAAGGCTCGACTGGCGTGCTTCGAACAAAGACCTGCTGTTTGGCCGCTTTTCCTGGGATCACCAGTTCGGCGGAACGGCGCGGCCCTTTCCGGGCTCAAGCAACGGCGGTAACAATGGCAACTTCAACCGCTACCTCACCAGCGCTGTCACCTGGACACGCACTCTCACGCCCACCACGCTGAATGACGCGCGGGTATCGATGTTCCGCGGCATTCAGGAGCGGCTGCTCAGCCAGGGCGCGGGCGATCAACTGGGAATTCCGAACCTGAACATCGTGGGTCTGCCGAGCATCGCGGTTGCCGGCTTCGCGGGCATTGGCGACTCGCAGGCGTTCAACCCGGTGGAGAATCAGTATCAGATTCAGAACATCACCACCTTCGTCCGCGGGCGGCACATCATCAAAACCGGCGTGGATTACCGGCAGTTCCCCATCAACGACCTGCAGCTTCAGTTCACCGGCGAGTACACCTTCCAGCAGAACCAGACGGCAGACCCGTCCAATGCGGGCATCACCGGCCACCCCATCGCAAGCCTTCTGCTGGGGCAGGCGAACACGTTCAACAACAGCACGCTGCGGGGGCGGTTCTATTACCGGTCCGGCTATCTGGGCGTGTTCGCGCAGGATGATTTCAAACTGCACCGCTCGCTGACGCTGAACCTGGGACTGCGCTATGACGTGGAGCAGAACCCCAGGGAGACGCGTCAGCAGGGGTCGAACTTCGATCTTGCGCTGGGCCGGCCGCGAACGATGCGTGAACTGGGCCGTGATTTCATCCAGTACACGGACCGGGTGAATTTCGCGCCGCGCGCGGGGCTGGCGTGGCGTCCGCCGGGAACGAAGGGCACGGTGATCCGCAGCCACTTCGGGATGTTCTTTATCCCGCTCACCGGGCGGGCGACATCGGCGTTTGCGCGCTTTCCAGTGGATCAGCGGCTGGGGCTGCAAAGCGATGGCGTGAACGCGGCGGTGGTGCTTTCGCGCACGCCCCCGATTGTGCCCAGCGCCGACGGCCGGGGCTTTGCCATCGACACCAAGATCGAGCGGGCGAAACTGGGCAGCTTCAACCAGTGGAACTTCGACCTTCAGCAGGAGTGGCGGGGGTTCCTTTTCGAGGCCTCCTACGCGGGCAGCCAGGGCCACCATCTGATGCTCAACCAGGACTACAACGTCATCCGGATCGAGGATGTGCAACGAGCCGGACGCGGCACGCAGCAGATGCGCCCTTATCCCGACTACGGCTTCATCCTCTGCCATTGCGAGTTGCAGAATTCCAGCTACAATGCTCTGCAACTGGGCCTGGAGAGGAGGTACCGCGGGGGTCTGTTCTGGTCCGTCTCCTATACCTTCTCGAAGTTCCTGGACTACAACGAGGACAACTTCTCGTCCATGTTCCCGATGGACCCCTACAACCTGCGCCTGGAACGCGGGCTTTCCCAATCGCACTACCCGCACCGCTTCGTGTCGGCCCTGGTGTATGACCTACCGCGGCGGCACTGGTTGACCAGCGGCTGGCAGGTGTCAAACATCCTGACGCTGCAGAGCGGCGATCAGGTGTGGATCCAGCAGCCGGCCATCACCACGGGGACCTTCAGCCGGCAGTTCCGGCCGAACCGCACGCGGCATGGGGCGCTGCCCGCAGCGGACCGTTCCATCGGCCGCTGGTTCGACACCGCGGCATTCTCGGCGCCGGCGCCGCTGACGCTGGGCAACAGCGCGAAGTTCCCCGATATCCAGGGGCCGGGGCTGGTGAGCGTCGACGCCTCCCTGATCCGCTACTTCCCAATCCCCGGGAGAGAGGGGATGAAACTGGAGCTTCGCGGCGACTTCTTCAACGCCATCAACCGCGTGAACTTCGGCGCCCCGGGCGGAAGCTTCGGAACACCCACCTTCGGCCGGATCACCAGCGCCCGGCTGCCGAGGACGATCCAACTCGGGATGAAGTTCTGGTACTGAGCCAGAGCGATCGGGTACCAGTACCAAATAGTCAGAGTTTAGGTGGACACGCCCGGTGGCGGCGGGATACATTCCTCTTGTGGCTTGGCAACAACCAGCCTCCGGGCTCACCAGCCCGTTACATCACTAGTTGAGGAGTAAAAACAATGAAAAAACTGCTTGCTTTGACCTTTGCCGGCATCAGCATGGCCACCGCCGCGACCACCGTGACGTTTCAGGAGGTGCCGATGTCCTGCTGCCCGCCGGTCACCACCGAGTGGGCTGCCTATGGAATCACAATGAGTGACGTCTACTGGTACTCGGACGGCCGCGACACGTTCGACCAGGTGGGCATTTCCATCGATAGAGCCCCAGGCCAGGTGTCCTTCACCAGCGTGGCATCGAGCCTGCGGATGGACTACCTTGTGCTCGGCGGTCATACAGGGACGTACCGCGTGTACGACGCGGGCAACAATCTGCTGGATCAGTTGATCGTGGCCGCCACCGGCGGCCACCTGCTGGGTTCTTACTTACACCTTCGCAGCCACCAACATCGCGCGTCTCGAGCTTGATGGCGCCCGCGGTTTCACGGCGGTCTCGACCCTCGAATTCGTGACCGGCGCCGTGCCTGAGCCGTCCACGCTGGCGTTGCTGGCTGTGGGCGCCGGCGCCCTCGCGCTGCGGCGGTTCCGCAAGGCGTGATAAAGCGCAAAGGCGGCTCCGGCGCGGCTCCAAAAGTCGAGAAACAAGCGACTTAAGAGAAAGCGGGAGCGAGGCCGTCTTGTGCGGTTCCTCGAAAGGACAGGCAGACTCTCGATCAGGAGCCCGGCCCCACGGTCGGGCTCTTTGTGTTTTTGAATCAAGGGTGGTGGAAGAATCAGAAGGATTTTTCACTTGACACCACACCGCCGTGGGTGGTACTCTCTTCCTAACGGAGATCTATCCTCATGGTGACCCAGACACAGTGGCTTCCAGTCCACACCACCACGGCGCAAAGCCGGGCGCGTGGCTTGTCTCGGGTCAACGATCCCGGCGCAGGCTGCGCAGACCGATCGCGTCTGGTAGCCGCGGCACCGGCCAGATTCTGACGGTACTGCTCCGTTAGAAGTCCGTTACCCTCTCAGGTTCCCCGAAACCGCGATTGTCTTTTTCTTCTTGGCCGTTTCCCTTCCCCCAACCAGCAGCGGCCTGACCTCTCCACCGTTTCCGTTTCCCCAAGGAGGAAGCCCATGCTGTTTCATACCCGGATCCAGCTTGGCAGCGCTGAACGAGCCATCGTTGCGCGCGACGGGCGGTTTGTGCGTGTGCTCGAACCAGGCTTGACGCGCCTGTGCGGCTTGGGATTCGATGTCCAGATCTGCGACGTCCGTTGCCCCTTGCGCGGACGGTGGGCGGAGCGCCTGCCCCGCGAGCGGCCGGACGTTGTTGCGCGTTACTTCCACCGCGTCGCGGGCGATCCGTTCGAGGTGCTGTACATCTACGTGAACGGCGTGCTCGACCGCGTGGAGGTGCCCGGCCGTCAGGTGCTGTACTGGAAGGGCCTGGTGCAGGTGACCAGCCAGGCGGTGGATCTGATCGAGCGGCCTCGCAAGCGGCGCGCAGCGGCCCTCGCCGCCTGATCGCTTTTGAGGAACCGCGCAAGACGGACTCGCTCCGGCTCTCCGTTCAGTCGCTTGTTCCTGGACGTGTGGAGCCGCGCCGGAGCGGCCTTTGCGCTTTTGAGGAACCGCGCAAGACGGACTCGCTCCGGCTCTCCGTTAAGTCGCTTGTTCCTGGACGTTTGGAGCCGCGCCGGAGCGGCCTTTGCGCTTTTGAGGAACCGCGCAAGACGGACTCGCTCCGGCTCTCCGTTAAGTCGCTTGTTCCTGGACGTTTGGAGCCGCGACGGAGGGGCCTTTGCGCTATTGATTGCGGCGGGAGGGCCCGAACGGGACGGGCTCGGTGGGTGTCTTGGGCGGCGGTGCCGCCGGGGCGCCCACCGTTGACCCGGTTCCAATGGAGCCGGTTCCCGAGCTTCCCGACGATTGCGATTGATTGTTGTTTCCACCGGAACTGTTCCCACCCGAACTGTTTGAGCCTGAACTGTTTCCAAAAGACGAACTGTTCCCGAAACCGAATCCGCCCCCGCCTTGTTGAGCACCCGAACCGAAGCCCTGCGCGGCGCCCGGTGTGGTGCCAAACCCTTGCCCCCCGGGGTTGAACCCGCCGCCCGTCATCGACTTGTCCTTCGAATAGTCGTAGACAAACTCCCACTCATCGTACTTGGACCGCTCGTTGTAGACCTTGATTCCCTCGGATTCGTACTTGCTGGCCACGCCGGCAATGCCGCTCATCACGGGCGCCGCCGGGCCGCCGGTCAATCCAGGCGGCGCGCCACCCGGGCGCGGTGTGGTGAGCAGGTTCCGGATCATGTCGAGCCCGGCGTTGCCGCCCGGGGTCGCGACCGGGGTCGCAACCTGCCCGCCGGTTTGGGAACTGGCGACTCCCGGATACGATTGCGGAAACCCCTGCTGCGGGTTCGGCGCCTGGCCCGGATACGGGAAGGGCTGCTGATTCTGCACCGGCTGAATCACCGGGAGCGGCTGAGCCCCCGGGTAAGGCTGGCCGCCAGGGTATGGTTGGCTGCCGGGATACGGTTGGGTACTCGGCTGGTTCAGCGGAAAGGGCTGCCCTCCGGGAAACGGCTGAGCAGGCTGTCCAGGATACGGCTGCTGGCCGGGGTAGGGCTGCTGGCCAGGGTAGGGCTGCTGGCCAGGGTAGGGCTGCTGGCCAGGGTAAGGTTGCTGGCCAGGGTAAGGTTGCTGGCCCGGATATGGCTGCGGCTGGCCCGGTTGCACCACCGGGAAGGGCTGTTGCCCAGGGTACGGCTGCGGTTGACCGGGTTGAACTATTGGAAACGGCTGCTGGCCTGGAAACGGCTGCTGGCCCGGGAACGGCTGGCCCGGGAACGGCTGCTGAACCGGAAATGGCTGCTGTCCAGGGAACGCCGGAAGATTCTGACCCGGGAAGCCCTGCCCGGGCATGTTCTGGCCGGGAGCACCCTGCTGATCGCCGGGAAACTGCTGCGGATTCACGGGAAACGTTCCGGGAGGAAACGGCTGGCCGGGATTGGCTGGATTACTGAGTGGGTCCTGCTGAGGCAGGCCGGGCTGCAAGTCCTGGCCGGTGCCCGGAAAGCCGCTCGCGCCGCTGGTGGGCCCCCGATCGCTGCCCCGCCTCTGCAGCGCCAGATTCACTGGCTGCTGGCCGTTCGGCAGACCGCCGCCCACAATCGAGCCTTCGCTGGTAAATGTATTCCGGTTCTCGGCCTTCTGGTCTTTCTGGCCTTCCTGGCCCGCCCCTTGACCCATACCCTGACCAGGCTTCTGAACCTTCGAATTCGTCAGCCCGGCAGGGCCGATGTTGATGAGGCGCCATTCGTCCTTATCCGTCATCGGATCTTTGTACCGGCGGCGCAGGAAGCGTTGCTCGCCCTGTTTTTCAAGTTCGTCGAGCGTGGCCGGATAGCGCCGGAACTTACGGTAGAAAAGCTGGATGCCGCGCTTGTAACTTTCGCCGCGGTCGATGAGGGTCTGCTCCTTCACACGCACGGATTGGAACAGCACCCGGGGCATCTCGGTGTAGAGCAGCACCGCGATCGCGGCCGACATCGCAAACACCAGCAACAGCGCGAAGCCACCCTGGTTCCGCCTTGTTCGCCGCACGTTCATAGCACTTCCTCGCTGGCCCGCGCGCCCCGGACACCTGCCCCGCGTTCCGGGCCGCGACCGCAAGGGAGCGCCGGCTGGCCCGGAGTTTCGACCAAGCTCTCAGGGAACCGCTTCACACAATCCGCCTCAAAAACCGGCTTGTTCTTCCAGCACCAGCGTCTGCCGGTCATCCTCGAAATCAACGTCCTGCATCTCGACGGAATTCACGCCGATGCGAACCACTTTGTACTTCTTCTTCATTATCTCACCCTCCCCAGCGACCAGTATGTCCTCGCCATCCAGGAAGAAGGCACGCCGTCCGGACCCCCGGCCCGACGAATAGCCGTAGTACTTCAACGGAATGGGCGGCGCCTTGGCCTTGGGCGGCGGACCGGGATCCACCTTGGCCGTGTCGGCCGGTTCCAGTTTCACCGGCGACACCGGGCCGGGAATGATCTTCGGCTCCGGCTTGGCCGGCTTGGCGGCCACCGCGGGCGGTGGAGGGGCGGTGGAAAACTCGAACAGACTCCGTCCGCCGCTACCCGCAAGCACGGTCTCCAGCCGACTGATCAGGTCAATGCGGAGCGTCGGGTCCACCGTTGTGGGGTCGGCGCGATCCTCGGGCCGTTTGGGCCGCAGCGACGGCCGGAACTCCGCGCCGCCGCGTCCCCCGCGGGCGGTGCCGCGCGAGATGTTGGGTCCCGCCGCCGGAGGATTGGCCGCCGCGCCGGACGCCGGCGCCGGAGTGACCGGCGGTGCAGCCGCGTTCGACGGGGCCGCGGAAGGCGCCGTTACCGGCCGCGCAGGCTCCTCGTCCGAGAAGACGTTGATGTACAACACCCCTGCCGCCACGCCCATCAGCACCACAAGCGCCGCGATTTTCTTCGGTTCCGCGCCGAGCGTCATTGCGTGGGACCTCCCGGCGCCGGCGGCTCAACGGGCGCCGTCACCGCCGCGGGCGTAAGGGTGGGAAGCCCCTGTGGCGCCGCATGCTCTTCGACAAACGCGTTGATCCGCACCGCGACATTCAACTGGCCGCCCTGCTGCTGCGGCGCCGCGGTCAGACTGTCGATGATGAGAAATCGCGGCGAGCGGTCCAGCCGGTTCACAAAGTGGATCAGATCCGAATACGTGCCCTCGTAGTTCGCCGTGATGTTCATCATGGTCACCGTGTCGCTGCCATCCACGGCATCGAAAATGAAGGCATGTTCCTTCGGCTTCATGCCAGCTTCCTTGGCCGCGTTCGCCAGTTCGGAAACGATGGTGGATGAGGCCACCCGCCGATCGATGAAGTACTTCAGCATGAAGCCGTCGCCCTGTTTGCGGGCCGCCTCCACCTTGTCGGCCAGCGCCTTCAACTCCCGATTACGGCGCTCGCCGGCGGCAATGGCCTTCCGCTGCGAGTTGATCTCGCGCTCCAGGTCCTCGGCGGACCCCCCGGGGGGATACAGAACCAGCGCAAACGCAGCCAGATTGGCAAACACCAGCACGGCGATCAGAACCCGCACCGCCGCCCGGGGGTTGCGCAGCCCCGCCAGACCGCCCGGAAGAAGGCTAAAGTTTCTGGGCATAGTTCACCGTGATGCGGTACCGGTACAGCGGATCCGTCTGTGACGGCGGCAATGAGTTCGCCACCGCCACCGATCCGAACACCGGCGACCCCTCAAGCTTCATCGTGAACTGGATCACCGGCTCTGTGGCCTGCGCCGCCACCACCATGTCCAGCACCACCTGGTTCTGCGATGTCACCTGCGGCCGGATGGACACCAGGCGTACGTTGTGCGGCATCACGCTCTCCAGGTCCGCAAACAGCCGCGTCCAACTGATCCCCTTGCGCGACAGCAGGGCGTTCAGGAACACGCTGCGGTCAAACACCTCGGCATTCTCCGGCCGGCGCAGCACGGCTTCCAGACGCGCCCGCTCCTGGGTTACCTTGGCCGTCTGCGTTTCAAGCGATGCCAGGGTCTCGCGGGCATCGCGCGAATGGTCGCGTTCGCCCAGAACCAATAGGATCAGCAGGGTCAGCAGACCAGTCAACGCCACGGCCATGGCCGCCCCGGCCACAAGGACCGGGCGGTCGCGCCGGAACGGCTCACTGGCCAGATTGATGCGCAACTGCGCCATCGCTACATCGCCTCCCCGGCGGCGAGTTGTCCCAGCAGCCCGCAGTTGTACGGCTTCGCCAGGCCCATGGGTGTGCTGAGCGGCTCCGTCGCCACACCGAACTCGCGGCCCAGCAGGTCGAGCAGCGTGCCGCTCCAGGGCTCGAACCCACAGTGCCGCACCACGTCCGGCCGGCTCTTCAACTCATCTTCGATAAAGGCCATCGTCGGGAACAGCACCGCCGAGGCTTCCTCTTCGTTCAACTCCGGCAACTCCACGGACCGCACGAGCTTCACCGCACCGCGATCGGTCACCGAAACCGTCATTAACCGGCCATGCAGGCGCGCCATGATCGCCACACCGGTCCTTGGCGCCAGGGCCAGCGAGGCCAGCGCCGAAGTGGTCACAAACCCGGGATGGAAACCGGCGGCCCGGAACGGCGCCTCGTACCGGGACACCACTTCCATCGCCACCAGCGCCACCACCACTTCCTGCTGCTTGCCGCGGCCGCCCTGGGGCGCAAACGCCACCGCCGCCGAATCCAGATCGTAGGGAACGCTCTTTTTCACCCGGAACCGAACCAACTCGGCCTGCTCGGCCGGGTCCGCCGGAAAGCTGTCGAAATCCAGCACCGCCACGCGGCCGCAGAAATCGGGCAGAATCAGCACGGCAGGCCGCTTGCGCCCGGCCTGTCCCCCAAAACGGGACGCCACAAACTCCTCCAGCGCGTCGGGCGCCGTGACATTGTCGTGCAGCGGCGAAACCGAAACCATCGGCTCCGGAAACGGCTCAAAGCCTGTCTTCAACGTGGGCAGGCGAACAGCGTAGGCGATGCCGGACTCCGAGATCTCGAAGATATGTGAGGGCGGCGGGTCCTCGATCAGCCGCATCAGCTTTCGTGCGAAGCTCATCGGTCAAGCCTCAATGAATGTCACCTTGTTGATCTCGCGCAGGGTCGTGATCCCCAGCCGCACCTTCTCCACGGCCGACTCACGCAGGAACGTCATCCCCTCCTCGCGCGCCATGGTCCGGATCTGCGACGTGGGCCGCCGGTCAAGGATCATCTCGCGGATGCGCTCCGTCAGGTCGAGCAGTTCATGGATCGCGGTGCGGCCGCGGAAACCCGTACCGCCGCACTCAAAGCAACCCGCACCCTCGGCGAAGTCGATCTCTCGCCATTCGGCGGGATCGAGGCCGCTTTCGATCAACAGGGAATCCGGGTACCGGACGAACGTCTTGCAGTGCGGGCAGATCATGCGCACCAGGCGCTGGGCCAGAATGCAGTTCAACGCCGAAACGAAGTTATACGCCTCAACGCCCATGTTGAGGAACCGCCCCAACACATCAAGCACATTGTTGGCGTGAACCGTGGTGAACACAAGGTGGCCGGTGAGCGCGGCGTTGATGGCGATCTGGGCGGTCTCCTGGTCGCGGATTTCGCCCACCATCACCTTGTCGGGATCATGACGCAGAATGGACCGCAGCCCGCGGGCAAACGTTAGCCCCTTCTTTTCGTTCACCGGAATCTGCGTAATGCCCTTGATCTGATACTCGACGGGATCCTCGATGGTGATGATCTTGTCCTCGTCATTCTTGATTTCGCTCAAGGCGGCGTAGAGCGTGGTGGTCTTGCCGGACCCGGTGGGCCCGGTCACCAGCACCATTCCATACGGCTCCTTGATGTAGCGCCGGAACTTCACCAGGTCGTCGTCCGAGAAACCCACCACATCGAGCGAAAGCTTCGAGAACTTCTCGCTCATCGACTCCTTGTCGAGCACGCGCAGCACGGCGTCCTCGCCATGAATCGTCGGCATCACCGAGACGCGAAAGTCGATCAGACGGCCCTTGTACCGCACGCGGAAACGGCCATCCTGGGGCACGCGGCGCTCGGCGATATCGAGTTCGCTCATCACCTTGATGCGGCTGATGATGGTGGAATGCCAATCCTTGGCGATGGGCGGCATGGCGTAATGCAGCACGCCGTCAATGCGGTACTTGATCGCCACTTCCTGGTCGCGGGTCTCAATGTGGATGTCGGAGGCACGGCGCTCAAGGGCGTTGAAGATGGTGGTGTCCACCAGCTTGATCACCGGCGCGATGTCGCTGTCCTCGGCCGCCAGACGGTCGATGGAAAGCGTCTCTTCCCGGTTCTCCTCGTCGCCCACCACGTCGAGCGTGAAGCCTTCAGTCACCTCTTCCAGCACGCGCTGCGACTGCTCGGTCTTCTTGAGGAGGTCCGAAATCTGCGAAAGCGTGGCCACCTTCACCCGCAGTTTCTTGCCCAGAAGCAGCGTCAGTTCGTCGACCAGATGCAGGTTCCGCGGGTCCGCCAGGGCGATCTCAAGAGTGCCGTTCTGCGCCGCCAGGGGAACGAAGTTGTAGCGGAACATCAGGTCCACCTGGACGGTCTTGAGCAGGTCGTGATCGATCTTGGCTTCCCGCAGGTCGACAAAGTCGCACCGGTAGCGCCCGGCGAGATGGCGCGCCTCCGCCGTCTCCTGTTCAAGCTGCTGCTGTTTCGCTTTGTCGGCCGTCATCGGGCCCCGAGGGCACTCCTTCATACGGTATGACGCTGCCGCCGGCCAATCCGTGCAGCCCCGGCGGGGACCTCCCGGCGTCTATCGTGGCGCCACCGGAAGCATCAGGTGGGAAGGATACTTCCGCCCGTGGTAAAGAACCTGGGAGGCCGGCCGGAGCTCCGTCTCATCGGCGATGGGCCGGCCGGTGTTGGGGTTCCGGTCAAACCGGGGGAAATTGCTGGATGAGACCTCGACGCGAATCCGGTGTCCAGCCTCGAACAGATGGCTGGTCACGCCCAGATCGAGGGCAATCCGGTAGACTTCCCCGGGCTTGGCGAGCACGGCGCGGTCCAGCCCCTCGCGATACCGCAGGCGGAGGATGCCATCGGTGATGCCGCGGTACTCGCCGCTGGGCATGACATCCACCAGCTTGGCCGTAAAATCGGTGTCGGACGTAGAAGTGGAAACCCAGAGCACGGCTCGCACCGGGCCGGTCACCTCGACGCCTTCGCGAAGCACGGGTGAGGAATAGACCAGGACGTCGCGGCGGGCCTCCACCTTTCGCTGATCCCGGGGGCCCCACGGGAACACCTGGGGGTTGCAGCACACCGGCCCGCCCTCAGTGGGCACCGGGTCGCGGGGGTTGTACGTGTAGGCATCCTGGGTGTCGCGGCGCGCCGGGCGCGTCAACAGGCTGCCGTCGCCGTCGGCGGTGTTCGCCTGGCCGGCGGAATCCAGATAGAAGGCGGTGGGCACGCTGCGGGCGGGCGGCCAATCGGTTTCGTGATGCCAGCGGTTCTCGCCCATCAGGAAAAACCGGGCGGCGGGAGCCGGCGGCGGGACCGTTTTCTGTTCGCCCTTCAGCCAGTAGTCGAACCATTCCAACTGGTAGCGGCGGATGGGCTCCATGGCTTCCGGCCCGAAGTCGGCGTTGGGAAACTTCTGGGACATGTTGTGAGGCCAAGGTCCGATGAGAATCCGGTGCGGGCGCCCCATCCGGCGCATGGCGGCGAACGCCTCCAGTTCGCTTTGAGCGTTGTTGTCAAACCAGCCACCCACGGAGAACACCGCCGCGCGTACCTTGTGCAACTGCTCCCGCACGCTGAAGGCGCGCCAAAACGAGTCATAGTGCGGGTGATCGAGCGCCGCCTGGAAGATATCCAGCCTTTGGCCGGTGGCCGCGCGATCGGCGTTCCGCACCGGCAGGCTGTGCACGAACTGCGAAAACCCGGGGAGCGGGAATCCGGGAGCGCGCAGGTTCTCGGCCAGCCACTGAAGCCGGTGACCCAGCTTGATGGCGCCGCCGGTGGAATAGAAGCGGTCCGTGTAGTCGTCAACGCCCGAAACCACCGGGAAAATCGCCTTGAGGTGAGGGTTCGCCGTGGTGGCTGCCTTCCACTGGGCCATGCCGGAATAAGACCCGCCCAGCATGCCGATCCGTCCGTTGCACCAGGGCTGACGGGCCATCCAGTTCAAGGTGTCATCGCCGTCCGGCGCTTCCTGTTCAAACGGGCGAAACGCCCCTTCCGATTCGTGACGTCCACGCACATCCTGAACCACAACGACATACCCGCGGCCGGCAAACGGCCGGTATTGGGGCGGGGGTTCCCTGCCCTTGCTGTACGGCGTGCGCACCAGCAAGGCCGGCCAGCGGCCCTCAGGCGCCGGCAGAAAGATGTTCGCGCTCAGCCGGACGCCGTCGCGCATCGGAATGCGGACGCCAAGCCGCTGATCGATCTCCGCTTGCGCGCGGAGGGTCAGGGCAACCAGGACGGCGGCGGCGCGAATCATGGCAAAGCGATGAGTCAGAGGGGCTTTCTAATCGAGTGTACCCGAAGCACGTCCCACACGAGACGGGCGGTGGTTCCAGGACTATGTTGCTCCGCGATGTAGCGGGCCGCGTTCCGGCCCAGCCGTTGCCGCACGGCGGGCTCCGCCACCAGCAGGTCCATCATCGTCTCGTACATCGCCTCTTCGGCGGCCCCGGCATCGCCCTGAAGGCAGATATCGGCGGAAAATCGTGAGTTTTCCTCGTTTCTGGTAACGATGACAGGCTTGCCGAGGCCCATGAACCGGATGGCGATGCCGGAGGTCTCGCCCGCCCCCGGGAATCGGGGCGAGAGGCAGACGTCGACGGCGGCGGCATGGCGCCAGAAGGCGGATTCGCTGAGGTAGCCGGTGCGGATGACACCCGGAGACGGAATGACGGCCCGCTCCAGGTCCGTCGAGGCAAACGCCCCGGCCAGCAGCAGTTTCAGGTTGGGACGGCGGTTGCGGAGCCGGGCAAAGGCTCGCAGGACGGGTTGCACACGCTTGGCTTCCCGCAGGTGGCCGAAGAGCCCGAACAGAACTTCGTTGGGGCCCACGCCAAGCTGGGCCCGGGTGCGTGCGGTGTCCATGGCGTCCGGGAGGTGCGTGGGAGGTGAAAAGGGGTGCGGGATTTCGTGAATTTCCGCGTTTGGGGCGTGTTTTCGCACCATGTGCGCGGCCCCGGGATTGTGCACCAGCACAGCCAGGGACCGCTCGGCGAGGCGCCGCAACATGGGATAGGCGAAGTAGTGATGGCCACTGGCCGCGCGGCCCCGGCCAGCCCAGAGATCACCGGCCAGACCGTGGTGCCAGGCGCCGTAGTTGTACTCAAACTCGGCGATATAGTCCGTCTGGGAGAGCGTTCCCAGGAGCAGGTGGTGCAGAACGGCGTCGTGCAGCAGCACCACGCCCGGGTGGCTCAGCGCGCGCTGGTAGATCTCCCGATGCAGGCCATTGTTTCCAATGTGATAGAGGTGGACATCGGCGGCCGTGGCGCCCGCCTCGACGGTTCCAAGCTTGCGCAGTTCGGCCAGCATCTCAGCAGCATAGGCTGCCACCCCGGTGCGCGCCGGGGGCATGGGGGCGTGGAAGCCGGCGGTCACTCCGGCCGCCGGCGCCGCCCGAAGAGCGCCGTGCCTACGCGGATGTGGGTGGCGCCCTCTTCGATGGCCACCTCGAAATCGTTGGACATGCCCATGGACAGGGCCGGGGCGCCGAACGGTTCGGCGAGTTCCCGCAGGCGCCGGAAGTAGGGGCGGGAGGGCTCCGGGTCCTCGGTCCAGGGCGGCATGGTCATGAAACCGGTGAGGCGCAGGTCCGGGCAGGCGCGCACCGCGTCCACCACTTCCGCCAGGGAATCAGGGGCAGCGCCATGCTTGGCCTCTTCTCCGGACAGCTTCACCTCGATCATGACTTCAAGAACGCGCCCGGAGCCGGAGAGCCTCCGGGCCAGGCGGGCCGAATCCACCGTCTGGATGACGTCAAACAGCTCAGCCGCACGGGCCGATTTGTTGGATTGGAGGTGGCCGATCAAGTGGAAAACGGCGCCCGGCAGATCGCCAAGCAGCGGCTTTTTCGCTTCGAACTCCTGGACGTAGTTTTCGCCAAACACCCTCAGACCGGCCTGATAGGCTTCCTGGATCGCCTCCGCCGGAAAGACCTTCGACACCGCCACCAGCGTGACCTCGTCCCGGCGGCGTCCGGCGCGCTGGCAGGCCCGCGCAATGCGCGATTCCACCACCTCCAGGCGATCTTTTATTGCAGCAAAAGGCTCCGTGGACACACTTACATTCTAGGAGCAATGCCAGAACCGAAGGAATCCGCCGCCGGACTGCTGGCCACCATCCAGGGTTTCATTGAGACGGCGCGGCTGCCGGCCATTCTGGAACCGGGCGAGCAGACGTTCCCGCTGAAGCCCGATAACCACGCGATTTCGACGGTTGGGACCCGGGTGCAGATCCACGTCTGGGACGAAACCCGGAATCTGGTGCGCCGCGCGGTGCATGCCAAGCCGTTGAAGCCGGGGCTGCTCGAAGTGAAGGTGGAGCGGTGGGGCCAGCCGCCCAGCCGGATTGTGTTGACGGATTTGGCCCGGGTGCAATCCATCCCCCGCGAGCGGACCATGGTGCGGCAGGTTTTCCAGGAGCAGTTCCGGCGCATGCTGGGACGGGAGTTTCCCGGCTGGCAGGTGGAGAGGGTGTCCAGCGGGCAGTACCTGGAGTGCCGCCTTTCAGCCGTGTTTCCCAGGGCCTTGTTACGGCTGGGATCAACGGGTTGGGCGGCGATCGGGGCGCCTGAGACCGGCAATCCGGACGGCGCGCTGACCTACGGGCTGATCTGGCTCGACTATCTTCGCCGCCAGGAACAGCGCCTGACGATGCAGGGTCTGGTGGTGCTGGCGCCCGAGGACCGGCATCATTCGCTGGCGCTGCGGATGCGGCACCTGGACACGCAGACTGCCCAATTCGGGCTGTATCTCTACACTTCTGAGGGCGCCTGCTGGCAGGCCAATCTGGCTGACACGGGCAATCTGGAGACGGTTCTGAACCGGCCGGGACAACTGGCGGCGCCGCCACCGCCGCGCGGCTCACACCCGGAACTGCATCTGGAAGCAGCCGTGCGGGCGGACCTGCGGGCGCTGCATCCGGCGCTGGAGCCTTCGCCGGTGTATGGGCAGGTGCTGGCGCTTTCAGGGCTGGACCGGGGCATTGCGGATCTGGTGGCGGTGGACCACGAGGGCCGTCTGGCGGTGATTGAGTTGAAGGCCTCGGAGGATATCCACCTGCCGTTGCAGGCGCTGGACTACTGGATGCGGATCCGGTGGCACCTACAGCAAGGGGATTTCGGGCGGAACGGCTACTTCCCCGGCCGCGTCCTTCCGGACAGGGCGCCGCGGCTGTTCCTGGTGGCGCCGGCACTGGACTTTCACCCGGCGAACGAAGCGGTGCTACGCTATTTCTCACCGGAGATTCCGGTGGAACGGATTGGCGTGAGCCGGCCGCCGGCCGGATTCTCGGTGCTGTTCCGGCACGGACGCGTACAGAGCGGTGAGTATTTTCAACCAGATCCGGAAGATGGTGAGCCAGCTCAACCCGCACGAGGTGCGGCAGGCGGCTGAGCAGCGTCTTCGCATCGGGTTGTGGAGCCCGGATGAGGCGGGCTATGGAGCCATTGAGTGCTTCCTGATTCCTGAGCAGCTTACGCCAGCACGGCGGGCCCAGGCGGCCCGGCGGTTGTTCCGGGCGGCGGACGCCGGGACCGGCCCTTACGATCTCGACATCCACATTCCGGGCACGTTAGCGCCGGACTCGTCTTTCCCGTTTGACACGGAGCGGCTGCCCGGGGCGGCGGTGGCGGCGCGGCCCGATCTGGCGTTGGCATTAGCCCGGCAGTTCGAGCCGTTCCGGGGAGCCTACACCCGCCGCGCCATTCATGAGGCGGCCCGCGATAATGCTCTGTTCGCTCTGGCCACGGCGCTGCCGGGCGTGGCTCCGTTTCTGGGCCTGGGCACGGCGGTGGCTGAGTTCGCCGGGGACACCGCGGTTCTGACCGCGAATCAAGTGCGGCTCGCGTTCCTTCTGGCGGCGGCCAATGACCGGCCGGCCGGGTTCGGGGAGCAGCGGGGCGAGATCGCAGGGATTGTGGCAGGGGCGTTCGGGTGGCGGGCGGTGGCCCGGGAACTGGCGGGCAAGGTGCCGTTCGGCGGCGGGCTGCTGCCCAAGGCTGCCATCGCCTATGCGGGCACGTACGCGGCGGGGCTTTCGCTTGACCGCTTCTACCGGCTGGGTTACGCCTACACGAGGGCCGAGCGGCGGGCGGCGTTCGATGAGTCGTATGAGCGCGGCAAGGCAGTCGCCAAGGCGGTGATCGGGCGCTTTACATCAGCTTCGTCAACCAGTGGACTACATTCAGAGCGAACTGGCGATTCCCATCCACCGTTGTCCGGCCGCGAATCTCGTTGATGCCGAGACGGACCTGACGGCCGTTCTCCATGCGGAC
The DNA here is from genome assembly GCA_016870915.1 of Acidobacteriota bacterium. Classification (GTDB taxonomy): domain Bacteria; phylum Acidobacteriota; class Terriglobia; order Bryobacterales; family Bryobacteraceae; genus VFZY01. The sequence continues at coordinate 3,214 of VFZY01000040.1, read as the reverse complement.
GCGGGCGCCGAAGATCTCCGGGTCGCCCACCACCACCACGCGGCCGCGGCCGTGTTCGAGGGCGACGGCCAGGGTTTCGCCGGGGCGTTCCACCAGCGGCGTTCCGTGGCTAGCGGTGACGGCCTGACCTCCGAAGGAACGAACCCAGGCCACGGTCTCAGGGTATTCGGCACGGCCCGCCACGGATTGATGTAAGCCTAATCCATTCAATGGGATGAAGCGGCCCAGGGCAACCGGTTGACGGCTGAAACGGACACCGAAACGGGCGGCCAGGCCGGCAGCCCCGGCGGCGGATTCGGGCCCGGCAATGAGCAGCAGCCCGCCGCCGTTCCGGACCCATTCGGTGACCACGTCAAGCTCGTCCTGATCGAAGGCTGACCCGCCAGGGGTGTCCAGACCGGCCCGGGCGGCCCACCCCTGGAACCCCATCGGGTTGGCTGAGATGAGCACGTGGACGTTGCGAAACGAAGCCATGACCAGACGCTGCCGGGTGGGGTGGACGCGGTAGCCATCGGCGCTGAGGAGGCGGGCGAACGGATTGTACCGTCCGCCGGTGGTGTGTGAGTTCCAGTGCGCCTCATCGAACACGACATTCGGGCCGGGCCAGGTGTAGGTGGGCCCGAAGCGGAGGGTTGGGAAGTAGTCCGAATCGGCGTCGGGGGGCCAGGCGGTCCAGGCGGCGCCCACGGCGGCGAGCCCGACGCCAAGGTATTGCAGGAACCGCAGTGCCGCTGGGCCGGTCAATTCCTGGGTTTGGACAACCGGAACGCGTTGAAAGTTCCCGGGAACCCGCGCCGGAGGCTTTGTGTCTAACGGCCTATGCTTGACGTGCGCGGCCTGACCAAACGCTACAATCGCATTCCGGCTCTGGACAACGTGAGCTTCACCATCGCGCCGGGCGAGATTCTGGGCTACCTGGGCCCGAACGGCGCGGGCAAGAGCACGACGGTGAAAATCCTGACCGGGTTGATGGATGCCACCAGCGGCGAGATCTTCTGGAACGGCGTGGACGTGAAGGCGGACTTCACGGCATTTCAACGGATGACTGGCTATGTCCCCGAAGAGGCGCATGTGTATCCGCACTTATCGGGGCGCGAGTATCTGCAGCTTGCCGGGCGGCTGCGCGGGTTGGGGCGCGCGGTGCTGGAGGCGCGAATCGACGCACTGCTGAAGGAGTTCGGTCTGTGGGAGGACCGGTATTCTCCACTTTCGGCGTACTCAAAGGGCATGCGCCAGAAGGTCCTGCTATCGGCGGGGATGCTGCACGATCCGAAATTGCTGATCCTGGATGAACCGTTTTCGGGGCTGGACGTGAACACGGCGCTGGTGCTGCGGGCGCTGCTTCGGCGGCTGGCGGCGTCGGGCCGGATGATTCTCTACAGTTCCCATGTGCTGGAGGTGGTGGAGAAGGTGTGCCATCGGGTGGTGATCCTGCGGCAGGGGCGCGCGGTGGCGCATGACCGGGTGGAGAACCTGAGAACGGTGCTGCGGAAGGAGAGCCTGGAGGGGGTGTTCGCGCAGCTAACCGAACAGGAGGACCCGGATGTCCGCGCCGGGCGCATTCTGAATGCGGTGGAGGCGTACGCGTGAGGGTGCGCGAGTGGCTGGAGGAGACCCATTCGGCGGGGTTCGAACTGCGGCGTCACTTCTTCGCCCGTTTCTTCGATAGCGAACTGGTGGCTTCGCAGGGGCAGTGGCAGGTGGTGGCTTACGGAACGATGGGCATCGTCGCTTCGCTGGTGATCGTGCTGACGCAGGCCTACTACTCGAAGTATCTGGCGCTGATCGAGATGGAGACGCCGGAGCTGTACAACCTGGCATGGCTGGCCGACCATCTATTCTTCGTGACGCTATCGATGACGCTGACCGGCCTGATGACGGCGCTACAGTGGCCGGCGCTGTTTCCGGGCCTGCGCGACTATCTGGTGCTGGCAGGCCTGCCGGTGCGTCCGCGGCAGATTTTCACGGCGAAGTTCACGGCGCTTGGCGTGTTCGTGGGGACGTTCATTGTGGCGATCAACCTGCTGCCGGCCATCATGCTGCCGGCGGTGATGGCGGGGCGCTATCAGGTGCACGGCGGCCACCGGTTCATGATCCTGCTGGTGTCGACGGTGGCGGCCGGGTTCTTCGTCTTCTTTGCGTTGGTCGCATTGCAGGGTTTGCTGTTGAACCTGGTTCCGGCCCGGCAGTTTCAGCGCATTTCGCTGGTTGCGCAGGGGGGCCTGTTCTTCATGCTGCTGGCCGCGCTGCCGCTGGTGCTGAGCATTCCGGGCTGGACGGCGGAGATGGCGACGCGGCCCCATTGGGCGGTGTGGGCGCCGCCGCTTTGGTTCATGGGGCTGGGGCAGGCGATGCTGGGATTCGCCGATCCCCTCGCGCCGCGTCTGGCCGAACGCGGACTGTGGGCGTTGTTGGCGGCGATGTTGTTCGCCGGACTTGCCTATGTGTGGAGTTATCGCAAGCACCGTGTGCGGCTGATCGAGACTCCGGTGGAGCCGGGGATGGCCGGGAACTCGGGCGCGGTGCGAGAGTTCGTGAACCGGAATCTGGAGCCGGGCGAACGGGCGGTGTATGAGTTCCTGACGGCGACGCTGGGACGCAGCCGGCAGCACCGGATGGTACTGACGCTGTTTGTGGCGGTGGCGACGGCGCTGGTGGTGAGCGGGTTTGCTTCCGCGGGGCTGGGGAATCTGGCCGTGCGCTCGTTTGCCATTCGCCACGCGGCGTTTTCAGCTCCGCTGGCGTTGACACTGTTCGGGCTGGCCGGGTACGTGTACCTGTTCCGGCTGCCGGTGGAGTTGCGGGCCAACTGGACCCACATTTCCGTTTTGAGCCGCGCGTGCGAATCTCCTGGATGCTCGTCCGCATCAATATCGATAGGGGTTTGAAGGCAGCGAAGACCCCTGCGGAGGACAGCACCCAATGGGTGACAAACAAAACCAGCCCTTTCAGCTCTCGTTCAACGGCCTTCTCAAGATCGACTTCCAGGGATCGCGCGTTACTTCCGATGGTGGTCTGATCCTGGTGCGTGAGTTGGATGAACGGCTGGGCTTCGGTGCTCTCATTGCCCAACACCTGACTGACTCACGGCGCGGCAAGAATACCCAGCTTCCGCTGGCGGACCTACTGCGCCAGTCCGTCTACAGCCGGATTGCCGGCTACGAGGATGTCAACGATGCCGAGCGGCTCTCGCAGGATCCAACCTTCCGGCTGA
>VFZY01000039.1 GCA_016870915.1 Acidobacteriota bacterium | reverse complement strand
GCTCCCCATCCCCCTGCCCGGTAGGCTGCAAGCCAGTTGTAGATGCAGGCCCGGGCAAAACCCAGTGCCTGGATCACCACCTCTGGACTCTCGCCCGCTTGCACTCGCTCGACGGCGCGGATGCGGATCTCTTCCAAGGTCTTGTGATCAAGAGATCGGGCATCTCGCTTGGGCATGATCCATTTTACCAGATGTCTACCTACTTATGCACTCAGTAATATGCCAGAGAATGCGGCTTTCCGCTACACTTCCCGTGAGAAAAACGGGTTAGCCGTCTGGTCCTCCAGCAGCAGGGGACCGTTGCGGTGGCTGGCCGCGAACGCGCACGATGCAAGCATCGCCGCGGCCGCTAACCCTCTCGTTCTGATAAACATTCTGCCTACTAGCAAGATTCGGCCGGAATCGGTACCCGGCACTGGTCTATACGGAGCCGCGAGGGAATCGGATGTGGGCGGGAGGGGAACGGTAGAATGGTGGGGAATGCCCACCTTTGAGATGCCTTCGCCGGATGTGATGGACCAGTACGAAACGGTCATTGGCCTGGAAGTTCACTGCCAACTGTCGACGAACACGAAGATCTATTGCAGTTGCCCGACGAGTTTCGGCGCGGCTCCGAATTCGAATGTGTGTCCGGTGTGCCTGGGGCTGCCGGGGGCGCTGCCGGTGCTGAACAAGCGGGCTGTGGAGATGGCGGTGCAGGCGGCGTTCGCGTTGAACTGCCGGGTGAATCCGTTTTCGCGGCTGGCGCGCAAGAATTACTTCTACCCCGATCTGCCGAAGGGGTATCAGATCTCACAGTTCAATCAACCGCTGGCGGAGTTCGGCCACCTGGACATTGTGGTGAACGGCACCGGAGAGCGGATTGGCGTGACGCGCATTCACATTGAGGATGACGCGGGGAAGAGTATCCATGACGGGTTCCGCGATTCGGAGCGGTATTCCTATGTGGATTTGAACCGCTGCGGCACGCCGCTGATCGAGATTGTGAGTGAGCCGGACATGCGCAGTTCCGAGGGCGCCTACCAGTACCTGACGGCTTTGAAGCAGGCGTTGCAGTTTGTTGAGGTATCGACCTGCGACATGGAGAAGGGCCACTTGCGATGCGACGCCAATGTTTCCGTGCGGCGGCGGGGGGCGGAGCAGTTTGGGACGAAGGTGGAGATCAAGAATCTGAACTCGTTCCGCTTCGTGAAAATGGCGATCGACTATGAAGTGGCGCGCCAGGTGGCGATGGTGGAACGCGGGCAGCGGATTGCGCAGGAGACGCGGCTCTACGACGTGGGCAACGGCGAGACGGTGAGCATGCGGAGCAAGGAGCAGGCGCACGATTACCGGTACTTTCCGGAGCCGGACCTGGTGCCGCTGGAGGTGAGCGAGGAGTGGGCGGGGACGCTGCGGAAGGCGATGCCGGAACTGCCGGACGCCAAGCGGAAGCGGTTCGTCGAGACGTACGGACTGCGCGACTACGACGCTCAGGTGTTGACTCTTACGCGGCCGTTGAGCGAGTACTATGAGCGGGCCGCGGCGGCGTCTTCGGACGCAAAGGCGGCGGCGAACTGGGTGATGGGCGATCTGTTGGGGGCGTTGAAGGCGGAAGGCAAGGAGATCACGGAGTCGCCGGTAACGCCGGAGCAGTTGGGTGAACTGGTGTCGTTGATCGGGAACGGCGAAATTTCAGGCAAGCTGGCCAAGGAGATCTTCCCGAAGATGTTCGCGGGCGGCGAATCGGCGCGCACGATTATCGATCGCGAGGGGTTGAAGCAGATTTCGGACACCGGGGCGCTGGAGAGCATTATCGACGAGGTGCTGGCGGCCAATCCCAAGCAGGTGGAGCAGTATCGCGGGGGGAAGACGGGAATCATCGGGTTCCTGGTGGGGCAGGTGATGAAAGCGTCGCGGGGGCAGGCGAATCCACAGGTGGTGAACGATCTGCTGCGCGCGAAGCTGTAGTGCCGTGATAGCCTCAACGGTGATGCGTCTGGTTCCTATCGCGCTTGTACTAGCGCCCGTTCTGATGAGTGCCGCGGACTTCGCGGAGGTCCTGAAGATGGCCCGCTCCGGGTCGCCTGAGCTGCGTGGGCTTCTCACCGAAGAGAAGCTGAAGAAGGGCACGGCGTGGTTTGCGCAGGGCGGCGACGTTCTGTTCGCCGTGGAGAGCGCGGCGACGCCGTGGCTGGTGATCGACGAAGGGGCGCAGACGGGGATGAAGAAAGCCGGCGGGCTGTGGTACGCCACGGCGAAGCTGGCGACGGGCCGCACGCACAACTTCCAGTACATGGTGGCTGGCAAGCCCTTTGGCGGGGCGACGGACATGCCGGCGTTCGGGCCGGACTCCTATGAGAAACCCGGGGTGCCCAAGGGGAAGCTGGAAGGCAAGCTGGTGCACGAAAGCAAGATCTACCCGGGCATGAAGAGCGATTACTGGGTCTATGTGCCGGCGCAGTACGACGCGAACCGGCCGGCGGCCGTGATGGTGTGGCAGGATGGCGAGGTGCTGGCGCCGCGCGAGATGCCGTCGCGGGCCCAGATTGTGTTCGACAACCTGACGCACGAAAAGAAGATCCCGGTGATTGTGCAGGTGTTCGTATCGCCGGGCATGACGGGGCAGCAGCGGATGCGGTCCATTGAGTACGACACGATGGATGACCGGTACCCGGTGTTTCTGCGCGATGAGATTCTGGCGGAAGTGGCCAGGAAGTACAACCTGCGCACGGATGGCTACAGCCGGGCGATCGCCGGCGATTCCTCCGGCGGCATCTGCGCGTTCAACGCGGCGTACACGCATCCGGAGCTGTTCACGCGGGTGCTGTCGCGGATCGGGAGTTTCACGTCGATTCAGTGGAAGCCCGGAGTGCTGGACGGCGGGAACGTATATCCGTTCAAGATTCGCAAGGAGCCGAAGAAGAACATCCGGGTGTGGCTGCAGGATGGCGCGGGCGACCTGGAGAACCAGTTTGGAAGCTGGCCGGCGCAGAACGTGGCGATGGCGAATTCGCTGAAGATGATGGGCTACGATTTCCATTTCGTCTGGGGCAACGGGACGCACTCACGAAATGGGGGACACGCGGAGCTTCCCGAAGAGATGGTGTGGCTCTGGCGCGGGTACGATGCGGCGAAGACCGGCGATGAGTTTCCTCAGGATGCGGCGGAGAAGGACCGGCCCATGTTCCGGATCAAGGGACTGAATCGCGAGTAAGCCGGCTTGACACCACCACTGATTGAATACCGGAACGTGACCATCCGGCGCGGCGAGCGCCCCATTCTGGATGGTTTTTCAATGGAGATTCCGCTGGGCCAGCACGTGGCGCTGCTGGGGCCGAACGGGTGCGGGAAGTCGACGATCATCAAGTCGATTCACCGCGAGTTGTACCCGGACCCGCGGGTGGCCGGTTCCTACATTTCCGTGTTCGGCGAGCGGATCTGGAACATCTTCGAATTGCGGTCCCTGGTGGGGATTGTGAGCCAGGACTGGATGAACATGTGCACCTGCGCGTTTCCGGCGCAGGAGATTGTGATCTCGGGTTTCCACGGCAGCGTGGGCATCTGGCCGTATCATCCGGTGACACCAGCGATGGAGGAGAAGGCCCGCGACGTGATGGCGCTGCTTGAGGTGGACCATCTGGCGGACCGGCCGACCAATGAGCTGTCGACGGGCGAGGCGCGGCGGGTGCTGATCGCGCGGGCGCTGGTGCATGGGCCGAAGGCGCTGATTCTGGATGAACCCACCAACAGCCTGGACTTGCGGGCGATGCGGCATCTGCGCGAGATCTTGCGGAAGATCGCGGCGAGCGGGGTGAGCATCATTCTGGTGACGCACCATCTGCAGGACATCATTCCGGAGATTGAGCGGGTGATCCTGCTGAAGAGCGGGCGTGTGTTCGCCGATGGGGAGAAGGCCGGTGTGTTGACGGCGGCGAACCTGGGTGGGCTGTTCGATGAGCCGGTGGCGCTGGACGTGAAGGACGGCTACTACCACGCTTGGTGAGCCGCTGCGGCGGTTTGACCGTTGCCGCCGCCGCGCGGATCCGGTTCCAATACGAAAATTGCAGGGCCCGGCGCGCTACCCTGGAGAATTGTCATGCTGAGCGGTGTTCTCAAGGAGATGGGTGTGGTGGGCGCGGGCGGCGCGGGTTTTCCGACGCACGTGAAGGCGGCCTCGCGCGTGGAGTTCGTGTTGGCGAACGGCGCCGAGTGCGAGCCGCTGCTGCACAAAGACGTTGAGATCATGTGCGCCTACCCCGCGGAGATCTGCGAGGGGATGGCCGAACTGGTGCGGGCCACCGGCGCCGCGCAGGGCAGGTTCGGACTGAAGGAGAAGAACAAGTCCGCGATTGAGGCGATTGAGCCGGAAGCCGCGCGGCGCGGAATCGATCTGGTAAAGCTGGGCGATTTCTATCCCTCAGGCGATGAATACGAACTGGTCTATGCCGCGACAGGCCGCCTGATTCCACCGGCGGGCATTCCGCTGAACGTGGGCTCGGTGGTGGCGAACGTGGAGACGCTCTACAACGTGCACCAGGCGATTGAGGGCAGGCCGGTGACGCACAAGTTCCTGACGGTGACGGGGGCGGTGCGGCGGCCGCAATCGTTCTGGGCTCCCGTGGGGATGACCTTCCGGGAGCTGATTGCGCACGCGGGCGGGGCCACCACCGGTGAGTACGCGATTTTCGTGAGCGGCCTGATGATGGGCCGGATGACGTTCGACGCCGAGGACGTGGTGACGAAGACCAACGGCGGCCTGATCGTCCTGCCGCGCGATCACTATCTGGTGACCCGGAAAGACCGCACGATTGAGGCCATGAACCGCATTGGCAAGTCGGCCTGCGACCAGTGCAGCTACTGCACCGAGTTCTGCCCGCGCTACCTGCTGGGCTACGACGTGCAGCCGCACAAGGTGATGCGCAGCCTGGGATTTTCGCTGACCGGTGCAAGCAACTGGAACCAGTTCGGCCAGTTGTGCTGCGCCTGCGGCATCTGCACCCTGTATGCGTGCCCGGAGGAGCTGTATCCGAAGGAGGCCTGCGATGGGGCAAAGGTGAGCCTGCGCGAGGAGGGGATCCGGTTCGAGCAGGCGAAGCCGGTGCGCGTGCATCCGATGAAAGACTACCGGCGGATTCCGCTTTCCATGCTGCGGCAAAGGCTGCAGGTGGAAGACTATGAGTGCGAAACGCCGTTCAACTCAAAGGCTCCGGTGACGGACCGGGTGCGCATCAAGCTGAAGCAGCACACCGGTGTGCCGGCGCAACCGATTGTGGAGCCCGGCGCGCGGGTGAAGGCGGGCGATGTGATTGCACGGATGGGGGAGAAAGATCTGGGCGCGCAGATTCACTCGAGCATGGATGGCACGGTGCGCTCCGTCGACAAGGAAGAGATCACGATATGGCAGTGAGAAGTTCGATCGGCCTGATTGAGATGAGCAGCATCGCGGCGGGGTTTCAGGTGTGCGATGCGATGTTGAAGATGGCGGACGTGGAACTGGTGCTGGCGCGGACGATCTGCTCGGGCAAGTACATGGTGCTGGTGCGGGGCGATGTGGCGGCGGTGGAGTCCGCGGTGGAGGCGGGAAACCGGGCGGGGGATTTTTCGGTGATCGACTGCTTTGTGATCCCGAACGTTCACGAGTCGGTGTTTCCGGCGTTGAGCGGGTTGGGGAAGACGGAGCGGATGGAGTCGCTGGGGATCATCGAGTCGTTCTCGGTGGCGTCATTGATTGAGGGCGCCGATGCGATGGCGAAGTCGGCGAACGTGCGGTTGACGGAAGTGCGGCTGGCGATGGCGCTGGGGGGGAAGGCGTTCGCGATCTGCACCGGGTCTGTTGCGGCGGTGACGGCGGCGGTGGAGGCGGGGGCGCGGGCGATTGCGGTGAAGGGGATGCTGGTGAACAAAGTAGTGATCGCGCAGCCGCGCCCGGAACTGCTTTCGGAGATGATTTGACGGCCGCTACCGCTGATTCGCCTTGAGGATTTTCTTCCTGAGGCGGATGGTTTTGGGCGTCACTTCCACAAGCTCATCTTCGCGGACGAATTCAATGGCCTGCTCCAGATTGAGGATGCGCGGGGGCACCAGGCGGATGGCTTCATCGGCGGTGGAGGCTCGCATGTTGGTGAGCTTCTTTTCCTTGACGATGTTCACGTTGAGGTCCGCGTCGCGGGCATTTTCGCCGATGATCATGCCTTCGTAGACCTCGGCGCCGGGCGTGATGAAGATTTCACCGCGTTCCTGCAGGTTGAAGATGGCGTAGGCGGTGGCCGTGCCCGGACGGTCGGAGATGAGGCTGCCGGTGGGCCGCATGGGGATGTCGCCCTGCCAGTCGATGTAACCGTGGAAGAGCGAGTTCATGATGGCGGTGCCCTTGGTGTCGGTGAGCATCTCGCTGCGCAGGCCGATCAGGCCGCGGGAGGGAACCAGAAACTCCAGGCGCACGCGGCCGGAGCCATGGTTGATCATCTTCGACATCTTGCCCTTGCGCTGGCCCAGTTTCTCGATCACGACACCGACGAAGTTCTCCGGGCAATCGATAACCAGAAGCTCGAGCGGTTCCTGCAGGGCGCCGTTGACGGTCTTGGTGAGGATCTCGGGTTTGCCGACGGCCAGTTCGTAGCCTTCCCGGCGCATCATTTCGATGAGGATGGCGAGTTGGAGTTCTCCGCGGCCCATCACCTTGAACGTGTCCGGTGACCCGGCTTCCTGCACCTTGATCGAGACGTTGGTGAGCAGTTCACGGTCCAGGCGGTCCCGCAGATTGCGTGAGGTGACGAACTGGCCCTCGCGACCGGCAAACGGCGACGTGTTGATGGTGAACGTCATGGCGATGGTGGGTTCATCGATCTGCACGCGGGGCAGAGGCTTGGGGTCCTCGGCGCTGGTGACGGTGTCGCCGATGGTGATGCCTTCGACGCCCGCGATGGCCAGGATATCGCCGGGTGTGGCGATGGTTTCGTCGATGCGCTTCAGGCCTTCGAACGAGTAAAGCTTGGTGATGCGGGTCTTGTGCATGGACCCGTCGAGCGTGGCGATAGAAACCTCGTCGCCGTGGCGGAGGGTGCCGTTGAAGACGCGTCCGATGGCAAGGCGGCCCAGGTAGTCGCTGTAATCGAGATTGGCCACCAGCAGTTGCAGGGGAGCGCCGGCGTCGCCGCGGGGGGCGGGCAACTGGTTGATGATGGCTTCGTAGAGCGGCTGCAGGTCAGTGGATGCATCGTCGAGCGAGAGCTTGGCGATGCCGGCCTTGGCGTTGGCGTAGATGATGGGGAAATCGAGCTGGTCCTCTGTGGCGTCCAGGTCGATGAACAGGTCGTAGACTTCGTTCAACACTTCCTGTGGGCGTGCGTCGTGGCGGTCGATCTTGTTGATCACGACGATGGGGCGCAGCCGGGCCTCAAGGGCCTTCATCAGGACGTAGCGGGTCTGCGGCAGGGGGCCTTCGCTGGCATCGACAAGCAGCATGACGCCGTCGACGATCTTGAGGGCGCGTTCCACTTCGCCGCCGAAGTCGCTGTGGCCGGGGGTATCGACGATGTTGATCCTGGTGCCGCGGTAGTGAACGCCGGTGATCTTGGCGAGAATGGTGATGCCGCGCTCGCGTTCGAGTTCATTGGAGTCCATGACGCGGTCGGCGACGGCTTCATTGGCCCGGAAGATGCCGCTTTGCTTGAGCAGGGCGTCCACCAGGGTGGTCTTGCCGTGATCGACGTGCGCGATGATGGCAATGTTGCGAATGTTGGCTTGAGGGGAGTCTGAATCCATGCGTACTCTTCCATGGTCTCATTGGCGGCGGTTTTTCGAAACTCATGCGGGCGAAATACGTCCCAATAAAGTGATGAAGTATGTTCAGTTTCTAGTTTTGTTCGCCGCGCCGGGTGTTTGGGCCGGGGCGGAGCTGTTTCCGCTGGAGACCGGCAACACCTGGCGCTACCGGAACGCGGCCACCGGGGCGGTGGTCACAGTGGAGGTTGGCGAGCGCCAGGAGATGGGCGGCGTGGTGTATCACCGGCTGTCGGGCTATGCCACGGACCCGTTATCGGTGCGCCATGACAGCTCCGGACTGGTCTATCGTGATGAAGCCGCGAACAGGGACGTGTTGCTGCTGGCCTTCGAGGGCGCGTTTGAGGCGCCCAGGCGGATGTGCGCCTCCCGGGGCTCCGGCGCCGGGCGGAAGAGCGGCCAGGAGGTGCCAGCGGGACGTTTTCCGGCGGTGGAGGTGGTCTATTCGGGCATGTGCGCCGATGCCGGTGTGACGCGGGAGCTGTTTGCGGAGAACATCGGGATGATCCGGCGCGAGGAGTCGTCGATTGCGGGGCCGTGGGTGTTCGATCTGGTGGCGGCGCGGGTGGGCAATCTGGCGATTGCGACGGACCCCGCGGGCCAGTTCACGCTGGCGCTGGAATCGCCCAGGCGGGCCCGTCTGACGCTTCGCAACACGTCGGCGAAGCCGTTGTCGCTTGAGTTCCTGAGCGGGCAGGAGTTTGACCTGGATGCGCGTGACGCGCTGGGAAATTCGGTGTGGCACTGGTCGTCGAACAAGCTGTTCATCGCCGCGCTGCACTCGCTGGAGGTGAGCGGGGAGAAGAGTTGGACGGTGGACCTCTCCGAAGCCGATTTGCGTCCGGGCACCTACACGCTGAGCGCGTGGCTGACGGACCGGGCGGTGCGGAAAATCACGGCGAGCGTTCCGTGGGAGCTGAAGCCGTAGCGGACGGGTCAGGGCTCAAGGCGGGTGAGCGGGTCGCCGATGACGACGTTCATCCAACTCAGGGCGGGGATGGCCTGGTAGTAGCTTTCGGCCAGGGTGAGGCCGCTGAGCCAGGCCGGGAATAGATGATCGGGCCTGGGCGTGAAGCCGAGAAACGGCTCGTAGACGTGGCCTGAGACACCGGTGGCGCCTTCGGCCAGGTAGTCCGCGGCCAGCGACTGGGGTGCGCCGGCAAACCAGGTCTTGGGGTCCTTCCAGGTGCCCAGCGTCCAGGAAGCCGGGGGCCGCGCGAAGGTTCGGCCGTTGGTGGACACGTACTCGGTTGCCAGCGCGCCGGGGAGCCATGTGAAGCCTGTCAGCCGGTTCTTTCGATTCGGGTCATTCGATCCCCAGGAAGCGTAGCCGATGACATCGGAGGCGCCGGTGAGCACCTTGGTGGTGTCCTCCATGACCGCGCGGCCGCGCGGCAGGCGGATGAGGGCGTCGCGGAGCCAGTTGTTGCCGGCGTCGTCGGAAGAGGACTTGAGATCCAGGTAGACGCGTCCGCGGTTTTTCGGGTGGAGGGAACGGTTGAGCAGGGCGGCGACGTCCTCAAAGGAGTAGGCGGCGAGACGGGTGACCAGGTAGATCTTGTGACGCGGGTCAAAGCGCGCGCGGGCTCCGAAGTAGGGGTTCAAATGGGGCCCGGCGAGGGGTATCGCGGCGCCTCGCATCCGGAGAGGAAGCAGGGTGAGTTCGGAATCGACGGCGGCGGCTTCGGCCTGCACGGTGCCGGACGGGCCGGCCACTTTCAGCGGAACGCCCTGGGTGGTGACCAGGAACCAAGTGGAGCCGGCCAGGGTTCCCTGGGCGAGACATCGCGCCACGGGGCGTTCGATGGACTGGGTGTAGACATCGCGCGAAATCTCCTCGTCCACGGGAGCCTTGATGCGGCAGAACTGCGTTTCGGGGATGTCCCTGAGCCGCGCGTAACGCTCGCCGATGGCCCGCGAGAGCGCTGAGTTTTCGTTCACCACCACCACGACATTGGCGGCGGTTTGCGCTCCGGCCGGAAGGGCGAGCCAGAGTGCGGCCAGGGCGCGCATAGGGGTCTACTTCAGGGACTTGAGATAGGCAATGATGGCGTCGGCGTCTTCGGGCCTGAGCGTGTAGGCCGGCATGGGCGGGCCGGCGGGCTTGTTGCTGGTGGGTGTGAGCCCGGTGGTGAGGTACTTCTTCATGCCGTCGTCGCCCCAACGGGTCCAGAGGCGGCTGGTGGGTGTGAGGTCGGGTGATTTCTTGTGCCAGCCGGGCGGTTCGGCGCCGATGGGCTGAAAGTCGAGTGTGGCGCCCTTCATCCATTGGCTGGTGTCGAGTTCCCGGGTCTCTTTTCGTGGCGTGTGGCACTCCTGGCACTTGCCCACCTGTTCGGCCAGGTACTTGCCACGTTCGATGAGCGCGGCCTTATCCTGGGCCAGCAGCAGGCCGGCGGAGCAGCCGAGCGCGGCGATCAGTCTCATGTTTCCCATGGTAGCGTGGTGACGGCCGTCGTCATGGCCGGCGGCCTATGCGGCGGCGGGCGGAGTCGCGATTTTGGGCGGCGTTGGCGTAGCCTGGACGCAGGCGCAGAGCTTCGTCGTAGTCGGCGATGGCGGCCGCGATGTCGCCCTTCAGGAACCGGGCGTAGCCGCGCGCGTTCCAGGCTTCAGGAAAGCGCGGGTTCGCCTTGATGGCCTCCGAGAGGGCGGCAATGGCCTCGTCGAAGCGGCGCCGGGTGGTGAGTTCGCGGCCTTTGCGATCCCATTCCTGGGCCGTGAGGGCCGCGGGCGCCGTGAGGGCCACGGGCGCCGAGTCTGGCTTGGGTTCGTTTCTTGTGATTGTGGGCTCCGCCGCCGGCGGCGGTGGCGTCGGGGGCGGGGCTTCCGTTGCCGGTGGCGGGGGAGCCGGTTCGGGTTCCGGCTTCCTGGCCGGCAGCTTGGCGATGGTGCGGGCGAGGACTTCGCGGATCTCTTCGTTGCCGGGGTCAAGCCGGGCCGCTTGTTCCAGATCGGGCCGGGCGCGCTCATACTGGCCGGTGAGGAAGTACGCGCTGCCGCGCGCCAGCCAGGCTTCGGCGGCATCGGGGGCCAGGCGGATGGCTTCGGTGCGGTCGGCGAAGCCCTGTTCATGACGGCCGAGCTGGTGGTAGGCGCCGCCGCGGGCGACGAGGGCAACGGCGTTCGCGGGGTCGAGCTCGACGGCGCGAGTGCGGTCGGCCAGGGAGAGTTCCAGTTGGCCGGATTCGGCGTACGCGGCGCCACGACCCAGGTGCAGGGAAACGTTTCGCGGGTCAAGCACCAGGGCCTGGGCGTAGTCCTGAATGGCGGAGGCGAAGTTTCCGGCGCGATGATGGGCGGCGGCGCGCATGTGGAGCGCCTTGAGGAAGCCGGGCCGAGCCTGGAGGACACGTGTGAGGTCCTGGATGGCTCGCTGGAAGTCTCCTACGTTGCCGTAGGCATGGGCGCGTTCCACGTAGGCGTCCCAGTAGCCGGGGCGGAGGCGGATGGCCTGGTCGTAGTCTTCAATGGCATCGCGCCAACGGCCCAGGGCGCCGAGGGCGACACCACGGTCTTTGTAGGGCGCCGGGTCGTCCAGCCGCAGCCGGATGGCGCGTGCGAAGTCGTCGAGCGACTTTTCGGCCTGGCCGGCGCGGAGGCGGGCGACACCACGAAGATGGTAGGTGCGGGCGCGCTCCCAGCCGCGGGCGATGGCGAGATCGAGGTCAAAGAGGGCTTTGGCGGGGTCGCCGAGGGCCACCCAGGCTTCGCCGCGGAGGCTCATGGCTTCGGGGTCGTCTTTGTCGCGGTCGAGGACCAGATCGAGGTCCTCGCGGGCGCGGGCGGATTGGTCGCTGGCGAGCAGGATCTTGGCGCGCCGCTTGCGGGCGGCGGTGTGGCCGGGGTCCGATTGCAGGGCTTCGGAGTAGGCGGCGAAGGCTTGCCCGGCGTCGCCGGCGTCATCCAGTTTGACGGCGCGTTCGAACGCTCTTTGAGCGCGGGGATTCTGGGGAAAGGCGGCCGCGGCAATCAGCAATGCGGCGGCGAGGCAGCGCACGGACGGCGCCTGGACATGAGTGGAGAAAAGCAAGCTCTCTTCTTCCAACGATATCCGATTGGCCGGCGGCGCCGGGGAGCGGCCTCCGGCGCGGGCTTAGCGAAGCAGCAGGCTGTCGCGGTCGAATGTGACGCCGACGAAGGCGACGCACATTTCGTCTTCCGTGCCTTCGCCCCAGCGAACTTCCTTCACCGGGTTATTCGGATTGCGGGGATTGCCGCTCGAATTATCGTAGGTGCAGGAGACCTTGATGCGTCCCATGCCGGGCACGGACAGCGGATCCACCAGGGTGTAGGGGCCCTGCCAGTTGAAGTCCCACTTGTTGATGTAGATGATGGGCTTGGTTTCGCCGGACGCCTCGGCTTCCACTTTGATCTCGCGGCCGATGAGGTGCATGTGCGGGAAGACGTTGACGACTTTCAGGTCAAACAGCGGCGGCACCAGTTCGGAGAATGCGTTGGTGTAGTTGGCGTCGCCGGCCGGGATGCGCAGCTTTTCGTCCACCAGAGGCACATAGATCAGGCGCTTTTCGGGCGGTTTGGCGTTGAAGTAGAGACCGACGCGGGTCTGGTCTTCCCGCGCTCCGCGGGTGGTGTAGTAGTGGACCTGCAAGACCACACGGGCGCGTTTGTCCAGGTACATGCCGATGCCTTCCGGCAGGTGGCGGGCGCGTGTGCCGGGGGCCCAGCCGCCGAGGGTGATATTCAGGGAGAGAAGCTGCGCGGTTTCGGTGGCGATGCGGAATCCGGGGCCGCCGTAGCAGTTGTAGCCGGGGCCTTCATCGCGCGCGTCGAGCTTCTCGGATTCCCCGGTCGTGTCCAGGTAAACAATGACGTGATGCACCACCTGGCGTGACCCGGGGAGAATGTCGATGGCGCTGATAAACTTGTCGGCATCCAGTCCGGTGGGCAGAACGAAGCAACGGTAGATGTCTCGGCCGCGGACGGCGGTGAACGGCTCCGGCATCTTCAGTTCGAGATCCGGCTTGCCCAGCAACCACTCGCCCTTCTCCTGGGGTGGTTCCGGAAGGTCGGCGTCATTGCCTTTGGGGGCGCCTGCGCCCGCCCAGTCGAGAAGCTGCTGCTTCTCGTCGGCGGTGAGTCCGTAGCTGTCGCGGAACTCATTGAAGCCGTGGACCGGCTTCCAGGGGGGCATGATCCCCTCTTCCACGACGCGCTTGATGTCGGGGGCGTAGTCGGCGGCATCCTGGTACGTCAGGAGACTGAACGGGGCGATATCGTTCGGCCGGTGGCACTGGGCGCACTTGGCGTGCAGAATCCGTGAAACTTCCTTGGCATAGGTGGGCTGGGCCACCCCGGCCGAGGGCAGCAGGAACACAGTTGCCGAAAGGGCGAAAAGAATCTTCACGGCGCAGCCTCCAATACACAGTCTAACGTGATGCCCGCGGCGGCGGTTTCAGGAAAACCGGCTATTCTTCCGAACCGCCTTCCAGCAGGCCGAGCCCCTGGAAGGTCTGGCCGCCGATGACATGCGCCCGGGTGTAGACCAGCAGCTTGTCGCGGCTGTCGGTGATGTCCAGGTTGCGCATGGTCAACTGGCCGATACGGTCATGCTGGGTAAACGCGCCTTCGCCCTTTTCCATGGTGAGCCGTTCCGGCTTGTAGGTGAGATTGGGGCTGCGGGTATCGAGCAGCGAATAGTCGTTGCCGCGCCGGAGTTCGATGGCCACTTCGCCGGTGACCGCCTTGGCCACCCAGCGCTGCAGGGTTTCGCGGAGCATCATCGCCTGCGGGTCAAACCAGCGGCCCTCGTAGAGCAGGCGGCCCAGGCGGCGCCCCATGGCGTGGTACTGCTCCAGGGTTCCTTCATTGTGGATGCCGGTGGCGAGGCGTTCATAGGCGATGTGGAGCAGGGCCATGCCGGGCGCTTCATAGATGCCGCGGCTCTTGGCTTCGATGATGCGGTTTTCGATCTGGTCCGACATGCCCAGGCCGTGACGCCCGCCGATGCGATTGGCTTCGAGCACCAGTTCCACGGGGTCGTCATACGCGGCGCCATTGAGAGCGACGGGGAGGCCTTCCTGGAACGTGACGGTGACTTCCTCGGGCTGGATGGCCACCTCGGGACGCCAGTGGGCCACGCCCATGATGGGATCGACGATGCGGATGCCTTTGTTGAGAAACTCCAGATCCTTGGCTTCGTGGGTGGCGCCCCAGATGTTGGAGTCCGTGGAGTAAGCCTTCTCCTTGGACATCTTGTAGCTGAGGCCGGCGCGTTCCAGAAGCTCCGACATCTCCTTGCGGCCGCCCAGTTCGTCGATGAACGCCTGATCGAGCCACGGTTTGTAGATGCGCAACGACGGGTTGGTCATCAGGCCATAGCGGTAGAAGCGCTCGATGTCGTTGCCCTTGTAGGTGCTGCCGTCGCCCCAGACGTTGACGTTGTCCTCGCGCATGGCGCGCACCAGCATGGTCCCGGTGACGGCGCGTCCGATGGGGGTGGTGTTGAAGTAGGCCTGCCCGGCCGTGGTGATGTGGAAGGCGCCGCACTGCAGGGCGGCCAGGCCTTCGTTCACCAGTTGCCGGCGGCAATCGACGAGGCGCGCTTCCTGGGCGCCGTACTCCATGGCGCGGCGGGGAATGTCGTCGTAGTCGGGTTCGTCCGGCTGGCCGAGGTTTGCCGTGTAGCAGTAGGGGATGGCGCCCTTCTGGCGCATCCAGTAGATGGCCGCGCTGGTGTCCAGGCCGCCGGAGAACGCGATGCCGACCTTTTCGCCGATCGGAAGCGATTCGAGAATGGTGCCCATTGTGATCTTACGAGGGGGATTGCGGGGCGAAGCGCCCTCTCCTTGATCGTAACGCAGCGGCCGGCGCTGACGCCTGCTAATGCGCCGCTTTGGCCAGCATGCGGGCCATGAAATTCGTGTCGAGACGGGCGTCGATGAAATCGGGGTGGTCGATGATCCGCTTGTGCAGGGGGATGGAGGTGTAGATGCCTTCGACGACGAACATGTCGAGCGCGCGCCGCATGCGGGCCCGGGCCTCCTCGCGATCGCGTCCGTGGACAATCAGTTTGGCGATCATCGAGTCGTAATAGGGCGGGATCACGCCGTCGGTATAGGCCGCGGTGTCCACACGCACCCCGGCGCCCCCGGGCAGGTTGAGACCGGTGATGCGGCCGGGGCACGGGGCGAAGGTTTCGGGATGTTCGGCGTTGATGCGGCACTCGATGGCGTGGCCGCGCAGTTGAATGGGTTCGGTGATGATGGTGTCGAGCTTTTCACCGCTCGCGATCCGGATCTGGGCTTTCACCAGGTCGACCCCGGTGATCATTTCGGTCACCGGATGCTCCACCTGAATCCGTGCGTTGACCTCGATGAAGTAGAGGCTCTCATCTTCATCCATCAGGAATTCGACGGTGCCGGCATTCGAGTAGCCGATATCGCCCAGGGCCTTCTTGAGCGACTCGATGATCCGCTTCCTTAGCTTGGGTGAGACGGCGGGCGAAGGCGCCTCTTCGATCAGTTTCTGGTGCCGGCGCTGGATGGAGCATTCGCGTTCGCCCAGCACTTCCACATTGCCGTGCTCGTCGGCCAGCACCTGGAACTCGATGTGACGCGGCGCACCGACATACTTTTCCAGGTAGACATCGGGCACGGAGAAAGCCGCGCCGGCTTCCGACTGGGCCTGGGCCAGAAGCCCGGGCAACTCAGCCGCCTCGCGCACAACGCGCATGCCGCGGCCGCCGCCGCCGGCAACGGCTTTGAGGATCACGGGGTAACCCACGCGCGCGGCCATTTCCAGGCCTTCTTCAGCGCTGCTGAGCACGCCCTCGGAGCCTGGCAGAATGGGTACGCCGGCGGCTTTCATCGCCGCGCGCGCCTGCTGTTTCATGCCCATCAGGCGCGTTACGTCCGGGCGCGGGCCGATGAACTTGATGCCAGACATCTCGCAGACCTCGGCGAAGTCGGCATTCTCGCTCAGAAAGCCGTAGCCGGGGTGGATGGCGTCGACGTTGGTGATCTCGGCGGCGCTGATGACGCTGGGAATGTCGAGATAGCTGCGCGTGCTCTTGGCGGGGCCGATACAGACAGCTTCGTCGGCGAACCGGACGTGCAGGCTGTGGCGGTCGGCTTCCGAATAGACGGCCACCGTGCGAATGCCCAGGTCCTTGGCCGCGCAGATGACGCGGAGGGCGATTTCGCCGCGGTTGGCTATGAGGATCTTGTTAAACATCGATGCTCAGGCCTAGCTGGGGCGCACCGAATAGAGGGCTTCGCCGTATTCCACCGGCTGGCCGCTTTCGACCAGACGGGCGACGATGGTGCCGGAGACCTCGCATTCGATCTCGTTCATCAGCTTCATGGATTCGATGATGCAGAGGACCTTGCCGGGGGTGACGCGGTCGCCGGCCTGCACGAAGGCCGGGGCGCCGGGCGACGGGCTGGCGTAGAAGGTTCCCACGATGGGCGATTTGACCAGGATCAGGTTGGGGTCATTGGCGGGGTCAACGGCGGGTGCGGCGGGCGCGGCGGCTGCGGAAACGGGCTGTGGCGCGGGACCGGGGGACATGGCGGCGGGCATGGCGATGTACTCCTGGACGGCGCCGCCCAGTTTGATGCGTACACGGTTGTCGCCACGCTGTACTTCCAATTCAGCCACGCCGGTTTCCCGGACCACCTGGATCAGCTCTCTGATTTCGTCGATTGTCACAGCAGTCGCAATTCCTTCGAAGTTGGAGTGAGTACTTCGCAGCCACGGGCGGTGACCAGTACCGTATCCTCAATGCGGACGCCCACCTGGCCGGGGCGGTAGACGCCGGGCTCGATGGTGATGGCCATGCCTTCTTCGAGCACCGGCTTTTCCTTCTGTCCCAGCCGGGGAGGTTCATGGATCTCAAGACCTAGGCCGTGGCCGGTGGAATGCACGAAGAAGCTGCCCAGGCCGTGCCGGTCCAGGACGGAGCGGGCCGCACGGTCCACCTCATGCACGCGGATGCCGGGCTTCACCGCTGCCACCGCCGCCCGTTGGGCTTCGAGAACGGCATGGTAGACATCGCGGTCCGGCTGGCTCGGTTTGCCGACGGCCGCGGTGCGAGTCATGTCGCTCGCATAGCCATCCAGGCTGGCGCCCATGTCCACCAATAATAGCCGATTGGCCCCAATCTTCTGGTGTGTGGGGCGGGCGTGGGGCAGCGCGGCCCGTTCGCCCGCGGCGACGATGGTTTCAAAAGCGGTGCCTTCGGCGCCCAGACGGCGCATCTGGAGGTCGATTTCAAGCGCCAGGTCGCACTCCCGCATGGTCGGCTTGAACCGGGCGAGGGCGCGTTCGTAGGCCTCTGAATTCAGTTGGACCGAGGCGCGAATCAGGGCAATCTCGGCCTGGGATTTGACCATCCTGAGCTTTTCCACCTCGCCCTCCACCGGAATCAGGTTGAGCGTGGCGGGAAGCTTCCCGCGCAAAAAGTCGTGTGCCAGGAACGAGATGCGGTTGCGTTCAAAGCCGATGCGGGGGATGTTCCGGCTGGCGATCTCGCGGGCAACGCCGCCGAGCGTGGAGCCTTCCACGGTCTGGGCCGGGCAGTCGCACTCCTGGGCCGACTGGGTGGTATACCTGGGGTCGGTGAAAAAGACAGCGTCCCCGGGCAGCACCAGAAGCGCGCCATTGCTGCCCGTAAAGCCGCACAAATAGCGGATGTTGGGCAACGCCGTGACCAGAAATGCGTCGATTTTGAGCCGCCGGAACCGTGCGGCGAGCTTACGCCTGCGGTCCGCGAACTCACCCGTCGGGATGGAGGGAGGCAATCTTTCGCAGTTTACCATGGGCGCGAAACGCGCCGGGCGCCCGGGCCGTCGTTGGAGATAAGGCAGCAACCCACGGGGTGACGTTGTGGAAAATGCCGATAATGGTTTATCCTCGTTCTCAGACCGTCAGCGAGCAAACCAGAGGAATAGGGGAACAGTTTCATGGGGAACACCCGGCGGGCCGTGCTGAGAGGTGCCATTGGCGCCGCCACACTCCCGTTGTTTCCTCAGACACCCGGCGCGGGCGTCACGCTGGTGCGGTTTCCCTACCTTCAAAACGTGCGTCCGAACCGCGCGGCGGTTCTGTGGACGACGCGTGAAGCCGTTGAAAATGCAGCGATTTGGGTGTCGGCCGATAGAACCTTCGGCCGGCCTCTGGTGGTTCGGGCCGAAAGCCGGGAGTTCGCCCAAAACCAGACGAATCTGCCCTACCGCTTCTTTCAACATCAGGCCGAAATCACCGGTCTGCAGGCCAATACGCAGTACTTCTACCGGGCCTATGCCGGGACGCGGAATCTGACACCGCTGACGCCCGACGGCGAGTTGAACTTCCGCACGGCGCCCGAAACGGCTGTAAACTTCCGGTTCACTGTCTTCGGCGATTCAGGCGCCGGGACGGGGGAGCAGTCTCAACTGGCGCTACGGATGATGGCTGAGCGGCCGTCATTTTCGATCCATACCGGGGACCTGGTGTACCCCAGCGCCACCTACGCCGGTTTCCAGGCCTACTATTTCGATACCTACCGTGACCTGTTCCGGGGTGTTCCGTCGTTTCCGTGTCCCGGCAATCACGATTACGACCTGGACGATGGGGCCGCCTATCTGAACGTTCATAGTCTGCCCTCGCCGGGTGTGCCGCCGGCGGACCGGGGCCGCTACTACTCCTTTGATTGGGGAAACGCTCACTTTGTTTCGCTGGACAGCAATCTTCCCCTGTCCGATGCGGTGGAGCGTTCCGGCGGTATGCTCCAGTGGCTGGACCGGGACCTGACGGCCACAAGTAAGCCCTGGAAGATTGCGTTCTGGCATCACACGCCGTACGCCACCGGGACGCACGAGAATGACCCGCTCTCCCGGCTTTCCCGGCAGCACATCATCCCGATTCTCGAAAAACACGGCGTTCAGCTTGTTTTCGGCGGCCACGAGCATGCCTATGAGCGCACACGGCCCCTGCGAGGGGGCCGGGCGGTGGAAGACCGCGGCATTGTGTACGTCACCAGCGGCGGAGGGGGCGCCGGGCTGTACGCCGCGAACTTGCGGCCGTTTTCCGCGGTCTCGATTTCCGCGCATCACTATGTTCGGGTGGATGCCACGCCCGGCCGCCTGACGCTGACGGCGGTGAAACCGGACGGTACGGCCCTTGACCAGTTCAACCTGGCTCCCGGTCCGGCGGCGAGCGCGATTACCGTGGTGAATTCGGCTTCCTACGCGCAGACTCTGGCGCCGGGCGGCATTGTCAGCGTCTTCGGCGAGAACCTGGCGTTCGACACCTTGTTGAATTCCGCCAGCCCCCTGGCGGGTGAGATCGCGGGCACGCGGATATCGCTGGCCGGCTACCGGATGCCGCTCTACTTTGTCTCGCCGCGCCAAATCAATGCCCAGGTGCCGTTTGAGGTGATGGGTCCGGCGCTGTTGCGTCTGACGACGCCCAATGGCCAGGTGGAGGTGAACGTGACGGTGGAGGAGTCAGGCCCGGGGATTTTTGTCGTCGATTCCCAGGCCTCGGTGGGGGCGATCCTGCACACAGATGGCCGCGTGGTGGATGTGGCCTTACCCGCAAGGCCGGGTGAATTCCTGCAGGTCTTTGTCACGGGCCTGGGGCGTCCCGGCAACGGCAGTGTGGAGACAGGGCACCAATCGCCCGCATCGCCGCCGCTCAACGTGCGGAATCCGGTGGTGGTGCACCTGGGCGAGACCACTTTGGCGCCGGCGTTCGCCGGTCTGGCGCCAGGATTTACGGGGCTGAACCAGGTGAATTTCCAGGTTCCGGCGGATCTGGCGCCGGGGAGCTACGAATTCTGGGTGAACTGCCGGGGCCGTGCGAGCAACCGGGTCACTTTGCGCGTAGGTTAGCGGGGGCGAGAAGTTCCGCGGCCCGGGCGCGAACGGTGCCTGTATCGCCGAGGATGGTGCAGGCGGTGTCGATGAATCCGGCGGCGCCGCGGCGCGTGCTGGCTTCCACGCGGTGGCGGCCGGTGGCGGCGGGGGCAAACTCGAACAGGTCGCGCAGCCATTTGGCGGGCAGACCCGCGGCGCGCCCGAACGCGACGGCGGTGTCCACATAGGGCGCGGCGGCTACGTTCATGCCGGCGTCGAGGGCGGGTTCAATTTCCCACCGCAGACGGAACGCCAGGTCCGCGGCATACAGAAGCAGCAGCATGCGGGCGGAGCGAATGCCCGGCTGCGCCTGGTTCCGTTCCAGTTCGAAAAAGATGCCGGAGGCATCCCAGGTGCTGACGCCGCCTTTGCCGGCGAGGGTGCGCAGGGCGGTCTTGGCGCCCGCCGCCAAATCAGCGGTGCGCAGCCCATCCACTGCCACCAGCACGCCACGAGCCTTCTTACCGGGCATCGTGATACTCCGGCCGGTAGGCCAGCCAGTCCGCAATGGCGTCGAGATTGAATTCGCTCCAGCTTCGCCGCTTACCGGACTGAAACAGTTGGCGGATCTCGCGGTGCTGGTCGTAGATGGGCTTCTCGGCGTCGAGCGTCATGAAGTCGAAGATGTGAGAGAGCGCGTTGTATTCGCCGATCACATCCCCGATGAACTTCTGATAGCTTTCGTGGGGATTGTCGATGTCCGTGATGTCCTGGCCGGACTCATAGAAGCTGGGCGTGCGTTCGGCGGCGATCCGGCGCCCGGAGGTTTCCGGCGACACGGAGAAGTAGAAAACCATGTCCGGCCAGAACAGGGGGGCGTAGGCGTTGAGCACCCAGTGGAGTTCCATGCCGCGGACCACGTCGCGGGCGAGGGCGGTGAAGAGGTAGCGGTCGGCGATGACCACCTTGCCTTCCCAGAGTGCGGGCAGGATGTCGTTCTCCAGGCGATGGCGGAAGTCGGCGGCGTGCAGCAGGCAGAACTCGCTGGGGCTGAGGGCACGCAGGCTCTTGCGCGCCTTCACCAGGGGCTTGATGAGCTTGGAGGAGTTCCACTTGGTGGTGACCACCTGGTGGCCCTGCTGTTTGAGCCAGTCCTTGAAGAGCTTGCGCTGGGTGGTCTTGCCGGAGCCGTCCGGGCCTTCAAAGGCCACCAGGATGCCGCGCTTGTGTTCGCGCTCCTCCACCAGTTTCCGGATCTTCTTGCTGATCATGGGTTGGGTCGAACGCTCAGCCGCGGGATGCGGCGGAGCGGGCGCGCTAGTTCTTGGACTTGGGGGGGACGTAGCCGGCCGGGAATGCCGCGCCTTCGCCAAAGAAGTACTGCTCCATCTGGCCGATGAGGAACTCCTGATGCTCCTGCGTGCCGAGGTTGAGCCGGTACTCGTTCATGATCATCTTCATGTGCTCCAGCCAGAGTTTCCAGGCCTCCATGGAGACGTTGTCGAAGATGCGCTGCCCGATGGGGTGATTGTCGAACGGTGACTCGTCGAGGCCGTACATTTCTTTCTGGAACTTGACGCAAAAAACGCGTCTGCCGGTACGATTCGGCCGTTCGCTACCGGCCGCAAAGGTCATTCCGCTACCACATCCCATGGACAATCCACTCCCTGAGGTTCAGGATACCGTAGAACGCGAGCGCACCGTCTGAAGGAATTCCGACATCGTGATGGGCGTCGAACTGCCGCGGCCCAACTGTTTGTGGACCGCTTTCTGGTAACGGACCAGGATGTCGCGCTTCCGTTTCTCGTCCAACTGGCAGGAATCAATGTCCAGCAGAAGAGTGATCTCCCAGGGCTGGAACACGTTGCGGTTGATGGTGCCTTTGAGCAGTTCGCCGATCAGGCGGTTGAACTGGTGGTAGACGATCTCGCTGTCTAATGCAGTCTCGACCATGCCGAGCATATCGGCCGGTCCGCGGGGAGTCTGAATGAAACCCTATCAGCCGGCGCGGAAGAGTTCGGCCAGGCGGCGGGCGACGATGCGGTGTTCGGTTCCCCGCATCATCCAGACGGAAATGAGAAGACGTCCTTCGCCGGGCCGCTGGATGTGGATGGGCGGGTCGTTTTCGCGGAGCTTCTCCGTGATCTGCTGCGAGGTGGCCTTGATCTTCGTTTCGTCCCACTCGATGGCCAGGTGGGGCACTTCGTTGGCGATCTGGGGTACGTGCCGCTCAAGCTTCAGGCCGTCGATGCTGCTGAGAACGGTGGTCATTTCGGTGACGCGCCGGCCGAGTTCGCGCATTTCGGCTTCGTGGTCCACCTTCAGGTAGCGCTCGACGGCGGCGAGCAGACCCACCATCTCCTCCTTGCCCACCTTCATGCCGCGTCCGACGCCGCCATAGGGGCTAAGGGAGAGCATGGCCGCTTCGATCAGGTCC
Source organism: Acidobacteriota bacterium (assembly GCA_016870915.1). Taxonomy (GTDB): domain Bacteria; phylum Acidobacteriota; class Terriglobia; order Bryobacterales; family Bryobacteraceae; genus VFZY01. The sequence goes on along the minus strand of VFZY01000039.1, from coordinate 15,326 downwards.
TTCTTGCCCAGCAGCAGGCCGCTGGCCTGGGGGCCGAGCAGCGCTTTGCCGCCCGAGAAAGCCACCAGATCGAAGCCCTCGTGGACGTACTTCCACAGGTTCTCGCGGGGCGTGGCGTCGGAGGCGGCATCGTTGAACGTGGGGATGCCGTGCTTCTTGCCGAGTTCGATCCATTCGGTACGCTTGATGGCGCCCATCGGTTCCGCCTTGTTGAGGAAGAACATCATGGCCGTGTTGGGACCGATGGCGCGCTCGGCTTCCTCGCGCGTTTCCACCCACACGATGCGGGCGCCGGCGGCGAGCATCTGCTGCTCATAGCCGCTGCGGTGGGTCTTCTGCTGGACCACTTCAAACCGCAGGCCCTCGGTGGAGGGCAACTGCTGGAGCTTCTTCTGATCACCGCGGGTGATGCAGACCGTGGCGGCCACCTGGATGGCGGACGCGGCTCCGCAGGTGACCATGGCGCCTTCCACCTTGAGAAGCTCGGCGATGCGGGCGCCTACCTTCTTGTGGAGTTCGGGCAGGGGAATGAACCACTGCGAAGCCTCATTCATGGCCTGGACCACTTCAGGCGGCATGATGGAGCCGCCGAGCACCGTGACCACGCCCACGCCATTGATCACCGGCTTCACGCCGAGCCGGGCGTAGATGGAGCCGCCGGACTTCTCCGCCGAACGGGTTGTGGCGGCGTTGGCCGCGCCGGCGGCAAGGGGGCCGGCAGCCATGGACTTGAGGAGGTGACGCCTGGTAGCCATGCGTCCGATTATAACCGGCCCGGCCGGCCATGACACGATCTAGTCTCCGGTGGGTGGCCCCGGTGGGGGAATCAGTTGGCGGTAAACTGCGTCAGAAGAAAGGAGACCTCGGGGCTCGCCTGAATCTCGTGCGGCACATTGGGTTCGAGGGTCACCAGAACCCCAGGGCCCAGGGCGATCGACTCCGGGTGGTCACCCGCCAGGAGAGTTCCATGGCCGGCGATGCCCTGGATGGTAATGGGCATGGGGGCGGTGTGCCTGGGAAGTGTGCATCCGTTGCGGAGCGTAATCTGAATCAGCTTCTGGCGAGGCCCTTCAAAAAGCAGGTCCACCTGCCGGTCCTTGCCCTCTTCAATGGAGGTCTGGAGCGGAATTCGCTTCATGGAGATGTCAGGCTTCGATACGTCCGTCACGCATGCGGATGACGCGATCGGCGAAGGCGGCGGCCTCCGGGTTGTGGGTGATCATGAGGATGGTTTGGCCGGCGCGATGATTGAGGTCGCGCAGGATGCCAAGCACCGCATTTGAGTTCTCGGTATCGAGATTCCCGGTGGGCTCATCGGCAAGCAGGATCGCCGGATGATTGACCAGCGCGCGGGCGATGGCGACGCGCTGCTGTTCGCCGCCCGACATGGCGCGGGGCTTGTGGTGGAGCCGGCCCGAGATGCCCAAAAGGTCGAGGATCTGGCGGAACTGGCTATCCCAGCCGCCGTTCCGGCCGGAGATGTAGCGGGCGATCTCAATGTTGCCTTCGGCGGTGAGCGTGGGCAGCAGGTTGTACTTCTGAAAAACGAACCCGACAGTGGACTTGCGCATCTCCGTGCGCTGGGCATCGGTGAGACCCAACAGGTCTTTGCCATCGATGTGAATGGTGCCGGCGGTGGGCCCGGTGAGGCCGCCCAGGATGTGGAACAGCGTGGACTTTCCGGAACCCGAGGGGCCCACGATGGCAACGAATTCGCCGCGCGGGATATCCAGATCGACACCGCGCAGGGCATGCACTTCGACGTCACCGGTGCGGTAAGTCTTGCGGAGATCGCGAATGCGGATGATGGGTGAAGCGCTCATGCGTGGGTCCTATTCGTACGCAAGCGCCTGAATGGCATCCTGCCGCGCCGCCTTGAAGCCCGGGTAGAGTGCCCCCACCAGAGCCCCGGCCACCGCGATGCCGGCGGCAATGGGCCACCACTCATAGACGATGGCCTGTTGGAGCGAGGCGGGCACCAGGGTCTGGATGAGCCAGCGTGTTCCATAGCTGAAGCCGATGCCGGCGCCGGAGCCGAGAATGGCGAGCAGCGTGGTCTCCCGCGCCAACAGGTTGACAATCAGCGCCGGAGAGGCGCCCAGCGACTTCAGAATGCCGATCTCGCGCGTACGTTCCAGCACGGCGGTGTACATGGAAAGGAACACGACGATGAAGCCGACGATCACGGCGATGCCGACGATCACGCGGATGAACGGCGTGAGCCACGGCACGTTGTTGATGGAGATGAGGGAGGTGAACTCTTCCAGTGAGTAGATCTGGTAATCCTTGAGCGACGGTGTCTCACGGAGCTGTTTCACCAGCGGATCGACGTTGGCGCGGCCGTTCACGCGAAGGTAAATCTGGCTGAGTTTGCCCTTGTTGCCCGACAGGTCCTGCAGCACGGGCAGTTGAACGAACAGGCGCGACATCTTGCCGGATTCGACGATGCCGCAGATCTGCCACTTGCGGTTGGCCAGTTCAATCCACTTGCCCACCTGGTGCTTGCCCTGGCGGGCGTAGTATTCGTCGACGATGACGTCGTCATCCTTGCGGAACGGGCCGCCTTCCAGAAAGCGGAAGCCGCCGCTCATGGTGTTGAACGAAGCAAGGTCGATGCCGGTGACGCTGCCGAAAAGGCCCGGCAGCGTGTGAGTGATCACTCCGATGGCCTGCGCAACGTTCGGTTGCGAGGCAAAGAAGGGGACCAGCTTGTCGGACATGGGCGCCGTGCTCATGCTGAAGACAGAGGAGCCGGGCGGCCGGATGATGACGTCCGCCCCCACGCCGCGGGACCGCTTTTCGAAGTCGTCGAGCATGCCGTGGCTGAGGCCCACCAGGGTGAGCACCAGCGTCACTTCGACGCCGATGGCCAGAACGCTGAGCAGAGTGCGCGCAGGCCGGTGTTTCAGATTCTCGATAACCAGCTTATTGATCAACGGGGTTCCTACGGAAGGAGGGTCTACGCCCCTATTGTACCCTTTCGGCGACCTTCGCCTCCTCGAACGTGGCCATTTCCCGGTACAGGCGCAGTGCGGTGTCCAGCAGGCCCAGCATCACGGCGGCGCCGCTGCCTTCGCCCAGCCTCATGCCGAAGCCGAAGTAAGCGGTGACGCCCAGGTGGTCAAGCAGGCGGCCGTGTCCGGTCTCCGCGGAGCAGTGAGAGAAGATGGCGTTGTTGAGACACGTGGGGTCGATGCGCCAGGCTACAAGAGCGGAGGTGCAGACGATGAAGCCATCCAATACCACGGCAAGCCCGGTGTGGGCGGCGCCCAGAATGAAACCGGTCATGGCGGCGATCTCGCGCCCGCCCAGCGCGGCCAGGACAGCCATGGGGTTGGCCGCGTCGGGCTGGTGCAGGGCGATGGCTTTCTCGATGATCGCGATCTTGTGGAGCAGCATCCGGTTGTCCAGCCCGCTGCCGCGCCCGGCGGTTTGCGAAGGCGGCAGTCCGGCAAAGACGGAAAACAGCGCGGCGGCCGGCGTGGTGTTGCCGATGCCCATTTCACCGATGCCCGCGGCATCGAACTTCTCGGCTGCTTCACGTGCCATACGGCGGCGCAGCGCGATGGATTCGGCGGTCTCAGCGGGCGTCATGGCCGGTTCGCGGACCAGATTGCGTGTGGGCCGGCCAATGCCGCAATCGACGAAACGGGCGTCGATGGCATAGTGCCGGCAAAGAACGTTGATGGCCGCGCCGCCGCCTTCAAAGTTGGCCGCCATTTGGCGCGTGACTTCACGCGGGTAAGCGCTCACTCCTTCTTCCGTGACGCCGTGGTCGCCGCAGAAAACGAACATACCCTTGCGCGGCATGGGCGGCATGGGATTGCCCTTGATGCGGCAATAGTGGACCACCATCTCCTCCAGCCGGCCAAGGCTGCCGGTGGGCTTGGTGAGGGAGTTCAGCCGCTGCTCCACTTGAGCGGCTACGCTCCGGGGCATGAGCAGGGCTCCTTCGCTTCAGAGTTCATATTCGAAGACTTCTCCGTAGAATTGGCGGAACACAGCAGGGTTGTGGCCGGCGAGGATGCGGCCGATTTCGGCGTTGACGGCCAGGTGGGCGACGGCGACGGCAGGGAAGGGCCCCAGGCGGAAGCGGTCGACGGCGCGAGCCACGCGGCGCCGGAAGGGCTCGTAGGGTTCGCCCCCGGGCGGGATGACGCTGAACCAGTCCTTGAGCTTGGCGGCGGCGAGCGCGGGGTCTTGCTGCTCCACCTCAGCCCAGGTGAGGCCCTCCCAGGCGCCCAGGCCAATTTCAGCCAGTTCCGGCAGGATCTCCACCCAGTCGCCGAGTTGGAGCGCGGTCTGGCGGGCGCGGCGCAGCGGGCTGGAATAGATGATCTCGGCTTCGAGATTTCCTGCGAAGCGCGCACCCGGGGCGAGCGGAGGGTCCGAGGCGCCAAGCAGCCGCCCGGCGCCCTCCGGTTCGAGATGCCTCACCAGGTACAGTTTTGGCATGTCAGTAGGGCCAACAACAGGATCTCGCAGATCTGCTCGGTGGCGCCAAGGCAATCGCCATTGATGCCCTGAATCCGGCGCTCGAAATAGAACCTGGAAAGCAGAACGGCAAGGTAGGCCAGCGCCAGCGCGAGGAACCACTGGCGTCCGAGCAGCAGGCTGAGGGCGGCTCCCTGGGCGATGGCGGCCAGGGCGGCGGGCGTCGTGAGATCGCGGGCGAAGACGAAGGCCGATCCCGTTGGAACGGGCGCCGTAAGCCAGGCGAGGGCGACGATAACCGCCCGCGCGATGCCGTGCACAGCGGCCATCGCCACCACCGGATGGCCGGAAATCTCAGCCAGGGCCCGAGCGCGAAGGCCCACGGAGAGGATGAGAGCGAGCGCCCCGAAGGCGCCGACGCGCGGATCCTTGAGAATCTCCAGAATGCGGTCCCTGGAGCGGCCCGCGCGGAATGCGTCGGCGCAATCAGCCAGGCCGTCTTCGTGTAGAGCTCCAGTGATCAGCACCCAGAAGGCCACGGTGAACAGCGCGGCCAGTTCCGGGGCCAGTGCGTGGCGCAGCAGCCAGTAGACACCACCGCCTACGGCGCCGGTGAGCGCGCCCACCAGAGGGTAAAAGGCCGCGCACTGTCCGGGTGGCGCGGTGCGTGTGAGCACGGGAACCACGGTGAGCATTTGGACGGCGCCGAGGAACCGTCTCATGAGCGGGCTCTCCGGCGCAGCATACAGATAAAGACCGGGCCGCCGATGAGCGCGGTGATGACGCCGACGGGGATCTCCCCCGGGGCCAGCAAGGTGCGCGATACGGCGTCACAGAGAGCAAGAAACGCGGCGCCCAGCAGGAACGAACACGGCAGCAGGACTCGGTGATCGGCGCCCAGGGCCAGCCTCAGGGCGTGGGGCACAATCAGGCCGACGAATCCGATGGGGCCGGCGAAGGCCGTGACCAGACCTGTCAGGAACGAACCCGCCAGATAGCCGGTGAGCATCGCCCGGCGCACGGGCACGCCGCGCGAGGCGGCCCACTCTTCGCCGGCCGCCAGCAGGTTCCAGTCGCGCGCGCGAAGAAAGGTATACGCGGTGACAGGCAGAATGGCGGCCGCAAGGGCGGCCAGCACGGAGTATTCCACCTGATCGATGGAGCCCATGAGCCAGCGCACGATGGCGAGCGACCGGCCGAAGGTGGTGATGTTCTGGAGGAACAGAATGGCGGCAAGGCAGATGCTGTTGATGGTCACACCGCCCAGCAGCAGCGTGAAGGGCGACATCCGCCGCCCTTCGTGGGCCAGCGCGAGCACAGCTACAAGAACGATGACGGCGCCAAGGAAGGAGGCCAGCCAGACGCCTCCGGCCCAGCCGAAGCAGATGGCGGTGACGGCGCCCAGGGAGGCTCCGCTTGAGATGCCCAGAGTATAGGGTGTTGCCAGCGCGTCGCGAAGCAGGGACTGGAACAGGACCCCCGAGGCGGCCAGCGCGCCGCCTGTGAGTAACGCGAGAAGAACGCGCGGGAGGCGCGCCTGGAAGAAGATCTCGTGGTGGGGAGAGATGCCCTGGAACGCCGCTTCCAGGCTGATGTTGGATGAGCCGGCCAGGGGGGCGAGCACGGAAGCCAGCAAGGCGATGGCGGCGGCGGCGGAAATGGCGGCGACTGCGCGCGGTTTATCCATATACCAGCCACGACCGGTCTTCCAGACGGTGCACCCGTGCCGGAGTGTCGAACACCGCCTGGATGTTGGCTTCCGTCAGCACGTCCACGGGCGGACCATCGGCGGCGATGCGGCCCTGATGCAGCAGGATGAGGCGTGAGGCGAAGGCCGAGGCGAGATTGAGATCGTGGGTGACGGCGATAACCAGGATCCCCGAACTGGCAAGGTGGCGAAGCAGAGTGTAGATGCTCACCTGGTGTTTGAGGTCGAGGAACGTGGCCGGCTCATCCAGCAGGAGAACACGCGGAGATTGGGCCAACGCGGATGCCAGGACAACGCGCTGCTTTTCGCCGCCGCTGAGGCTTCTGAAATCGCGTGCGGCGAAGGCGAGCGTGTCCGTCAGAGCCATGGCGCGGCGGGCGGCCTCATGGTCCGCTTCGGACTCGAAAAGACCATCGGCGAAGGGTGCGCGGCCCATCAGGACGACCTGACGGGCGGTGAAAGGAAAGTCGATGCGGACGCTCTGGGGGACAAAAGCGACGGAACGGGCAAATTCACCGCGGGGCCACTCGGGGACCGGGCGTCCATCGAGGCTGCATTCGCCTTCATGGCGCGGGAAAAGTCCGGCCAGGATGGAAAGCAGCGTGGACTTGCCCGCGCCGTTCGGACCGGCAATGGCAGCGAACTCACCGGGCGCGAAATCGAGCGTGATGCCATGCAGAACCGGATTGCCGCTGTAGCCGGCGCGGATGGCGCGAAGCTTCATTGGAGCATCCGGTCGAACTCCGCGGCTGCCTCCACCGCGCGAGGGCCGGGCACGACGAAGATGTCGGCGGCGACGGCAAAGACTCGCCCGTTTTTCACCGCCGCGAGCGTGGGATAGCGTTTCCAGAGGTCCACCACGGCCCGTTTGTGGCTGTCCGTAACTCCGGTGGTCTCCGACATATCGCCCATGTCAATGATGACATCGGGGTTGCGCGACAGAACGTCCTCGAGTGTCACTTTAGGGTAGGCCGAGAGAGCCTCCGCGAAGATGTTCACGCCACCGGCGATGGTGAGGAGTTCGTTCAGGTAATTGGCGCGCCCCACGGCGACCAACCCTTCCAGGCGGCCGGGCGAACGGCCCACGATGAACATGATCTTGCGGGCGGGGCGGCGCGCGGCGCGCACCCGGATGGCGGCGAGCGACGCTTCCATGCCGGCCACCAGTTGTCCGGCCTTTCCGGCCGTGCCTGTGGCGGCGCCCAGCGTTCGCAGCGAGGTGTAGATCCCCGCCAGACGTTCATTGTCGATCTCGAGCACTGGGAGGTTCACGCCTTCAAGCCGCGCCTTGAGATTGACGGGGTTTTTCTGGATGACCACCAGGTCCGGCTTGAGCGACAGCACCAGTTCGATGTTGGGCTGAAGGAAACTGCCGATTTTGGGCAGCCTCAGAGCTTCGGGCGGGAAGTGGCAGTACTGCGTGACACCGGCGACACGGTCACCCAAGCCCAGGGCGAAGAGTGCTTCGGTGATGCTGGGCGCGGTGGAGACGATTCGGCGCGGCTGAGCCCAGAGCGAAGCCACGGCCGCCAGCAGGCACGTGACGTGGACAAGGGAAGCGGGCCTCATCCCAGAAAAAGCTCCTCGAACCGCTTGATATCGGCATGAGCGGCGAACCATTCGCCCAGACGGTCATAGGACTCCTCACGGGGCGGAGGCGGTTCGATGGGCCGCCCGAGCAGTTCGCTGAGCACGGCCGCATCCTCAAGAGCTCCGTGCAGGTAAGTTCCAATGCAGCGGCGGTGCCGCAGCCCCTCCGGAAGCCCGTTCACGCTGGCGAACGGCTGGGCTCCAGGGGGCGTCGTGGTGCGGCCCATGTGGATCTCATAGGCCCGGAAGACGGCGCCGCCCGGAGTTTGCGCTTCAACGGCAATGGTGGCCTTTTCGCGCGCCATCACGGTGCGGATGGGCAGCAGGCCGAGACCGGCGACGAAGGCGTTGGCGGATTCGACGGCGTAGGGGTCCTCGACCGATTCGCCAAGCATCTGATAGCCGCCGCAGATGCCCACGATGTTGGCTCCCGCTTCGTGCTGCGCCAGAAGCCAATCGGCCAGCCCGGTGGATCGGAGCCAGGCGAGATCCTCGGCGGTGCTCTTGGTGCCGGGCAGGAAGATCCACTCGTAGAAGCCCGGCACCGGGTGGCGTATCCAGCGGGCGTCCTGGAGAAGACGGAAGTCGGTGAGGTTCGAGATGCGCGGCAGGGCGACAATGGCCATGTCGCTGGGGCCCTTGTGAGCGCGTTCAAGACTGACGCCGTCCTCTTCGTCGAGATGGATGTCCCGGGCGTAGGGGAAGACGCCGAGGTTCGGCTTGCCGGTGCGTTTCTCGATCATTTCGACACCGTTCAGGAAGAGATTGATGTCACCTCGGAACTTGTTCACGGCGAGGGCCCGGATGAGGTCGCGTTCGGCGGGCTCCACCAGTTCGACCGTGCCGATGAGGGAGGCGAAGATGCCGCCGCGGTCGATGTCTCCCACCAGAAGCACGGGGGCGTTGATGCGCGTGGCGAGGCCGAAGTTCACCAGATCCGTCCCCCGCAGGTTGAGCTCGGCCATGCTGCCCGCGCCTTCGATCACGATGACCTCGTAGGCGCGGCTGAGGCGTTCATAGGCATCCAGCACCTGTCCCAACAGGAAGTCAAACTGCTGGTAGTAGCTGGCCGCCGGCAGGGAGCGCCAGATGCGGCCGTTCAGAACCACTTGGCTCCGCGTGTCGGCGCTGGGCTTAAGCAGAATGGGATTCATGTCGGTTGTGGGCTCGATGCCACAGGCTTCCGCCTGGGCCACCTGAGCCCGCCCGATCTCGCCCCCCGTGGCGCAGGGGAACGAGTTGTTCGACATGTTCTGCGCCTTGAATGGCGCCACGCGAAGGCCGCGGCGGTAGAGGTAACGGCAGATAGCCGCGGTCATCCAGCTCTTGCCGGCGTGCGACGCGGTTCCGCCGACAAAGATCGCTTTGGCCATCCCCGTGATTATCTCTCGGCGGCTACCACTTTACGCGAACTCCGGCCCTTGTGGACCGTCCCAGATTGGTGTAGCCCAGGATCTCCTGCCACCGCTGGTTAAGAAGATTGTCCACACGGAGGAAGGGCTCGGTGTGCGGCGAAAGCCGCCATGCGCCGCCCGCGTAGACGTTGCGGAAGCCGGGGTTGCGCGTTGCGCCGAAGTTGTCGATATCCTGCCGTTCGCCGACGAAGTACGCGCCGGCATGAATCCACCACCGGCGGGGTGCTACGGAGACACTGACGGACCCGGTGTTCGCCGCCCGCCGCGGCAACTCCTGGCCCGTGCCCGAGAAGAACGACGTGGGGTTGGTGGCAAGGTCAATGCGCGTCCACAGGCGGGTGTAGGCGCCGGCGACGGTGACGACCCGAAGCAGGCGGGCCTGGCCTGAGACTTCGACGCCGCGGGCGCGGCTGCGTTCGACGTTATCCCACGTGCTGGTGTTGCCGCGGGTGACGAAAACGATCAGGTCCTGGAAGCGATTGTGGAAGAGACTTGCTTCCAGGCGGACGCGGCGGTTGGCCATTTCCTGAACCACGCCGCCGTCCACGGTGGTGGTGCGTTCCAGGCGCAGGTTGGGATTGCCCACGAAGAACTGTTCGCGGGCAAAGGACTGGAGCAGCGTGGGTTCGGTAATGCCGTGCCCGGCGCTGGCCCGCAGGTACGTGGATGGCGTGAGGCGGAAACTGGCGGCTCCCCGGGGAGTGAACTTGCGGCCGAAGACGCTGTTCTGTTCCAGCCGCGCGCCGCCGGAAAGAAAGAGCCGGCCCGCGTTCCAGTTCTGGTGCAGGAAGCCGCCGTGGTTCTTGCGGTTGACGGGAGTGGTTGAGATCTGGCCGGCCTGGCGTTCGAACTCATAACCGAAAACGGTGCTTCCCCGGGCAGTGGTGGCGGTGCCCTGATAGTCGAAGTTGGCGCGTTCCGCTTCGGTGACGCTTGAAAAGGGAAAGAGCGTGACATTGCGGACGGCGTAGCGATGGCCGGGCGGGGGCGGAGCGGTGGCGGCCAGCGCGGGGTCGACCAGGGCGGCCAGATAGGTGCGCGGGCGAGGCGTGGTGACGTCGCGAAGCAGCGCCGCGATGCGATACGGGCCGTCGGTCTTACGGTCCGTGTAGGCGCTTTGCAGGCGATGGTAGCCGAACGCGGCCCGCTGGCTGAAGACGGGTCCCACGGTTTCCAGGCGAATGGTTGCGTTGTAGTCCCGGTCATCGTTGTGAGCGTCGTGATCGATGGTGCCGTAGGCGACGCGATTGGGCAGACCGACGTGGCTGTCAAAGGAGCGGAAGGTGCCGCGCAGTTGGGCGGTGGGGCGGATCCGGTAACCGATATTGCCGCTGCCGGTGGTGTTGCGATAGGCGTCGTTCGGGAACTGGCCGATGGTGTGGAGTTGCTCTGTTGTGAGCGAGTAGTCGAGCGCGCCGCCGTTGCCGCCGGTGAGGTTGGCGATCCAGCGGTCCGTCTTGAAGTTGCCGCGCTCGTAGGAGAGGGTTCCATGGGGACGGGTTTGCTCGGGGTCGCCGCGGCGGGTGAAAAGCTGGATGACACCCGCGGCGGCTTCGGCGCCGAAGAAGGAACTCTGGGGGCCGCGCACCACCTCCACCCGATCGATGTCGCCGGTGGAATAGTGGGCCAGGTTGAGTTCGCCGCCGGGGTCGTTGACGGGCATGCCGTCCACGGTGACCAGGGTGCCGGTGCGTTGCGCGCCGCGCGTGTAGACCTGGGTGAGGCCGCCGAAACGGCTGGTGTGGGCCACCTGGAGCCCCGGCAGGTCGCGCAGCAGTTCGAACGCCATGGGCTGCTGTTTCTGCTCAATGAGTTCGCGGGTGATGACGTTGCCGGCCGCGCCGGCCTCTTCCAGGTTCACTTCCGACCGTAGGGCGGTGACCACTACGCGTTCGGTGACTGGGGCCAGACTGAGGCGGATGGACGTCTCCGGGCCGGGGGCCAGCGCCAGCCGGCGGGTTTCAAAGCCCTCCATGGAGATCGAGGCCTGGCAGCGGCCGGCGTTCATCGTGAAGCGGCCCTCGGTGTTGGTGGTGGTCCTGTGAGCGCCGCAGGCAACGCGGGCTCCGGAAATAGAAAGGCCATCCGAACCGGTGACCCGTCCCTGGATGGCTTGTTGAGCCAGCGTCTCCCGCGCGAGCGCGGCGGAAACCAGAATGAACGCGTAGCGTATCATGTGTGCGATTCCCCTTCGGAACGCACCTCATTGGCGACGGAGGAACCGGTCTCCTGACTTGCGCCGGCCTTGATTGCGGCGGCCTTCCCACCCTTGTTCCGGGCAGTGACCGTCGCGGCACGAACCACGTGGCGCTCACAGTTGCGGGGCAGTGGCGGATTTTCACCGCCTTCCCGAGCATCCCAGCCGTTTCTGAGATGTTCTTATCGGGCCTGGATTAAAGCGCCGGCCTCAGGCGCTGAACGAACTCCCACAGCCGCACGTGGACTTCACGTTCGGGTTGTTGAACTTGAATCCGGAGCCTTCGAACGAATCGACATAGTCCACCTCGGCGCCATCCAGGTAGAGCATGCTGGCCTGATCGATGAAGACCTTCAAGCCACTGAAATGATAGGTCTTATCCAGAAGCCCCGGCGCATTTTCGAAAGCCATTGAATACTGGAAGCCGGAGCATCCGCCGCCCACCACCGAGATCCGAAGACCGGCCGGCTTGGGTTCCTGCGTGTCCAGAATCTCCTGGACCTTTTCCACTGCCTTTTCGCTGAGCTGCAACATGACGTGTTCTCCCTCGAAGTCACTATTTTACTACGCAAGCAGCGCAATGCAAAACAAGCGCGGCTTGAACGGGTTGTCCAAGCCGCGCCGCATACTCCCTATTGGATTCGAAAAACGAACCGGAAGATTCGTCTTTTTAGCCGTCTTTCTAGAACGTGTAGCGCAGGCCGAACACGATGCGGCGGTTGCCGCCATCGGTGAGCCACTGGTTGCCGAACGCCGCCGTATTGACGCGGGCTTCGGGGATGCCGAAGTTGCGGGTGTTGGTGGCGTTGTACATCTCCATGCGGAACTGGAAGTTGTGGCCTTCGATCACCTTGAAGTTCTTGGTGAGCGAGAGGTCGACGTTGCCGATGCCGTCGGCGCGCAGGATGTTGCGGCCCGCGTTGCCGATGGGGTTGGCGGCGCTGGCGGCGGTGAACAGCGACCGGCCTCCGGCGCGGAGGATTTCGGCGACGTTCATGCGGGCCAGGTCCAGGTTGGTGTTCACGTGGGGCCGGATGGAGTTGCCCACCAGGCCGTCGATGCCGGTGAGGCGGTTGCCCGGGTCGGCGCCATCCAGCGGAGAGAAGGGCGAGCCCGACTGGAAAGTGAGGAAGCCGCTGGCCTGCCACCCGCCGAGGATTCGCCCGAGCGGACCCTTCTGATCGCGCATGAAGGGCACCTCCCAGACGCCGTTGACCACGTAGCGGTGCGGGCGGTCATAGGTGGAGCGGCCGCGGTCGAAGCGCCGGTTGTAGGAGTCCTGAGGCACGGCCACTTCGCCCGCCACGGAACTGTTGAAGATCTCAGAGGCGTCGTCGATGAAAGCGCTCCAGGTGTAGTGCATCGCCATGGAGAAGTTCTTCGAAAGGCGTTTTTCGAGCGAGGTCTGCAACGAGTGGTAGATGGACGACGCCGCGTTGGCGCGGTGCCGGATGACGCCGCGAGCCGGATTCACACGGACTTGGCCTCGGGAGCCGGGCACGGTGGGGTTGCCGTCGATCGTCTGGAAGAGCGCCGTCCCCTTGGTACCCACCCAGCCTACGGTGAGTGCCCATTCATTGTTCAACTCACGCTGGAGCTGGAAGCTGAACTGTTCCGAGACCGGGGCCCGGAAGCCGGTATCGGCGATGGTCCGGACGATCTGGCTGGGGTTCACCACCTGCGGCACCACGCGGCCGGCACGGATGGGGTCCAGGATGCCGAACGCATTGGGAGCCAGTGCCGGTCCGGTGGACTGAGGCACCACCGGAACATTGGTGATCACCGTGAACGGGAATGAGCTGAACACGTTGAGCGTGATGTTGTTGAAGACGATGTCGTAGGTGCGGGAGTAGCCGCCGCGCATCACCATCTTCCCGTTTCCGGTGAGGAAGCCGAGGGGGCCGCCCTGGCCGAACCGGTAGTTGAAGCCGAAGCGGGGCGCCCAGTTGTTCCTGTCGCGCGCCGGAGCCGGATCCATCTGGAAGGCCGGGTTGTTGTTGTACCGGGCGACAACGCCCTTGTTCAGATCCTGCAGGAACTTGAACGAGTTGCCGGGCGATTCGTAGCGCACGCCGTAGGTGAGGGTGAAGTTCGGTTTCACGCGCCACTCATCCTGCAGGTAGAAGAAGTAATCAGTGTACTTGTAGTACTGCTTGGTGGGGACGCCGGGCAGCGGCGAATTGATCTGCGCCACCTGTGCCAGATCGTCCACCAGGTTCTGCAGGGTCGGGTAAAGCAGACGGCCGCGCATGGTGGGATTGAAGACCGTGAACTGATCCTGCCGGCGCAGGTCCACGCCGAACTTCATGGAGTGGGAGCCGCGGATGAGCGTCATGTTGTCCACCAACTGATAGTTGTTGTAGACGGCGGACTGCGGCAGGTTCAGACCCAGACCGATGGCGGTACGAGTGGCGGCGGCGTTGAAACCGGTGAGGCCAAGCTGCGACACCTCAATGGAAGGGATGTTCTCGGCGTTCTTGTCCGCCGCGATGGTAGCTGTGTTGAGCCGGTTGAACGCGGTGCGCACTTCATTGAAGACGTTGGGGCTGAGGGAGCTGTTGAAGGACACCACTGCGACCCAGCGCTTATCGGGCGATTGCGACGTGAGACCGGGGGGCACGGACTGGCCGCTGATACTGGCGCGGTCGTCGCCCTGGAGCCGGCCGAAGATGCTGTGCTTGTCGTTGAAACGGTGATCGATGCGGCCGGACCACTGCCAGGCATTGAGCAGGTTGGGCGCCGCGCCGGAGAGCACGCCCGTGGGCACCACGTAGTTCTGCCCGGCGAGGTTGAGGTTCACCGTACCAGCCTGGCTTTGGGCCGCGGGAAGGAAGTCGAGCAGCGCCTTCACCTGGGGCCGGGTACCCGCCACGCGGCCCAGGATATCCTTGCCGGCCTGGGTGGGCGCGGCGCCGATGGCGGTGCCACTGGCGGCCCGGCGGTCGGTCCAGCGGAGAATGGAACCGAAGAAGAAGGTCTTGTCCTGCTTCACCGGGCCGCCGAGCGTGGCGCCGAAGAAATTCTCATTGCGCCGGGGGGCCCTGGGGAAGGTTCGCTTGTCGAGGTTGTTGCGGGAGTTGGCCTTCTCCGAATTGATCGTCCAGTAGCCGGAGCCGTGGAAGGCATTGGTGCCGCTCTTGGTGACTACGTTGACAACAGAGCCCGCCGTGCGGCCGTACTCGGCCAGGAACTGATTCGTGATGAGCCGGAATTCGGCCACGGTATCGGGGTTGTTGATCTCCTGGGTGGCGCCGCCAGTGCTCGGCTGGTTCATGTCGCCTCCATCGAGCATGAAGTTGTTGGAACGGGTGCGCGCGCCGTTGACGGAAAAGGATACGCCACCCGCGGCAAACGTGGAGTTGCCCGTTGAAAGCTGGCTCACGCCCGCGACGGAAAGGGCAAGGTTCAGGATGTTGTGATTGGGCGCGAGCGGAAGCTCGGTGATACGCTTGACGTCGAAATTCACGCCGATCTCGGCGTTGGTGGTGTTGATCAGCGGGGCATCGGCGGTGACCGCGATGGTCTCCGAGGTTCCGGCCACGGAGAGCTTTACCGTCAGATCGGCGTCCTGGTTCAGGCGCAGCACCAGGGGGCCCTGCACGTACTTGGCGAAGCCGGACGCCTCCACCGTCACCTCATAGGAGCCCACGGGAAGTTGCGGCACGCGGAAGCGGCCCTCCGGTCCCGACGTGTTGCCCCACGTCAGGTTTGTGTCCATGTTTTTCACCGTCACGCGGGCGCCGGCGATGGCCGCTCCGGTGGGATCTTGCACAACTCCGAGAATTTGCCCGGTGGTCTGTGCGAAAGCGGGGGAGAGGAGCGACAGAAGCACTGCTGCCGCGGGGAAGGACTTTCCTAGGAACTTGTTGAAATACGCTTCGCCGCGTCAGCATCGACGCGATCCGTTCGATCCGAACATCGCAAAACGGTGCGAAAAGGGAATTTTTGGGGCGCACTGCCCCGGCAACACCGCCGCGCGGTG
>VFZY01000038.1 GCA_016870915.1 Acidobacteriota bacterium | reverse complement strand
AATCGGGCGGATGTTGCTGCGCCAAGCGGACGACCTCAAGTGCGCCGTCCTGGCGCGCCTACGATCCCTGCAACGCCTGCCCTGGACTATCAAAATGTTCTTCCTGACCAAGGACACCGTGTACGCCACAGGTTGAACTCAATGTCTACTAACCAACGGTCTGATTAATAACCCAAGATGCGAAGATTCAGTTCGGGCTGCTTCTGCAGGTGCTCAACCATCTCATGGACAACCGGGCTGTGGCCGACCACAAGGATCGATTCGGCGGTGCGTTCCAGCAGAAAGGAGCTGTAGAAGAGACGCCAGAGCGGGAAGACCACAACGATCATTCCCATGGCAAGGAAAGCGGTTGAGGGCTCCAGAGCACTGGCCGGGGCGACGTAGTAGATGAGCGACTGGGCGAGGAGTGTAGCTCCTACAACCACCAGGACCTGCTGGGCGAGGTAGATGCGAGAATAGATGTAGATGCGGCTGTAAAGGTCCTCGAAATACCAGCCAAACATCATGATGATGAGGACGGGCGCGATCCGAGTGAGGCCATTTTCATAGAAAAGGTATATTCCCAGATCGGGAACATCCATGGTGAGAATGCTGGCGAGAACGAAAAGCCCGCCCAGAATGATGAAATCCAGAAAGATGAGAACCAGGTGAGCTACCGGGATCAATATCTGGAAGAGCCGAATCATGAATCAGTTAGAGCCGGGGCAAGGAGTCTGGAAGGTGTCCTTCCGAAGGAATCTCAGCATACCATGACCGCATTGTCCGACGCCGGTTTTCAAAAGGCGGAGGTGTATCTATTAATCGGCTGAATCCCGGCTCTTCGGGAGTGTTTCGAGAGGCGATATGTTGACCATGTGGACGGCCATTCTGCTGCTCTCCACGGGTTTTCTGGTGTACGTGTTGGCGGGGTATCCGCTGCTGCTGGGGTGGATGGCCGGCCGGAAGCGGCGGCCGGTGGTGAAGGATGCCTCCTACCAGCCCACGGTGACGGTCCTGCTTCCGGTGCGTAACGGGGAGCGCTGGATCGAGGGCAAGCTCCGCACGCTGGCGGAGCAGGACTACCCGCTGCATCTCATTGATATTCTTGTCATTTCCGATGGCAGTACCGACACTACGGAAGCCCTGGTGGAAGCTTGGGCAGGGCGGGGCGAAGCGCCCCGGCTACGGCTGCTGCGGCAGGCCCCGGCGGGCAAGGCGGCGGCACTCAATCTGGGGCTGCGGGAGGCCACCGGGGAGCTTCTGTTCATGACCGATGTTCGGCAGGATCTGTCGGCGAATGCGCTGTCGAGCCTGGCGGCCTGTCTGGGGGATCCGTCGGTGGGTGCGGCGAGCGGAGAACTGATCATTCTCGACGGGGTGACGCGGGAAGAGGCGTCGATCGGCCTCTACTGGCGGTATGAGAAGTGGATGCGGGAGCGGCTGAGCGCGATCGACTCCGTGATGGGGGCCACCGGGGCCATCTACATGATCCGGCGGGCTTTAACCGCCCCGTTGCCGGACGGAACGCTGGTCGACGACATGTATCTGCCGCTCAAGGCGTTCTTTGCCGGCAAACGGGTGATCCTGGACCGGGAGGCGCGGGCGTACGATCTGCCCACTGCGCTCGACACCGAGTTCCGGCGCAAGGTGCGGACGCAGGCCGGCGTCTACCAGTTGATGGGCCTGATGCCGGAGCTGCTGACTTGGCGGAACCGGATGTGGATCCATTTCCTGTCGCAGAAGGTGGGCCGGCTGATGATGCCGCTGGGGATGCTCGGTGTGCTGGCCGGGAGTCTGGGTGCGGGGGGGGTGGCTGGGTGCGGTGTTTTTGTGGGGGCAGGCGGCGTTTTATGGCGCGGCGATGCTCGATGTGTGGCTGCCCAAGGCGAGCCCGCTCAAGCGGCTGACCGCGCCGGTGCGGTCCTTTGTAGTGATGCTGGCGGCGGCAGCCTGCGCGACGGTGATCTTTGTGCGGCCGGCCACCAGCCTGTGGCAGCCCACGAACAAAATGGAAAAAACCGGGCTGGAAAAGGCCGGGGGTGGGAACGCGTGTTAGGATGAGCGATTCATGGTGAGCGCAGCCGAGTTCCGGCAGGTGTGCGGGCAGTTTGCCACGGGCATCACGATTGTCACGACCGTGGCCGGCGATGGGTCTCCGCAGGGGATGACGGCGAACTCCTTCACGTCGGTGTCGCTTGAGCCGCCGATAGTGCTGGTCTGCGTGGATCTGCGGGCCGGCAGAATGCTCGAGTGTTTTGAGCAGGCGGGGCGATTTGCGGTCAACGTTCTGGCGGAGAGCCAAAAAGAGCTTTCCAACCGGTTCGCGCGGCAGGGGCTTGACCGGTTTGAGGGCGTAAGCTTTGAACAGGGAACATCGGGGATGCCGCTGCTGCCAGGATCCCTGGCGACGATGGAATGCGTGATCCGGCGGAGCGTGGACGCCGGGGATCACCGGATTCTGCTGGGTGAAGTGACCGCGGCCGCCATCCAGGCCGGGGTCCCGTTGCTTTATTACGGCAGCGGCTACAGGCTGCTGAGCGATTAGAGGAGGCGTCTTCGTGCATTTGACAAGGCGTGGATTTACAGGACTGCTGGCGGCGGGGCCATTCTCCGCGGTGCGTGCGGCCACGGGGCCTGGCAAGCGGGAACGGATGCTGGCCTGGCTTTCCGGAAAGCCGGAGGCGGGGTACACCCCGGCGGCATTCTTCCTGCATTTTTCTCCCGAGTTCAAGAACGGCGTGCCGGCGGCGCGCAAGCACATGGAGTTCTTCCGGCACACGGACATGGACTTCGTGAAGATTCAGTTCGAACAGACCTACGAGCGGCAGACGTTTCTGCGCAAGCCGGCGGACTGGGCGAAGCTGGAGCTGCGCAAACTGGACTTCTACGAGCCGCTGCTGGTGACAGTGCGGGAGCTGGTGCGCCAGGCGAAGAAGGAAGCGCTGATCCTGATGACGCTCTATTCGCCGTTCATGTGCGCCGGCCATTGCTCCACGCTGCCGGTGTTGCGGGAGCATCTCAAGGAGAATCCCGAGGCCGTGAAGAAGGGGCTTGAGATCCTCACCGAGAGCCAGATGCTGTTCGTGCGGGAGTGTATTCGCGAGGGCGTGGACGGGTTCTACATGTCGACCCAGGGTTCGGAGACGAAGCAGTTTGCCGATCCGGCGGTTTTCTCGCGATACGTGAAGCCATTCGATCTGGTGGCGATGAAGGAGGCAAGCGCCCTGGGCGTTCGGGCCGTCGCCTTGTTCGTGCGTGCCGTGCTGGTCTCGTGGCGTGTTCGGCGGTGGTGCAGAGGGCAGGTGTGTTCGCGGCTCTTCTGGTGCCGCTGCTGTGGGTTGAGCCGCTGCCCGTTCCTTCACGGACGCTGCCTCCGCTGCTGGCTCCCCGGGTGCGGAAGGCGGTGCCGGTGGTGGGTTCGGCGCGAACGGGGTTTCGGCGGAGACACCCAGGCTGTTCCTTCGCATGGTGCGGCCCTTCACGGCCCCTTCGAGGATACCGGCCGTGACACCCGGTTTCGAGAATGCCCCTTCCCTGCCCCGGCCGAGGCTGGTGGTGACGCTGGTGTTCCGGCCGGCTCCGCTCTGTTCGGAACACCGAGTCCGGCCGGCGGGAGGTTCAAGCGGCAAAACTGATGGCCGCGCCCCGGCCTCCTCACCCCCCTCTCGCTCGTGAGGTCCGGTTCAAGGGCGTGGTGGTGCTCAGCGCCCGAATCGACGCCGCAGGGTGGCCGGGCGGGCAAGCGGCTGCTGGTGGAATCGGCGGTGCGGCAGTGGCGGTATGCGCCTACACTGCTGAATTGGCAAGCCGGTTGAGGTGTTGACGACGATCGCCGTGCGGTTCACCCTAGGGTAGGATATTGCACATCTGTGCACTAACATGGTGAAATGAGGTGATCCCTCACCATGTCTGCCAAAGCCCAATGGTTGCTGCAACTTCCGGAGATTCTCCGGCAGTTGGAGGCACTTCCCTCCCCCGTTCTCGACCGCGCCGCCATCGAGCGCCTGTTCGGTGTCGGCCGGCGGCGGGCCATTCAGTTGATGGGCCTGTTTGGAGGATATCAGATCGGGCGGACGTTTGTGCTTGAAAGATCGAAGGTATTGGCCGCATTGCGCAGCCGGGTGGAAGACCAGGAGTTCCGGCAGGAGCGGCGGCGGAAGGCACGGGTGGCGGAGGCCCTGGATGAGCTGTATCGTGTGCAGGCGGCGAAGGCGGTGGTGCTGCCTGTCCAGCCCGGGCTGAAGGTGGGCCCGGGAGTGGTGCTTGAGCCGGGACGGCTCGAGATCCGGTTCGACACGGCGGAAGAACTGCTTGCCCGGTTGTTCGAACTGGCGCAGGCGGTATCCAGGGACTTCGAGCGATTTCGTGAGGTGGTGGAGTCCCCTGGGCGCTGAATGGACTTCATAAGTGCTATGAAGTGTCGCCGGGCTTAGTTCCGCAAGGGACTCAAGAACAGTTCCGAAAAGCTTAAGAACAGTTGTTAAGCCACTTCCCCGCCGCCACACCACTTGTGCTTCCGCCGCCTGTGAGGCTGGGGAGAGATCGTGGAGACTGAACTTCATAAGTGCTATGAAGTTCAGTCTGTCTGCACCGCGACCCGCTTAAGAACAGTTCTTAAGCGGCTGGAAAAATGTGAGTTGCTGGCCAGAAGCGCAAGGCCGCTCCGGCGCGTCCCCAAACTTCCAGGAATACGCGACTGAAGAGAAAGCCGGAGCGAGTCCGTCTTGCGCGTTCCTCAAAAATAGCCCTGCTGGCGCCGGGCTTGGCGGGCCGTGAAATCCGCCAGGATCTCAGCCGGCGACTTCCCCTCAAGCGATTCCTGGAGCCGCAGGATCGCCTCTCGCACGACCAGGGACCGGTTCGCCTTGGGGTTCCCAGCCACCTGCAGCGACCGCGTGGCATGGTCAATCCAGGTGGCCTCGGGCAGGTAGAGGCTGACGGCCACCACGCGGTATCCTTTGGGGTCGCCGCGGTCGTCGGCCAGAGCTTGAGCCTGCGGGGCGCGGACGGTCTCGCGGGCCCGGGCCACCAGGCGGCTGCGTTTATCGGCCATAGCTCAGGATCTCCTCGGTGAGGGCGTCATAGGCCACGGCGCCCTTGGATTTCGCGTCGAAGGTGAATATATCGGTGCGTTCGATCTGGGCCTGGTTCAGGGGTTCCGACTGTGGGATGGCGGTTTTGAACATGCGGCTCTCCCAGGGGCTTAACGCGGCCTGCACGGCCTGGTTGGTGATGGTCTTGCGATGGTCCACCTTGGTCAGCAGGATCCGCCAGTCCTGGAAGCCGTCGCCCTTGAGCACGGTCACCAGTTCCAGCAGATCCACCAATCCGTCGGCGGCGCGGGCCTCCATCTGGCAGGGAACCAGGACAAAATCCGCCGCGGCGATGCCGGTTTCCGTCAGGGCGCCCAGCGAAGGCGGGCAGTCGATGATGATGTAGTCGAAGTTGGGCCGGATGGGAGCCAGGGCGCGCCGCAGTAGTTCCTCCCGGCGCGGCCGCATGTAGATGAACTGCGCAGCCCGCTCCAGGCGTATGTTCGACGGCAGAATCTCAAGGCCCGGGACCCCGCTGTGACGGAGGATGCGGTGCACCGGGACCGGGGGTTCGGTGAAGACGTCCCGGACTGTCGGCAGGCCGTCGTTGGCTTCCACACCCAGCCCGATGGTCGAGTGGCCTTGCGGGTCGAGATCGGCCAGCAGGACGCGCTTGCCGCGCCGGGCCAGGGCCGCGCTCAGCGCCATGGAGGTGACCGTCTTGCCCGTGCCGCCTTTGTGGGTGGCGATCGAAATGGTCTGAATTCCCATTAGGTTAATAACACTTTACACCAGTTGAGAACTGTTGACAGGGTTCCCGTCCGTCCCTAGAGCCAGCCCTGCCACCAGTAGCCGCCGATTTTGGCTGTCTCAGCCAGGACGGCCAGAAACGCCTCCCAGCGCAGAATCAGGCGCGCGGCGCGCTTCCGGGCATCCGGCACCGGCCTGGGCTCCGCCCGGATGCCTGCCTTTCGGAACACCCGCAGCGCCCGGAACATGTGGTAATCGCTGGTCAACAGCACGATTCTTCCCGGCACCCCTTGCAGGATCCGGGCACTTTCCAGCGCGTTCTCGCGTGTGCTGGTGGAGGCCGTCTCCAGCAGAATCGCTTCGGGCGGAACCCCGGCCGCCACCAGGAAGTCGCGCATGGCCACGGCCACCGCCACGCCCTCGGGCGTTTCCCGGCCGCCGGACAGAAGAACCGTCCGCACCGTGCCCTCCCGCCAGACGCGCAGCGCCCCCACGGCCCGCCAGTAGGAGCTTTCGCCCAGCACCTGGCCGCCCACCAGCGACCCTCCCGGCACAATCAGCACTTCACCGCGCGCCTCCCGCCAATCCACCGCAAGCACTCCGGCCCACCAGGTGACCAGCGGCGTGAGCGTCGTAAGCGCAACCAGAAGGCCTATCCCAGCCAGCAGATGCCAGACAAGCCGGCCTGATCGGTATAATGAGGGGCTCAAAAAGCCATCTTATCAACACTTCATAACTGAACGGTAGTGTTGATATCAGTTATGAAGTGATATCAACACTTGTGGCTCCACGCCGCTCCCGGTCCCGGCTGTAGTAGAGTATCGGGCGGGGCGATGATCATTTCCGAAATCCTTTGGAGCCGCGGCTATCTCCGGCGGCGGTCGTTACAGGCACTGGCCGGATTCTTCGCGGCCTCTCCGTTCGCGCGCGCGCAGCAGGACCCATTCCGGGGCCACCCCCGTATACCGAAGCTCGACGAACTCGCGACGGCCTTCGACTTCGAGCCGGTCTTCCATGCACAGGTTCCCCGTTCCATTTACGACTACACGATGTATGGTGTCGACAGCGAGTTCACGCTGCGCCGCAACCGGCAGGCCTTTGACTGGGTGCGCCTGCTGCCGGGCGCGGCCGGGGCCGCGACACCCTCCACCTCCACCACCATCTTGGGCACGCCGATGGCGTTTCCCTTCCTGATCGCCCCCACGGCGGGCCATGGCCAACTGCACCCGGAGGCCGAAATGGCCACCTACCGGGGCGCCGAGGAGGCTGGCGCCACCATGATCGTCAGCAACGTCTCAAGCCTTCCATTCGAGAAGATCGCCACCGCCGCGAAGAGCCCGCTCTGGTTCCAGCTCTATCCCCGGCCGGAGATGGAGGCAAACGCCGAGCTGCTCGAGCGGGTTCAGGCCGCCGGCGCCCGGGCCGTGGTGGTCACCATCGATCAGCAGGCATCGGTCTACGAACGCGCGCTGCATGGCCGTAACTTGGCCGCCAGCCCACCCAGAGCGCCGCGAGGGCGGGGAGGTGTTCAGTCCGCCAACAAGTACCGCGTGAACGAAGGGCGGCTCTGGTATGAGTGGAAGCTCTTTGACGAGCTTCGGAAGATGATCAAGGTACCGATGGCGGCCAAAGGCATTCTGACCGCCGAGGATGCCCGGCTATGCCTGGACCATGGCGTGGACGCGATCTACGTTTCAAACCACGGGGGCCGGTCGCTCGATTACGGCCCGTCGACTCTTGAGGTCCTCCCTGAGATCGTGCAGGCGGTGGGCGGGCGGGTCCCCGTGCTGTTCGATAGCGGTGTGCGCCGGGGCGCCGATGCACTCAAGGCGATGGCCCTGGGGGCCTCAGCCGTTGGTTTGGGGCGCGTGTCGCGCTGGGGCCTGGGAGCCTATGGCACACCCGGGGTGAAGAAAATCCTCGAGATCGTCCAGCAGGAGTTCGTTCACGCCATGCGAAACGCGGGCTGCGCGTCGCTTGCCTCCATCGATGCGTCGCTCGCCAAGGTGGACCTGCCATGAAGATCGCCCGCCGGGCGTTTCTTGCCGCCCAGACTACGTCCGTGGCCCCCGCCGCTGAGATCGTCAACCTGCTTGAAATGGAACAGATCGCCCGCCGGAAGCTCGATTCGATGACCTTTGCGCGCGTTGCCGGTGGCGACCGTTCCGCCTTCGAACGCATGATCTTCCGCCCGCGCATGATGGTCAACACCATGGAACTCGATCTGTCGCTCAACCTGTTCGGAGTGCCGCAGTTCGCGCCCATCCTGGCCGGTCCATTGGCGGAACTGGGGCGCTACCATCCCGAAGCTGAACTGGCCGTCGCGCGCGGGGCCGCGGCAGCCAAAGCAGCGGTGATCCTCTCCGCCCGGTCCACCGTTCCGCTGGATCGAGTGGTCCCGGCGGCAACCGGCGGCTTCTTCTTTCAGGCGTTTCCGGATACGCCCAGCGGCCAAGTGGCGAAAGCTGTGGAATTGGGCGCCAAGGCCGTTTTCTTGACCCTTGGCGGCGCCTCCGGCTGGGATGGACTCGCGGCCGTGCGCAAGGCGGCGGCCGTGCCGGTGGTGGTGAAAGGGATCATGAATGCCCGCGACGCCCGGGCGGCCCTGGATCAGGGTGCCGCGGGAATCGTGGTTTCGAGCTACCGGGAGCCGGAGATTCCCGGCATGGCGGCGCCCATCGAAGCGCTGCCCGCCGTGGTGCAGGCTGTGGGTGGCCGCGTGCCGGTGCTGATTGACGGCGGCTTCCGGCGGGGAACCGATGTCATGAAGGCCCTCGCTCTGGGGGCGCGCGCTGTGTTGCTGGCCCGCCCGGTGGTCTGGGGCTTGGCCGCCCACGGGGCACAGGGGGTTCAGACCGTTCTCGAACTCATGCAGTCGGACCTTGCGCGCACCATGGCTATGTGCGGGCGGCGGAACCTGGCCGGCATTGATGGTTCCGTTCTGCGCCACCATCGCTGGTGATGCGCCCCGCTCTGCTTCTTTTCGCCCCGGTGCTGGCATCCGCCGCCGGACCCATTGTTGACGCCTCGTGGGCGGCGCAGAACCGGGCACGGCTGGTGGTCATTGAGGCGGCATGGCTCGACGGCAAGGCGCCGGAAGAGTACCGGAGCGGGCACATTCCGGGCGCCCGCCTGCTGGATACGGACCGTCTTGAAAACGGATATCCGCGATGGCTCCTGCGCCCGGTGCCGGAGTTGCATGCGGTCATCGGGTCGCTTGGGATTGGAGCAGCCTCGGCCGTGCTTGTCTACGGCCGCGATGCGGTGGCACCGTCGCGCGTGTGGTGGGTGCTCCACTATGCGGGCGTGCGCGAGGTTTACTATCTGAACGGCGGCCTCGCGGCCTGGCAGCGCGCGGGATTCCCGATTGAGACCGGAGACGTTGCTCCGCGGCCGGAGCGATTCCAGGCCCGGGTTCGCCATCGGGCTCTGGCCACAACGGAGGAGGTACGAGCGAAGCTCCACAGGCGCGGCGTCCAGTTGGTGGATGTACGTTCAGGCCCGGAATGGTCGGGTGCCGTGAGTGGCTACCGGTACCTGGAGTTCAAGGGGCGCATTCCGGGAGCGAAACATGCGGGCAACGCCGGGGATCGCGCCGGGCCCTACCAGAACCCGGATGGGACACTCAAGGATCCCCAGACCATCGCGGAGTTGTGGGCAGGGCAGGGCATTCGTGGAGATCGGGAGACTGTTTTCTTCTGCGGGTCCGGCTGGCGTTCAAGCCTGACCTACCTCTATGCCCGGCAGTTGGGTTGGAGTCGAGCGAGGAATTACTCCGATGGCTGGACTGGTTGGAGCACCATCCACGAGCGGGCGCCGGAGGAAGCCGGAATCACCCCGGGTTGGCACCACCGCCGCTCTGGAAATCCCGTGGAATGATTTAGTTAAGAAGTGTTCTGAAGTCATTCTGTGCAGCAAACAAAAACTTAAGTCTGGTGCACTCGCGAAGGCACCAGTACTCAACTGTAGTGCAATCGTCCGACAAGTCCTGTATAAACGATAGAGGCGTTCGGAGCGCCCGTTAGAGGTCCGGCCAAGTGGGCCCTCCCCTTGGCAGGCCGGTCTCTTTCAACAAACGAAGGAAATTGGTGGATCGGAAATGAAACAAATCAGGCTCACTCTACTCGCGGCGGTCGCGGCCCTCTCCCTTTCAGCCGGCACAACCTCATACGGCGGCTCTTTTGACCCGATGGACGCAAACGCGCTGTTTGTGTGGGAGTTCACGACGGCGGGCGGCATGTTTAACGCTCAGAGCTATGGTTTTGGCGGCAGTGCGAATGCTCCAGGCGGTACCAACTTTGCCGGTCAGATGATCCCGGTGGGGGGATTCGACACCTACCTCTCGCTTTTCACCGGGCACGGCGCCACGGCGACCTTCCTGGCATCGAACGACGACGGCCTCTGCCCTCCCGGCTTTGCGGCCCCCACGTGCGGCGATTCCACGCTCGACATACTGTTAGGTCCGGGCAACTACACCCTGGTGCTGAGTGTTTTCTCGAATTTCTCTTTGGCCGAGAATCTCGGCATGGGGAATCTGGGCGACGGGTTCATCGGCCTGGGCAACTACTTCAGCACGGCAACCGGCGAGACACAGACGCCCGAATGGGCGATCGACATCACCTTTGACCCGGTCACGAACCCGGTGCCGAAGCCTGGCACGCTGGCCTCGGCTGCCTTGGCCGCGGCGGCCGCTTTCGCGCTCCGCCGGCGTTCTTAGTTCAGGCGAAAACGCAAGCCGCCGGGCGCTGCTTCCACTGTAAGCCGCGTCCACACGGTTGTGGCGCGGCCAGCCTCATCCACCGTTGAGGCGCGCAGACGGTAGGCGCCCGGTTTTTCGAGCGTGAAAACCATCTCTGACTCGGCCTGCCGGCCACTCACCCGAACCACGGGCTTGAGACCGGGCGGCGCCAGATACTGATAGTCTTCCGGCTCCGGGCCAAACAGCTCCCAGGCCACGCGGGCGTTGTGATACACACCGGCGCCGTCGGCCCCCAGGGTGTAATAGACCGGGGCCGTGCTCTCTCGGACGTAGGCCACCGCCTTCACCGGCAACGCCTTACCGTCCTGGGCGGTCACGGTCACGCGGAGCTCCGGCCCGCCGCCTGCCGGCCGCTCCGGCGTCCGTGGCGGATCCAGCACGGCGCCATTCACTTCCACGCGCCCGTCTTCGCGCACCCGCACCACCTCGCGATAGCCGGATAGTGGCAGGCCTGGAAGATCCCAACGCGTATCAAACTCCACGCCCATCCGCAGGCAACGCTCAATCTCCGTGAACAGATTCGCCATCACCACGCGATAAGTCACGCCCTGGGCATTGGTCCGTTCGAGGTTTAACTCAGGGATTCCCCACAGGCTTCCCTTTCCCATCTGGACATGGCCCAGGCCGTAACCCCGAGGAAGCAGCAGTAGCACTTCGGCGGCCGAACGGAGCTTCTCAAGCCCCGGCCGCGGATGCTGTCGGGCATGTCCGGAGAGATGCCGGGCCAGGGCCAGCACCTCGGGGAAGGGTACCGCCGCAAGCTGGTAGTTGTCCCAGAAGAAGAAGCGGGTGGCTCCCAGATCATACGCACGGGTGAGCCAATAGGGGGCGTCCGCGCGGTCCACGGCGCCGTAGATGCTGACGCCCCACTGCTTTCCGGTGGCTCGGGAAGCGCCGCGCAGAAAGCTGTAGAGAATGCCGGTGAGATTACCCGGCGCCGCGGGCGGGATCTGGACACCATAGGTCATATCCATCTCCGGCAGCGTGCGACGGGCGCCCACCCTTCCGGGGGGCTCAAAAACGAAGGCGTCCGGTGCGTTCGAATCGCGGGAAAGCTGCCAGCCCGCCGTATCCGCCATGGTCTCCCAGGTGTACAGGTTCTGCTGCCGTACCCGCATCGACCCCACACTCACATCGGGCCGCGCGGCCAGGGCCCTCTCCATGCGCTGCGGCGACTCCGGCCGGGCCTTCTCGAAGTGCTCGCGGAACGCCTCGAACGCCAACTGCGGCGAAATCGACCGGCGAAAGGCGGGTTCCCGGGCCAGGCGCGGACGCAGCACATGATCGCGAGTCACCACGGCGGGCTCGTCCAGAAACAGCGCTTCACCAAGATACTGGCTGCGGTAAAGCATCTCCGGGTAGGGCAGGGAACTGGCGCCCCGCCAGTAGTAGAGGCCAAGATCGTCGGCCCACTCCGATTGCTCGCCCTGCGCGGCCACGCAGGAGACACCAGCCTCGCGAAGCCGCTCGTAGTCGGCGCGGGTGAGAGGGATGAGCTCGTAGTCGCTTCCGTCATACCGGCGTGTTTCGTCTTTCTGGCGAGTGTTGGAAGCGGGCCCGATCAGGAGATCGGGGCGTAGCTCGACCTGCTGCCGCGTGCCGGGTGGAGCGCCGATGCTGGTTTGGGACCCGCCAGATTGGCGGGTGTAGAGATGGCCCAGAAACATCATCTCCGGGCCGGTGGCGGCCGGCATCAGCTCAGGCCAGAGGCCGTGCGCGGGCAGCACAGGATCCCCCGTCAGGGCATGGCGGTACTCTCGAACCGGCTTGCCGGCTTCGCTCAGAACGTAGTGCGCCAGGCGGCTGCCGGCTGTGCCTGTCCACACCGTGAAGCTGGCCCCGTTGGCTTTCGTGGCTCGAAGCACGCGCCACGTGATCCCATCCACGGTGTGTTCACCGGTGGTGAAGAAGCGGATCACCGACGGCTTCGGCTCACCTGGCTCCGCGTAGCGGTAAACGAACTCATCAGCCTGCGCAGCACGGGCGGCAATCACGAGCGACAGGAATCCGGCGGTCTGAAAACACAAGGGGTATTGTACCCACTTCTTTCGCGGGCCCGAGTCATTGAATTCGAGTCAATGAATTCGCGTTACCGATAGCGGGCCAGCAGGCGCGACATCTCGATGGTGTTCATCGCCAGGTCATAACGGGCCAGTGCCTTCCGGCGGCCCGCTTCACCGATCCGGCGGCGCAAATCCGGGTCCATGATCAGACGCTCAATGGCCCCGGCCATCGCTTCTTCATCGCCGGGCGGGTACAGAACGCCTTCCACTCCATCCTGCATCAATTCCGGAATCCCGGTGATGGCGGGCGCGACGCAGGGAATCTCCATGGACATCGCCTCGATGCAGACGGTCGGCACGCCTTCATAGAGGCTCGGCAGGACAAAGATATCGCTCTCGCGGTACAGATCCATCAGGCGCTGTTGGGGCGCCCGCCCTTCAAAGACCACAGCATCCTTCAGACCCAGCGATCCAAAGGCGGTCTCCAGCATCTCGCGGTCGGGACCCCCTCCCACCAGGTGCAGGATCACCGGATGGCCGCGTTCGCGCAATCGGCGCATCACCCCGGCCAGCAGCCGCGTCCCCTTTTCGGGTGACAGCCTGCCCACGGTGATCAACCGGAACGGGGAGGGGCTCGGGCGGAACGGCCGCGGAGGGAACCCGGCCGGCTCAATGCCCAGTGGCACGCACTCCAGCTTTGTCCATGCCTCGGGCCGACAAGCGAGCATCAGCAGGCTGCGTGTGTGATAGCTGATGGCGCGTACCCAACGCGCGGCTTCGATTTTCCGTGCCAGATAGCTCGCCTCCGGATTGTGTAGCTCGCCAAAGCCGTAGACGGCGAACGACATGCTGAACTCCGGGTAAAGCCGTGTCAGCAGCAGCCCGGCATTCAGGGAAAAACTAACGTGACAATGGGTGGCGCCGCCCTGCTGCATCCACCGGCCGCACAGGGCGGCTTCGGCAAGGTAGAAGATCTGGTATAGAACGCCGCGCCAGCCGCGGCCCATGGCCAGGGCCTCCCCAAGCGCGCCCAGCAAGCACAGAGGCCGGCCGATCAGCAACGCACCCAGGGTCCTGAGCGCCGCGGCCGCGCCGGCCTGCTTGATGTAGTAGGTCCGCTCGTATTCGGCGCGCTCGCGCGGGGAAAGCTCGGAAGCCGGGCGATCAGGGCGCTCAATCGACGCCGTCAGAATCTCCCAGCCCGCCTTGCGCAGTTCGGCGATCTCCGTCAGCAGGTAGCCATGGTTGATCGCCGGGTACTGCCCGATGAGGTACGCCGCCTTCACTCGATCTCCGGCCCGCGCGGCTGAATGCGGGCGGCCTCGATCACCCGGGTGAGACCCTCGGCCAGACTGGTGGTGGGGCGCCAGCCGAACACGGCCGCGGCGCGGCTGACGTCGCCCGCGATGTCGAGCACTTCATTCTGGCGGTGTTCGAACTTGGATTCCAGCCCTTTCGAGGAGCCGGCGAGATCAAGCGCCAGGCGGGCAAGCTGTTCAACACTGGTGCCCTGGCCCGACGCCACGTTATAAACACCGCCCGGGTGGCCCACGGTTCGCACCAGCAGGTCCACCACGTCGGTCGCATAGATGAAGTCGCGCTTGGGCCGCAGATCGGCCATGCGAACCACCGGTTCGTCATTTGACAGGATACGCCCCACCAGCGACGGCACCACCCAGCGGCCGCCCTGCCCCGGTCCGTAGATGTTGAAAGGCCGCACGATCGTCACCGGCAACCCATGCACGCGCTGATAGAACCGAGCCGCCTCCTCGGCGCAGATCTTCGTCTGTCCGTAGGGGTTGAACGCCTCCAGAGGATGATCTTCATCGATCGGCATCCATCGCGGCGTGCCGTACACGTAGGTGGAAAGCAGCGTGAGCGACGCGGCTGAGCGCCGCGCGAACTCCAGTACGTTCACCGTGCCCGTGACGTTCACATCGTAAAAGGCCCGCGGGTTGGCCCAGCTATCCGGCACGAAGGTGAGCGCGGCCAGATGGAAGATGTGTGCCACGCCGGGGAAGGGAAGCGGATGATCGACGATGCTGCCGTCCCGGCTGCCCATGGCGATCACCTCATGCCCCGCCTCCCGCAGAGCCGGCGTGAGTGCCCGGCCCAGGAATCCGGTGGCGCCCGTAACCAGAATTCGATGCGGCATGGCTTGAAGGACGGCTACTCGCCCAGGTTCGGAATCAGACGGCTCTTCATGCGGTCGAAGTCCTCAATCGCCTGAGCGTAGTCGTCGGCGCGGCCAATGTCCATCCAGTAGCCTGTGTGTGGCTCCACATGCACCCGCTCGTCCCGCGCCAGCAGATCGATCATCAGATTGTCGAAGCCGTACTTGCGGCCGGGCGGAATCAGTTCCAGCACGCGGCGGTTCACCGCGTAGACGCCCATGCTCACCAGATAGTTGAGCTTCGGCTTCTCCTCAAAACCGGTCAGAGCGCCGGAACCATCGGCGTGCAGCACGCCGTAATCCACCAGATGCTCGCGCCGCGCGGCGGCGATGGTGTAGATGCCGCCCCGCTGCGCGTGCTCGTCAAGAAGACGGCCGAAATCGAGGTCTGTCAGCACGTCGCCGTTCATCAGCAGGAAGTTCTCCGGCAGGTCGTTGAACAGTCGCAGCGGGCCCACGGTGGAAAGCGGAACCTCTTCCAGCGAATGATCGATCCGGATGTTCCATCGCGAGCCATCTCCGAAAAACGCCCGGATGATGTTGGCCTGATGATTCACCGCGAGCGAAATGTGGTCAAAGCCATGATAGGCAAGCTGCCGGACAACCACTTCAAGGATGGGATAATCGCCAATCGGCATCAACGGCTTGGGCAGCACCGTGGTGTACGGCCTGAGCCGCATGCCCTTGCCGCCCACCAGAATCACCGAGCGCTTAGACATTGTAGAGGTGGCTCTTGTACTTCTTCAGGTTCACCGGATTCTGGAACCATTCAATGGTGCGCGTTAGGCCCTCTTCGATGGATGTAGCCGGGGCGAAGCCCGTGGCGGTCTTGAGTTTTGCGTTGTTGCAGTTCAGGCGCAGAACTTCGCTCTTCTCGGGGCGGATGCGCTGCGGGTCCAGCACGGCGCGCACCGGGCGGTCCATCAGCCGGCCGATCAACTCCACCAGGCCGCCCACCGGGATCTCGTTGTTGGTGCCGATCTGGTAGGTCTCGCCTTCCCCGCCCTCCATCTCCGCGATGGCGATAAAGCCCTGGGCGGTGTCGAGCGCGAAGGTGAAGTCGCGTGTGGTGGTCAGGTCGCCCAGTTGAATCTCCGTCTGGCCGCTCGCCACCTGCGAAATGATGGTGGGAATGACGGCGCGGGCGCTCTGGCGCGGGCCGTAGGTGTTGAACGGCCGGGCGATGGTCACCGGTGTGTTGAACGCATAGTAGAAGCTCATCGCCATGGCGTCCGAGGCGATCTTGGAGGCGCTGTAGGGCGATTGCGGCGTCACCGGATGATTTTCATCGATGGGCACGTAGCGGGCGGATCCGTAGACCTCGCTGGTTGAAGTCTGGATGAACTTGCGTACGCCATGCTGCCGGGCCGCCTGAACCATGTAAAGCGTACCCTTGACGTTCGTGTCGACGTAGGAATCGGGCGCCTTATAGGAATAAGGAATGGGAATCAGAGCCGCGAGGTGGAAAACCACCTCCATATCGCGGCATAGTTCGTGGCAGAAATGGGCGTCCCGGATGTCGCCGGTCACCACCTCAATGTCGTTGAGGCACGGGATATCCTCCAGCCAGCCCCAGAAATTGAACGAATTGTATTGGCTCAGGGCGCGGACGCGCGCGCCGCGCGCCGCCAGGGTTTCGGTCAGATGGGAGCCGATGAAGCCATCGGCGCCGGTGACAAGTACACGTTTTCCTTGAATGTCCATGGAAACAGGGGAATTTCTTTACTTTCTTATCGTACAATGCGCACCCCGGTCCGAAGCCCAAAAAACTCCATGCGGGGAACGTCCTTTTTCTCAAAGCGCGGCGGCCCGCACCGATAAGCCCACTGAGAACGAGCGCTGGGAAAGGAATCCCGGCCGGGTATTTTCAAGGAGAGAACAAGTGGCATTCACGATTAACACCAACATCGCCTCGCTCAGCGCCCAGGAAGCCCTGCGCATCAACGGCGATTTTCAGAACAGGACCATTGGCCGGGTCACCACGGGTCTTCGCATCACCCAATCGGGCGACGACGCGGCGGGCTTGGCCATCGCGAACTCCTACCGGAGCGATCAGGCCGTGCTGACGCAGGGTATCCGCAACGCCAACGACGGCTTGAGCCAGTTGCAGATCATCGACGGCGGCCTGAACAATATTTCGAAGCTCCTTGATCGCGCCCGTACGCTGGCCACGCAATCGGCTTCGGGAACCTTCAACGGCAGCCGCACCAAGCTGAACGACGAGTTCCAGAATGTGGTGGCCGAAATCGACCGCCAGGCGCAGGCCATCGGCCTGAACTCGGGCGGCGGCTTCGCGCAGAACCTGCGCGTATTCGTGGGCGGCGGCGCTGGCGCAACCGAAGCCTCCAAGACCACCAACGGCACCGTGTCATTGGATCTGAGCAGCTCAACCGTGGACTCAAAGAGCCTGGGCCTGAAGGGCGTGCAGGCCATCGGCGTGGCGGCCACCGACATTGGCACCGGCTCCGCGACGACGTCCGTGCAGACCATTCTGGCCAATACCACCAATACCGGATCCCAGACCGATGCCTCCTTCACGGAGTTCTACTTCCGCGGGCCCGGGTTCGGTGGCAATGACCGCGTGAAAGTGCGTGTCAACACGGCCCTGGTCACCACGGCGGACAACCTGGTGACGGCGATTAACGCGGCCATTGAAACCGCTGGAAACGGCGGTACGGCGGCGGCGACGGCCTTCAAAAACGCCGGTGTCAAAGCCAGTGTCTATACCGATTCGAGCGGCCGTAAGCAGTTGGCCTTCTCCTCTTCGAACACGGCCTTCCAGGTTTCCGCGGGCGACCGGACGGCGAACGCTCTCCTCGGCAACTTCTCATCGGGCTCGACGGGCCGCGATCTGACGCAGCAGGTTTCCGGCGCCGCCGCGGCATCTTCGGCCGTCACCACCTTTACCAACAACAGCAATGTGATCGTTCGTTTCCAGGGCGCCAGCCTGAATGCTGCCGTGGATATCCGTCTGGCAATCACGGGCGGCACCACCACGGTGGCCAACGCCATCGCGGACCTGAGTTCCCAGGTGACGGCGAATTCGGCTCTGCAGGCGGCCGGCATCACGCCCGACAGCGCGACATTCTCGGGCGGCAACACCCTTTCCTTCACCAGCAAGCGCGGCGAGAAGTTCGAAGTGCAGGTGGCGGGTGATGGGGAAAATCTGCTTGGTTTCGGTACCTACCGGTTGCAGACCCTGACGTCCACGTCGTTTGATCACACCAGTGTCACCAACAGCGGTACCACCACCGCGGGCGCGCAGACACTGGAGTTCTCGATCGCCGGGGGCACCAGCTTCTCAATCAGCGCCACGGCCACCACCGCGGCGGCCACCTCGGCCGACGCCCTGAACCTTGCCTTCCAGGCCAGTTCCAGCGCTCGCGACGCCGGCTTGTATGCCTCGGTAAGCGGCAGCAACGTGGTCATTCAGAGCAGCATCTCGGGCACGGCCTTCCGGATCAACGCCCAGGGCGCCAATGACCGCTTCGGCTTCGGTGCAGCCGGTACGGCGACCTTGGGCGCGGCTTCGAGCTCGCTCGATTCCAACTCCGACACGTTCAACGCGGGTGGCTCCACGGACTCCGGCCTGCTGGCCTTCGGCGCCATCCGGTATGGCGATGACGACCAGGCGATCACGATCAGCGCGGTGGATGCCAGCGGCGTCAACCACACCAAAGCCTTGACTCTCCGCAACGACGGCACGGACCGCAACGCCCGGTCGATCGATGAAGCGATCGCCGAGATCAATGCCGCGCTCCAGGAATCGAACGACACCACTTTGCAGCGGATCTTTGCCGTGAAGGAGAACGACGCGGGAACCGAGAAGATCCGGTTCCTGAGCGGTCTCTCGAACTTCAAGGTATCGGTGGGCAACAACGCCACCGGCGCCGCGGGCGTCACCACCAGCCAGGGCAGCGTGGTCTCCGGTAGCGTATCGAATGGCGGCAGCACGTCCGACATCTCGACGCGCGACAATGCCCAGACCGCGGTAAGCGCCCTGGCAACCGCCGTCTCGCTCCTTGGCGACTCCCAGGCCGCCGTCGGTAAAGGCCAGAACAACTTCAGCTTTGCCGTCAACCTGGCTTCCTCGCAGTTGACCAACACCGCGGCCGCTGAAAGCCGTATCCGCGACGCCGATCTGGCGCAGGAAGCCGCCAACCTCACCAAGGCCCAGATTGTCCTCCAGGCCGGCATTGCCGCCCTGGCCCAGGCCAACTCGGCTCCTCAGGCCGTCCTGGCGCTCCTCAGAGGGTAATCGCTCTAGATCGCTGACGGGGGCCCGGCCAATCTGACCGGGCCTCCCTCAGGCTGACTGTCTTTCGATCCATTGAAATCGACTGGCTCGTAGCCCCAGCCGGCTGCGTACGGTCACGAAAAGGACGCCATGCCAGCGATTGCCCATCAACTATCCACCGCCGTCCATCACCACAAAGCCGGCCGCCTGGATGAAGCCGGAACGCTGTACCGCCGGATTCTCGCCAAGGAGCCCGATCACGCCGAGGCTATGCATCTGCTGGGCCTGGTTTCAAGCGAGAACGGTCACGACGACCTGGCCGCCAGCCTCATCGCCCGCGCCATCAAGCTGCAAGGTCCCGAACCCGTCTTCTGCGCCAGCCTTGGTGTGGTCCTGCGCAAACAGGGACAGACAGAGCAGGCGATGGCCTGCTTCCGCCAGGCCATCAAGGGCAATCCACGCGATGGGCGTGCCCACTTTGAACTGGCTAACCTGCTGCATGGCAACGGCCGGTATGCCGAAGCCGCCGGTCACTACGAACAGACGGTTCGCATCGCACCCGGTCAGCCCATGGCGTGGTTCAACCTCGGTGTCACACGTACCCTCGAACAAAGGCTCGAAGAAGCCATCGCCGCCTACCGCCAGGCCTTAGCACATGATCCGTGCTACGCCGAGGCTCACAACAATCTCGGGATCCTCCTTCAGGCCTTCGGCCGGGTGGACGAAGCCGCCGGCTGCTATCAGAGCGCCATCGAAGCCCGCGCTTCTTACCTCGACCCCTATTACAATCTCGGCCTCACCCGCCAGGACCAGGAACGCTTTGAGGAAGCCGCCAGCGCCTATCAACTCCTGCTCAATCACAACCCCCGTCATCCCGAAGCCCTGAACAATCTTGGCGTCACGCTCCAGGCCATGGGGCATGCCCGAGGCGCCCGCATCGCCTATGAGCAGGCGCTCCAATGCAACCCATCCCACTCCGAGGCCCGGTGGAACCTGGGCGTCGTCAATCTTCTGCTGGGCGATTACGAAGCAGGCTGGGAAGGCCACGAATGGCGTTTCCGTCAGGCTGAAAGCCGGCCGCGCATCTTCGAGCAGCCGGAATGGACCGGAGAGACACTTCCCGGTGCGCGCATCCTTCTCCATGCCGAACAGGGTCTCGGCGATACCCTCCAGTTCATTCGCTACGCAAGCCTTGTGAAGTCCCGGTGCCACTCCGTCATTGTCGAGGTGCAGCCGCCGCTTGAAACTCTGGCCCGCACCGTCGCCGGCATTGACGAAGTCGCCTTGCGCGGCCATGAACTCCCCGAGTTCGACGCCCATGTTCCCCTGATGAGCCTGCCGCGCCTGTTCCGCACCACCACCGCTTCCGTGCCCGCCCAGGTGCCCTATGTCGCGCCGTCCGCCGATGCCCTGCACCGCTGGCGCAAGATCTTTGAATCCGATGGGAGCGCCCTCAAGACAGGGCTGGTCTGGGCCGGCAACTCCCGGCATAAGAACAACCACAACCGCTCCATGGCCCTGGACCTGTTTCTTCCGCTGGCGGACCTGGATGGCGTACGCTTCTTCAGTCTGCAAAAGGATTCCGCCGGGCCCATTCCGCCGGCTTTCCCGATGACCGATCTCGCCCCCGCTCTCACGGACTTCAACGAAACCGCCGCCGCCATTGCCAACCTCGATCTGGTCATCGCCGTCGATACCGCCGTCGCGCACCTGGCCGGCGCGCTCGGTAAGCCGGTTTGGATTCTACTGCCACACGTGCCGGACTGGCGCTGGATGCTCGATCGCGACGACAGCCCCTGGTATCCCACCGCCAGGCTCTTCCGCCAGGCCGAGCGCAAGCAGTGGAAACCGGTGATCGACCGCGTACGCACGGAACTGGCCGTCCTGGCCGGTCAACACCGAAGCGCGTAACCACCGGCCTTCCGCCGCCTGGTTCAGTCGAGATCAGCGGCGGCCGGGCTATGGCGCCGGAGCCCCCGCGGCAAGTAGGGGTCCACAGCGGTCATCGGTATAATCCAAGTTCGATGACCGCCGTTTCTTCTTCCCCACTCCGCATCGGCTTTGCCGGCGCCGGATTCGCCTCCAAGTTCCACGTCAGGAATCTCCGCGGCCTCGCCGCCAGCGCGGCTGGTGTCACCAGCGTACGCCCCGAGTCACGGGCCGCCTTCACCCAGGAACTCGGCGTTCCTGCCTTTGAGTCCGTCGAAGAGATGCTGCCCCACATCGACGTCCTCGACATCTGCACGCCGCCATCCTCTCACGCGGCCTACATCCGCACCGCGGCGCGGGCTGGCAGGCATGTCATCGTCGAAAAGCCCTTCCACGGCTTCTTCGGATCGCCCGAAACGCACCCCAAGGAGGAGATGCTGGCCCGCGTCACCGAGGAGTTGAGCGATCTTCGCGACACGGTGGCCGCCGCCGGCATCCTGCTGGGATATGCCGAAAACTACATCTACGCACCCTCGGTGCAGCGCGAGCGCCAAATTCTGGAAGCCACCCGCGCCCAGATCCTGCGCATGACCGCCGAGGAGTCCCACTCCGGGTCGCACTCACCGGTCTACGGCATCTGGAGCGAGCAGGGCGGGGGATCGCTGATTGGCAAAGGCTGCCACCCGCTCGGTGGCGTGCTCTACCTGAAACGCAAGGAAGGCCTCGCCCGCCGCGGATCCCCCATCCGCCCGGTGGCCGTCAGTTGCCGAACCCACGCCATCACCAAGCTGCCTGCCTTTGAAGATCGCGGCTACCTCCGCACCACCTATAAGGACACCGAGGACTACGCGTTCCTGCACGTCATCTTCGACGACGGCATGGTGGCCGACATCACAACCAGCGAACTGGTTCTGGGCGGCGTCTACGATTTCATCGAGGTCTTTGCCAACAACCACCGCACCCGCTGCCGTATCCAGCCGGTTGGCGTCGTCGACCTCTACAGCCCCGACAAGCGCGAGTTCGCCGGCATGGACCTGATGGAGAAGATCAGTTCGAACGAAGGCTGGATCCC
The DNA here is from genome assembly GCA_016870915.1 of Acidobacteriota bacterium. GTDB lineage: Bacteria > Acidobacteriota > Terriglobia > Bryobacterales > Bryobacteraceae > VFZY01. Next base: position 16,756 of record VFZY01000038.1, on the reverse strand, counting down.
CGCCTACCCCGAGTTCGGCTGGAGCAACGGCCAGTTCTACGAAATGCACGACTTCGTGAACTCCATGCGCGAGGGCCGCAATCCGGAGTGCGACCTCGCCTTGGCCATCGATATCACGCTCGCCATCTATGCCGGCTACGTCTCGGCGGACCGTAAAGGCGCCGAGGTTGCAGTGCCGCAACTATAGTTCGTTAGAGCGTGTCGAGAAACGCCAGCAACTGGCGCCGTTCTTCAGCCGGAAGAGCCCGATACCTCTTGGTCACGCCCGCCGCCTCGCCACCGTGCTGACCAATCGCATGTTCCACCGTGCCGGAACGGCCATCGTGCATCAGTGGACGCCGCAGGCGCAGTCCCCACAGCGGCGCTGTACGAAACTCCTGGCCGTGTGCGTCGCCCTGCGCGATCCCGTCCCCGGTTCCCACATCGTGCAGCAGCAGGTTTGAGTACAGGGCCACAGGCTTGCCGCTCAACGCGGGGTGACCGCCGGCAGCCGTTCCCAGAACCGGGGTGTGGCACCGCGCGCAGCCAATCGCGGTAAACAGCTTCTCGCCCGCACGAGCATCCTCCGTAACCCCAAGCCGGGGCACCGGTCCCAGGAACTTCAAAAAGTTGGTCAGGTTCTCAAGCCCAAAAAGACCGTTCTCCGGGTTCTTGCGATCCTCCGGGTCGGGCATCGTGTCACACGCCTTGAATTTGTCGTCCGCCACGCCTACGTTCAACTCATCGGGAAAGAGCCGGTTCGTGATGCCCATCTCATTGCGGTAGGCATCGCCCACGAACGCAACCAACGATGCATGCTGCGCCTTCCAGCCAAACCGGCCCACGCGCATCGCGCCAGTCTCCAGATCGCGCACCCGCGCCGCGCGCCCTCGAATGCCGTCTTTGTCCTTATCCTCGGGGTCCGCCCCCGCCGCGATCGCGGCGTCCGGAATCGCATCGATCAAGCCATCGCCGAACAGCGGAATCGAGATCCGGTACGACGTTGTGTGCGCCTGCCGGTCCACCGGCGCTTCACAAAGATGCAGCGGAATTGAAAACAGCGGCACCAGCGTATCGGCCTTCTGACCCGGGCGCGCCGCGTGCATCACCTTCACTCGCCCGAACCCGCCCAACTGAGGCACGTTGTGGCACTGCGCGCACGACCTGCCGTTGTACTGTGGCCCCAGGCCCGTGTCGATCTGTTCTTCCTCGGTGAAGTTGGTCCGGCCATAGCGGAACAGGAACGTATCCTTCTGGTTCAATCCCGCAATGGGAAACCCCACCTGCCGGTCCGGGTGCGCCGCCGGACCGGTCACCCGCGATACCGCCGGCCCCGGCATCGTTACCGTGAAGTGGAACCGTGTCACCAGCCCCAGCGTGTCCGGGTGGCCTTCCACCGCATCGGGACCCACAGCCACCAGCCGTGAAACGCCATCACCCTCATCGTTCAATGCGTCCATCTCGACAGTGGGCGCACCCGCATAGATGCGCACCTCCATCAGCAGATTGCCGGCCTTCGGGTCATAGAGAAACGGCTTCTGCAGCGGCACCATGATGTCCGGCGCCATGGGACCCTCCTCGGCGCTGATCAACGTCATCCGGCTTGAAAGTGTCAGCGGCCCGCTGTACACCACCTGGCGCGCCGTGCCAAAGTTGCGGTCAAACCGTTTGTCCAGCCCATCCGGCTTGGCCGGCGTCGTCGAAAGCTCAATCCGCACGTTTGCCAGCGTCGAACTGAACGGCCGTTGCGTGCTTTGGGCCATGTCGGCGCGGAAGAGGATCTGGTCAATGCGCGCGGGCGAAGGCAGCGTCTCAAACTCGGTGGCCGCGAAGACCTGCTGATACCGCAGCGGCTGCGCAATGTGGAACGGATAGCCATTCGACGCCGCGCCATCGGCTGCCTCGACGGCCTCCATCAACCCGCCCGCCGCCGGAATGCGCCGCGGCACAGTGAGCCAGTCGCCCAAGGCGCACCCCGCCGCGCAGGCCGCCAGGAAGACTTGTGACACACGCCGGCTCATACTCTCCATCATTACCTTATCGGCGCCTAAGCGCGGCAGTCTCAAGCCAGAGGAAACGCGACCCAGCACTATTTCGCGCAGGTGAAGTTCGCCGCCTCGTCCGTGCTCCCGGACCCCTTGTACTTCGCCACCATCGGATATGGGCATAACGGACGCGTGCGCTCCACGCCGCTTGTCGGCTGGCCGTTCATCTTGAACTTCGTCGCCACAATCGAGCCCGGGGCCGTACCCTTCTCCACCCACTGCTCAAGAGCCGCCGCAATATTCGTCTCCGGCGTCTCCTTCGCCACGCCGAACTGACCGAAGACATTCGGACCCGATCCGGCGCCGCAATGCTGCACACCCGGGGCCATGTACAACCGTGAAAAACTCTCCACGTTCGCGGCGCCCATCTTCTTGATCACGCTCTGGTAGTAGTTGATCACGTGCTGGCCCGGAATCGCCGCGTCGCTCCAGCCGTGATACAGCAGCAGCTTTCCGCCCCGGGCGCGAAACGCCGCCAGATCGGCGCTGTCGGCATTCAAGGCTTTCGCTCCGCGCTCAATCGCCAGCTTCGCGTCGCGATCCAAATCGAAGGTCCGCAGGTCCCAATCGCTCTTGCTGTGCACAATGAACTTGAAAAAGTTCGTCGAGAAAGCATACATCGAGCTCTTCTCCGGCGCCGTCCCCGTGATCCACGGCCCCCAGCCGCCCTGCTCCTGCTCGCCGCCCGGCGCATACCCGGAGGCAAGCTTCTTCCCCTTGCTATCCGTCGTGCCTTCATAAATCGTCTTCAACGACTTCAACTGAGCCGCGGTCAGGCACTGATCATTCTCTTCGCCCTTGCACAGCAGCACCGCCGGGTCAAACCGGCACGCCGGCGGATTCCCGATCACGCCATCCTTCACCCCGTCCTGCGCGTCGCAGGCCGCAAGCGCGGCCTGGCTGATCGCCGGCAGCTTGGACGCCGGAACGTACGCCCCAGGTGTGTACATCGTCTCCTTGCTCATGTACGCGGCGTTGATCATCAGCGTGGTCCAGTAATTGGCCGGCGCCCCGGCAACGATGCCATCGTAGTCAGCCGGATACCGCTGCGCTTCCATCAGCGCCTGCCGGCCCCCATTCGAGCACGAACTGAAATAGGACCTCTTCGGCGCCCCGCCATAAAACGCCTCCGTGATCGCCTTCCCCTTCACCGTCATCTCGTGAATCGCCCGGTGTCCGAAATCCACCACCTTTTCCGGATGGTCCAATGCCCAGCGCGCATCCTGGCCGCCGGCCCGGTGCCCCGTGTCCGTCGAGGCCGAAGCATACCCTGCTCGCACCGCATCCGCCAGGCCCGCGTAGCTGATCGAGCCCGCGAAGCCCCCATTGCCAATGCCCTGGAACTTCCCATTCCAGCCCGATTGCGGCAGCCACACCTCGAACTCAATGTGCGAATCCGGGGAAGGCCGCAGCACACCCGCCACCCGGCAGAACGCCGGCAGCTTGTCCAGCTTCTGCTTCTGGGACGTCGTAAAGGATCCCTCAACCGCCTCCGCCGCGGTAATCTCGGTCTGCGGCAGTTGAAGCTTCGCCAGCCCGGCGCAGTCGGCAGCCATCGCCGTGCTGCCCAGAATCAACGCGGCCGCGGCACCGGCCATTCTCGTGTTGTACGGCATGCTGTCCATCGTAGCTGGAATCGGCCGCCGCGCAAAGGCGGCCGCCGGAACATTGCCCCGCATGATTGTTTTTAGCCACCTTGCATCCTTCCAGGCGAGTACATATAAGATGCCTTCCCCGCGCTCCGGGTGATGTTGTCCACCACCGGCTCCGTCGTCAAACTGGACGACCCGTTGCTCAGCTTCAGGTAGAACACCGCCCGAGGCTGGTCCCCTGGCCGAATCCGTAGAAACAGGCTCGATATGATCTCGGACGTGTAGGGAGGGTTGAACCCATGTTCGGACCTCCCCTCCACTGTGAACAGCAGTTCCAAAAACCCGGACATCCCGTCGGCAATCCCCGCTGTCGTGAACTTTGCCGGCTCCAGAAACCGCGAAAAGCCCCCCGCATTGTGGAGGTACGTTGAGCTTGTCGGTCCCGTCATCCGGCCCGATGCCGAACTCGCCAGCATCCCAGACTGTGCGCTCGACGCCCCATCCCCCGAAAATCCCGACAGGTCCCAGTTCCGCGTCACGCTCTGCGACGTCGAAACCATGCCGCCCCCCGCCGTCACGTCGCTGATTCCGCCCCCATACCCGCACGCCGCAAGGCCGCCCAGCGGTGTGCTCACGCCGCCGAAAAACGCTTTCGGAATCGGTTCCTGCACACCGTATGTGGTGCACTTCGGCCCGAAATTCGTCTGCCCCGCCACTGCTCCCGCATACGCCTCCACCACCGGCGCTCCCAGCGCCACACCGGCCATACCGGCCAGAACGGCGGCCGCCGCCACGGAATAATGCATTCGTTTCCTCCTAACGATGACAACCATCTTACCTCCACCCGTCCGGTGTGATCCGGCTCCCCAAAATTCCTTCCAAGCCGATGAGTCAATGGGAGTTCGTTTCACGCGAAACTGTTAGGATTAAATGAGCACTTTGAGCACCGAAGAACACAACACGGACATCCGTTCCGAAGACCGTCTGGCGAACTCGTTCCGCGACCCCGCCGGCTGCCTGTTTTCCCTGGACGGCAGCATCTACCGCGTCGTCAACCCGGTGGGCGTGGCCGATCTGGACGCCTTCATGGCCTCAAAAGCCGGCCATAAGTTGATGAATTCAGGGAAGATCGTCGGAACCCGCGAACTCGACCCCGCCCAGCGTGACACCCTCTGCCGGGACGCCCGCGTCCGTCACCTCTTCAACGCCTTCGGTGGCCAGAAAATCCTCCAGCACGAACGCGTCGAATTCCAGACATATCCGTATGAATGGCCGGCCGAAATGCTCCACGCCGCCGGTGTTCTCACCCTCAACCTCGCCGCCGAACTCGTCGAGGACGGCCTCGGTCTGAAGGACGGCACCCCGTACAATGTCCTCTTCCGCGGCCCGGACCCGGTCTTCATCGACGTCCTTTCTTTTGAGCGACGTGAAGCCGATGACCCCACCTGGCTACCCTACGCCCAGTTCGTCCGCACCTTCGTCCTCCCTCTCCTCGCCCACAAGAAGTTCGGCGTTCCGCTCGATCAGATCTTCCTCGCCCGCCGCGATGGCCTTGAGCCGGAAGACGTCTATAAGATGACCGGCCCCCTCCAGCGCCTGTTGCCGCCCTTCCTGTCCCTGGTTTCCATGCCCACCTGGCTCGCCGCCAAACACAATGCCGACGACCAGACCATCTATGAGAAAAAGGGCACCGGCAACCCGGAAAAGTCGCGCTACATCCTCGAAAGCCTGCTCAACGGCCTCCGCGGCACGCTCGATTCGCTCAAACCCGTCTCCGGCCAGAACTCCACCTGGTCCGACTACATGGGAGCCAACAACAACTACTCCCAGGATCACTTTGCCGCCAAGCAGAAGTTCGTCGACGAGGTGACCCGCGAACTCAAACCCCGCCGTGTGCTCGACATCGGCTGCAATACCGACCATTTCAGTGCCATCGCCGCCCGCAACGGAGCCGGCGTGGTCGCTGCTGACTATGATCCTGTTGTCGCCGGCGAAGTCTGGCGCAAAGCCCGGGCTGAAAAACTGAACATTCAGCCCATGGTCATCAACCTCACCCGGCCCACCCCCGGAACCGGCTGGCGCAACCGCGAATGCGGCTCCTTCATCGACCGTGGCCGCGGCGCCTTCGACTGCCTGCTCATGCTCGCCGTCATCCACCACATGCTGGTCTCCGAACGCGTGCCCCTGGACGAAATCGTCGACCAGGCCGCCGAGCTCACCCGCGACGCCGTCATCATCGAGTTCGTCGCCCCGGATGACTCCATGTTCCGCCGCCTCACCCGCGGCCGCGACCATCTCCATGCCGGCCTCAACGCCTCCGTCTTTGAAGCCTCCGCACGGCGCCACTTCGACGTCGTCCGCTCGCAACATCTGGAGGGGACAAGCCGTTGGCTGTACCTGCTGCGCAAGAAGTAAGCTCCCAACCCCTCTATAAGGATCTGGCGGTCGCCCTCTCGTTCGCCAACATCTGCTACATCCGTGTCTGGCAGGAACTGCTGGGCGTCAAGCCCTGGGATGCCTATCTCATGAACGAGATGCCCGCGCCAGGCCAGTATTGGGGCGTCATGGCCAACGTTCTCCTCGCCGGCCTCCTGCTCTGGCCCGTTGTCAGGGCAGCCCGGACCCGCCTCCATCTCTCCGTCAACCTGCCTGCTCTTCTGCTCGTCGCCCTCTTCCTGATTCCGCTCAACGGCATCCGCCCTCTGCTCGCCGGCGTCAACGCCGACCTCTTCACCACGGCTTTGTTCACCAAGGCCAGCCTTGCCGCCAAGGCCGGCATGGGCGTCGCCGCCCTCCTTGCCGCCGCTGCCGCCATCCTTTTCCGCCGCCGGATTCTGATGGGATTCTTTGCCATTCTCACCTTCCTGGTCCCCGCTGTTCTGGTCACCTTTGGCCAGGCCGCCATGCGCATCGCCAACCCTCATCCCCAGCTCGTCGACGGGGCTCTCGCCGCGGTTCAGCCCGCCCGTCCGGTCCGGCCTCGGCTCATCTGGATCATCTTCGATGAGTGGGATTACCGCCTCTCATTCGAAGACCGCGCCAAGGACCTCGCGCTGCCCAACTTTGACCGCCTTCGCGCCGAATCCTACTTCGCCCGCCAGGCTTTCTCCCCGGGGCCGGAAACCTCCATCTCCATCCCCGCTCTCACCACGGGCCGCCTCATCGCCTCCGAGCGCAAGGCCGACACCAACCAGTTGGATATCCTCCCCCACCAAACCAATCGCTGGATCAACTGGAGCACTGAACCCACCATCTTCCGCCAGGCCCGCGCCATGGGCCTGAATGCCGCAGTGGCCGGCTGGTACCACCCCTATTGCCGGCTCCACAACGAGTCCCTCACCGATTGCGTCTGGATGCCCCTCGCCCGCCAGCACAACAGCATGGGCCAGGCCTTCGCCCAAGCCACGCCCAATCAGGCGCGCAGCCTGCTTGAGACCAACTCGTTTTCTCCCTTCGGCCGCACCCTGCCCGCCGAACGTCACGTCGAGACGTACCACGTGCTTCGCGCCGCCGCCCTCCGCATGGCCGCCAATCCGGACCTCGATTTCGTCTTCCTCCACCTGCCCGCCCCGCACCTGCCCCACGCCTATGACCGCCGCACCGGCGCCTTCACCCTCCGTCATGGCGCCTTCGACGGCTACTGGCACAGCCTCGCCCTGGCCGACCGGACCTTCGGCGAAATCCGCCAGACCCTCGAACAAGCCGGTCTTTGGGATCGCACCACCCTCCTCCTCAGCTCCGATCACGCCAACCGCGATGCCCGCGGTCTCGACGGCAAAATCGACCACCGGGTCCCGTTCCTCCTCAAGCTTCCCGGCCCCCCACAGCCCCAGGATGATGCCACCCCCTTCAACACACTGGTCAGTTACGAACTCGTCCAGGCTCTCCTCAAGGGGGAGATCAAGTCCGCCGAAGACGTCACACGCTGGCTCGCATCCCGCCGTCAACTCGCCGACAGCCCCTACAACCAGCACATGTAGGTGAGATTTTTCAGTCCCTGCGCCCACATACTTTGTACGTGCCTTTTTTCGACACACGCGACTTCGGACGCCTTGAGATTGACGAGACCGCGCTGGTCGAGTTCCCCCACGGCCTTCCCGGTTTCGAGGATCACCATCGTTTCGCCCTCATCGCCCCCGACGAGTGCGCCCCGCTGATCTTCCTCCAAAGCACCCAGTCCACCCACCCCTGCTTCATCGCCCTGCCCGTCGATACCATCCTCCCGGGCTATGACCTTTGGCTCGGCCCTGGCGACGCCGAGACACTCGGCGGCCCTATCGATACCCCGTCTCTACTCTGCCTGGCCATGATCTGCATCCAGGATCAGGGTCCCGCCACGGCCAACCTTCTGGGGCCCCTGGTCATCCACCGCCACTCCCGCCGCGGCGTCCAGGCCATCCGTGAGGACCTGAAGTACTCCGCCCGCGCCCCACTCGCTTCGCCGGAGGCGCCGGAATGCTCGTAATCCGCCGCCGCCCCGGAGAATCGCTCTACGTCGGCGCCGAAGTACGCGTCGAAGTCCTCTCCGTTGAAGGCTCCCAGGTCAAACTCGGCATCGAAGCCCCCCGTGCCGTCACCATCCTCCGCGACGAAGTCCGCGCCACCCAACAGGCCAACCTCGCCGCCGCCCGCCTCGTCCCCCGCCACCGCCTCGACGCCGTCATCGGCCAGTTCAGAAGGTAACTCCCTCAACTGGCTTGGCTATGGTACGTTGGGGACGGCCATGGGACAAGCTCGAAAAATCACGGTGAAGGTCCCCGCTGAGTTGCTTGACCGGGCCTGCAAAGCCAGCGGGCATGGCATCACTGAGACCGTGCGTGCGGGTTTGCAACTGATCGCCGCATCGTACGCCTACCGCGAAGCCCAAGAAATGAGAGGCAAAGTTCAGTTCAGCCGGTCGGCTGAAGAACTAACTAAAGGATGATCGTTGATTGCGGCGGATTGGAACACCCGCACCCGCGGTTGCTAATCTCCGCGAGGCTCAAAGCCAGGCTCATCTGGATGCCCGCCGAGTCCCTCGGAAGGCCTGCCATCTGAGCGCGCCGCACCTGCCGCCCCTGAATCTCGTATGATCGTAAGGCTATGAAGTCTCTCCTCGTTCTCACCGTATTCGCCCTCGGCTCCGCGTATGCCGAAACGGCCGACGAAGCCGCCGTCCGGGCCGCTCATGATGCGTTCCTCAAAGCCTCCAAGGCCGGCGACGGCGCCGCGCTCGGCAAAGTATTCGCCGATGGTCTTCAGTACAGCCACTCAAACGGCAAGGTTGAAGACAAACAGGAAGCCATTGCCGCCCTCGTCAAGTCCAAGGGCAATTTCGAAATCCACCAGCAGACCATCAAGGTCTATGGAAAAGCAGCCACCATCCGCGCCAAACTCACCGCCCACAACCCCGCGGGCGACATCCACCTCACCATGCTCCAGGTCTGGGTGAAGAACGGCAAGGACTGGCAGATGGCGGAGCGCCACACCACCCGCATGCCGGCCGCTCAGTAATCCCGGTCTCCAGCCCTAGAACTGCAACCGCAACTGCACCTGGTAGAACCGGTTTAACGACGACGTCTGGCTCAGAATCCGGGCGAAATTCGTCGACACCGGTGACAGATCCGGGGGAGCCATCTGGGACCGGTTCTGCAGGTTGATCGCGTCGGCGCGAACCTGCAGGCGCAAACCCTCAAACAGCCGGAAATCGCGCAATAGATTCGCGTTCCACTGATTCAGCCCATCCGCCCGCAGTCCATTGAAGAACCGCGGGAATACTCGCGTATGGAATGCCGCCGGCTGATTCGCGGGTATCCTCTCGAACGGCAGTCCGCGATTGAACCACGCATCCAGCGACTTCCCGCCTCCCCGCGCATCCGCTTCGAAGTTGTTCACGTCGCCGTTGTAGAACAGGTTGCCCCACACCAGCATCGGCCCCGGCTGAAACTCGTACGTGGCCGCAATCTGCCAGCCGCCCAGCACATGGTTCAACACCCCGCCCTGGAACCACTGCCGTCCGCGCCCGAACGGGAGTTCAAAGATCCCCGTCGCTGTCAAACGATGCGGCCGCGCCGTATCGCTCGGCCACCACACGCGCGGAGCGGTCTCGAACTCATTCTCGAAAATCGTCTTGTTCTCCTGAAGCATTCGCGTATAGGACCCATTCACGCTGAACCCACGCGCGAACCGGCGCTGAAAGTTCACCTCCAGCGCATGTGTCCGAGCCTCCCCCGCCGGAATCGCGGAATCGTTCAGTCCATTCATGTGTGGGAACGGACGCAGCAGCCGGTTCTTGGCGATCGTCGGTGACGTGAACTGCCCCAACGTGGTCAACTGCTGGTACAGAACCGGGTCCGATGTCCGGATCGCGTCGAAGTTCCCAAGCAGGAAGGGATTCGGCACCTGCCGGTTCATGTCCGTGGCCACCGCGTCATTCCGGCGGTTCCCCTTCGCCCAATACTGCTCCGGCAGGGCGTCGAGCCGTTGCGTCAGGCTGATCCGGTCCGCCCTCTGGCCCCAGTACGACACCCCCACCAGCATGTCCTGCGACAACTCACGCTGAACGCCAAACCGCCAGCGCTGCACCCGGGGATGGCGCCGGTTGAAACCGGTGAACGTGAACCCCTGGCCCACTCGCGCCATTGGCCCCAGCGCGTCCCGCAGCGGTGCGTCAAACCGCGTGCCATCCCTTCGCACCGGGAACGGATCGCTCAACGGCGACACTCCGCGCTGCGGATCGCCAGCCAGCCAGTTCACCCCAAAATCGTTCGTCAGAATCGTGTTCGTCGGCCGCGCGAATCCCGATTGGTCCGCTCCCTGATTCATCACGTTGAGCGTGTCGAAATACACGCCGTAGCCGCCGCGAACCACCGTTTTCCCGTTCACCTGCCACGCCGCCGACAGCCGCGGCAACCACATCAGCTCGCTCTGCCACAACTCGCGCGGCACGCCGTTCCGCCCGGCATAAACGGATCCGCCCTTCACCACGAACTGGCTCGCCGGCAGCTCCGGCAGCGGATTGCGCGCATAAGCCGCCTGAGCCGCCGCTGAAATGGGCAGTGTGACGTTCGGGTCGAAGTACGAAATGGCGCGGTTGTAGCGCTCCGTCGCCCCGCGCTCATACTCGGCTCGCAGTCCAAGCGTCACGGTCAGGCTCCGGCTCACCCGCCAGGTGTCCTGCGCATACCAGGCATAGTAAGGGCTCATCAGCGCGAACGTGTCGTTGGTGTCAACACCCATCCCCGTCGGAATCCCCAACTGGAACGTCGCCCACACCAGACCCACCGTTCCCGCTGGTGTAAACCCGTCCTCGTCCTTGCGAACGAAGTTATTGGCGAACGTGAAGTTCCCCGATGTCAGCCCGCCGGTCTGAATCAACGTACGGTAGTGCTGCCGCAGGTCCGTTCCCACACGGAAGGTGTGAGCGTTCCGCACATGCGACAGGTTGTACTTCAAGCTCTGCTGGCGCCCCTGCGGCCCCGCGTCCACCGGCGTTGAAAGCACCATGTCGCCGCTCCAGGCCGTCATTCCCGGCCAGACCACCCGGGGCAGCACACAACTTCCGCCGCACTTCTGATCCATGTACGACGGCAGGCCCACATCCGTCGGCTTGTACTTGCGCGTTCCCAATCTCTGGTTCTGAACCAGGAACCGGTTGCCGTCCACGCTCACGTTCATCACTGTGGAGGCGCTCTTGGTGAACGTCCAATCCAGCGCCCCGCTGATCGTCGGCCGTTTCTCATTCCACGCCATCAGACCCGGCTCGATCTCATACGTGTAGTCCTGCGCGTCTTCGATGAACCCGCTCGACAACCAGCGGAAGAAGAACCGGTGCCGGTCGGAAGCCTGATAGTCAAACCGGTTGTTGATCGACTTGTATGTGACGTTGTTCGGCATCCCGGTCGCCAGGTAATTATTCACCGGTTCCCGGCGCGGATCCGTGGGGTCGTTGTTTGGCATCGGCATCCGCTTCGAGTAGAACTCCGCCATCGGGTTGCTGATCCGGGCCCGCGGCAGGATGTTCCCCGCGAACGGCGTGCGCACCCAATGCCCCGGGCGCGCCGGGTCCACCCGCGTCGTCAGTGGATCGTACACCGTATAACGCACCGCGTCCACCCCCAGCAGCCGCGAATAATCTCCGCTCCGCATCGCCACTGTCGGCACGGTATAGTTCAACTCGCTGGGCCGCGCCGATTGCTGATTCTTCAAACCCGACAGGCCCAGGAAAAAGAACAACCGGTTCCGCCCGTTCACCAGCCCCGGAATCACCACCGGTCCGCTGATTGCCCCATGCGCGTTGTTGGTGTGGCCGGGCTGCAGCAGCGGACGCCCCGCCAGATCGTCGGCCAGGGCGATGTTGCCCGCCGCCCGGGCCGCCGCAATCTGCGCGTACCGGCTCTGCTTCACGAAAAACGACGCCGCGTTCCAGCGCTGGTTGAAGTATTGATACGTCCCCGTCCCATGCAGCGCGTTGCCGCCGCTCTTGGTCGACATCGAGATGTTCAACCCCGTGGAATGCCCGAAGGAAGCATCGAAGTTCGACGTCTCGATGCGGAACTCATCAATCACATCCGCGCTCGGCATGAACGAAACACGCCGGTCCGTGCCATTGGTGGAAGCTCCGTCAATCGACCACTCATTGCCTCCCACTCCACCCGGCATGCTGTACTGCGAGCCTCCGCCCACCTGCCCCTGCACCAGGAACTGCGTCGTCCCCGGCACCTGCACACCCGGCGCCAGACGGCTCAGCATCATCACGTTGTTGCCAAGCACCGGCAGATCCAGAATCTCGCGGTGTGTCATCACCCGGCCCGTCGTCACCGAACTCGTATCCAGCATCGGAGCCTCCGCCGTGATCGTCACCGATTCGGCCGCCGCCCCCACCTCAAGCTGCGCATTGATCTGCAACTGTTCGGCCAGGCCCAAAGTCAGCCCGCTGCGCACCAGCCGCTTGAATCCCGATGCCTCCACCGTCACACTGTAGCTGCCAGGCAACAGCAGCGGTGCTTCGTAATACCCGCTCGCGTTCGTGGTCAGACGCGCCGCCGCGCCAGTGCCCGTGTTGGTCACCGTCACCTGTGCTCCGGCCACCACCGCTGCCGTCGAATCGGTCACCGTGCCGTTGATACTGCCGCGCGTATCCTGGGCTTCAACAGCCGCGGGAAACGCGGCCGGCAATAGAACAACCAGAACCGGAACAATCCAAGTGCGCACAAGACCTCCCTTGACGGACCTCTTGTTTATACACCACGAATGTCCGTCAGGGCAGGCGCATTCCAACGCCGGATACGGCGACGGGTTGTGTACGCCCCGGCCGGAAAATACCGTCCGGGAAACTCTGGGCGGTCTCCGGACTGGCGCCGCGCGACCGAACCTGTTCTTCGGTTATCCTTCTTCGCGATCGCCCGCTGCACCGTCGCGCCGTGCAGAGCCCGTGTAGACTGCTTGAACGCTTCATCGTCGCGGAACGCCCGGTCATCGCCCGATCCGCTCGGGCTGATAGTTCACCTCACCGGCCGTGCCGCGCCAGATTCGCCGGGCGGTTCGAGGCCGATCACTTCGCCGGCATCGTTGAACTCGTCCGGGGCGGCTTCGGCGTCAGCATCGTGCTTGAAATGACGCGCCCGCTCGCCATCGGCTGCCACCCGGTGCCCATCAACCAGAAGGCCATGCGCCGCGTCGGCTTCATCCGCCCGGGGCGCCGCTATCACCAGAACCCCATGAAGGCCCTCATCCGCGTTCTGCGGGAACTGGCGCGCGAACGGCAGGCATGACGTGCGCGCGCGCTCGAAAGACCGCCTTGCCCGCCGCCGCCCCCGGCGTTATGATGAGTTCCCATGAAGCGACGATTAACAGGAACCTTTCTGGCCGGACTGGCCATGTTCATGTGGGGCTTTGCCTATTGGGGCTCCAACCCTCTGCCGTATAAGGCGCTGAGCGCCGCCCCCAGCGATGAAGCGGCCGGCCGGGCGATCAGGGAACACTTCCCGGCAAGCGGTACCTACATCCTGCCATCGCCGCTGAACACGGATCAGGCGGCCATGACAAAGCTTCATGAATCGGGCCCCGTCGCCATTCTCCATCTCACCGCACGCGACGGCGCGCCGGTCATGGATCCCATCATGATGGCCAAGGGATTCGTCCAGTACCTGGTCATGGGAGCCATTCTCATCGCCATCCTCGGCGCTTTTGGTGGCCCAAGCTTCGGTAGCCGGCTGAAGCTCGGCTTGGCGATTGGCGTCGCCGCGGCCGTCATGGTGGATGTAGGCGACATGGTCTGGTGGCGCACGGCGGTGGGGTGGAAACTCTGGCAGTTGGCCTATACGGTGAGCGGTACGCTCGTGGGCTCCGCGGTCGCCGCCGCCTTCACCGGGCAGGCCAAGGCGGTGGCGCGCGCGACGGCGGCATGAAGATCTGCTTCGAAGGCTCGGTTGTCCTTCCCAGCCGCGTTGCCACAAATGCGGCTGTCGTCTGCGAAAACGGAGTCATCACCAGCGTAGGACGCCCGCGCCGTGCGGACCGCACGGTCCGCGGCGCCTACATCGTGCCCGGCTACATCGATCTCCACGTCCACGGCGCCGCCGGGTTCGACTACATGGACGGAACCCCAGAGGCTGTCCGTCGAGCCAATCTGGCCCACGCCCGCCACGGCACCACCACCATCTTCCCCACCACCACCACCGGATCCACGGAAGAGCTCGCAGCCATGATCGATGCCTGCGCCCAGGTGCGCCGCCATTGGACCATCGCCGACGGCGCACGCATCGGTGGCGTTCACTACTACGGCCCCTACTTCGCCGCCGATAAGGTCGGCTGCCACCCTGTGGAAGGCCGGCGCGACCCGCGAGCCGAAGAGTACCGCCGCTTTCTCGACACCGGCCTGATTCGCATCGCCACCTGCGCCGCCGAACTGCCCGGCGCCGAAGCCTTCTATCGCGCCGCGCGCCGCCGCCGCTGTCTGGTCACCTGCGGCCACTCCAATGCCACCTGGACCGAAATGGAGAAGGCCTTCCGCGCCGGCATGCGCCACGTCGATCACTTCTGGTGCGCCATGAGTTCGGTCCCCTCCATCCGGGTCCGCTTCGGCACCCCGATGCAGGGCAGCATGGAACAGTTCGTCCTGGCGCAAGCCGAAATGAGCACGGAAGTCATCGCCGACGGATGCCACCTCGCCCCGGAACTGCTCGAGTTCGCCTGGCGATTCAAGGGCCCGCACCGTCTATGCCTGGTTACCGACGCCAATCGCGCCGTCGATCTCCCCCCAGGACGCTACCGCTTCGGCAACCAGGACACCGGAAGCTGGTTTGAAAGCGATGGCCGTGTCGGCTTTGTCCCCGGCTCGGGTCTCGCAAGTTCCATCGTGGGCATGGATCACATGGTGCGGGTCATGAAGCAGGCCACTCAGGCGCCCCTTCAGGATGTCATCCGCATGGCCACGCTCACGCCCGCCGAGCGGGTGGGCATCGCAAAACGGACCGGAAGCCTTGCACCCGGCAAACAGGCGGACATCCTTGTGCTCAATCGTAAGCTCGAAGTTCAGCGGGTGTTCATGGGCGGAACCGAACTGCCATTGCGCTGAACCCGCCGGTTGAGAGTGAATCTTGCCCAAAATCGTTAATGAACAATAGAGGAGGAGTGTCTTGAGAATCGCAATCGCACTGGAAAGGGTTCTGCTCGCGCTGGTGGCCAACGCGGCCTGGAGTGCTTCGGGTACCCTTTCCGCCGATACCTACGTGGCAGCGGCTAACGTGTCGCTCAACTACGGAGCTCTCGGCGCCATGCAGGTGGGGCCGCTCGCACCCTCCAGCGCCCCGGGTGACACCGCTCTCCTCCAGTTCGCCCTCACCGGGCTGCCCACCGGAACCCTGGCATCGCACATCGCCAAAGCCACACTCACCGTCTACCTGAACCGCGTAGCCACGCCCGGTGCCCTCGATTTCGCGGAAGTCAGCACGCCCTGGAGCGAGACCGGCGTGGCCTTCAACTCCCGCCCCGGTACCTTCCCGCCGTTCGCCATGAACGTTCCCGCCGCCGCGGCCGGCCAGTTCGTCACCGTGGACGTCACCAACCTGGTGAAGAACTGGGTGGCCGGAACCCTGCCGAACCACGGCATTCAAGTGACGGCCGCTCTGGCCAGCCCCCTTACCTCGGTTCTCATCGATGCCAAGGAGAGCGTCTCCACCAGCCGCCCGGCGGTGCCCGAGATGACGGTTCTCGCCCCCGGCCCGGCAGGCCCCCAAGGCCTTCGCGGTGAACCCGGGCCGCCCGGACCCGTGGGCCCCGCGGGACCCCAGGGAGCAACCGGATCCCAAGGCCCCCGGGGCGATCCCGGGCCTCAGGGTCTTCAAGGCGCGCAAGGTCCACAAGGCCCCCAGGGTCCCCAGGGGGATCAAGGGCCGCAGGGAATGCAAGGCCCCCAGGGTCTTCAGGGACCGCAAGGACTTCAGGGAGTTCAAGGCGCCCTCGGAGCCCAAGGCCCGGCCGGAACCACGCTTCTTTTTGGCACGGACACTTCGCTCGCCGTGGCCGGGCGCGGTGCGGGCTGCGTTCTCGGCCAGGTCTTCCTCACCGCTGGAATCACAGCCGCTGGCTTGCCCGCGAACGGTCAATTGCTCAGCATCGCTGCGCACGCCGCCCTGTTCTCACTGCTGGGAACATACTACGGCGGCGATGGTTTCTCAACTTTCGCCCTGCCCGACCTCCGCAACGCGGCTCCCAACGGCCTCACGTATACAATCTGCGTGGATGGCAGCTATCCTTCGCGGCTATAGAGGCCCGGCGGCCGCTTCCCTTTGAGCCCGGCCAATCGCCTCACACCCGCAAGTGCCAGCCAAGCCGCACCGGTCAGCAGGACGGATTGCGGTTCAGGTGCCTGCGGACCCGAATAGTCGTGGCCTGAATCTCCAAACGGGGCCCGCCGGCTATTGTGAGGAGCCTGGCAAGCGGGCTTGCATGACAACCCTTGGTATACAATCCGGGATTTCCATTTTGGGTCTCCCGGACCCCGACAGTATACACCAACGCCTCACTCCCGTGCCGGATTTGATCAGAATCCCCTTTCCGAGGGCGGGCCAGTGCCTGCGGATGGCTTCTTTCGACCATCGCACAAAAACGAAAACTGACAACATGCCTGTTTCCAGCAGTTCTTTCGACACCTCTCCC
>VFZY01000037.1 GCA_016870915.1 Acidobacteriota bacterium | reverse complement strand
CTGGAAACAGGCATGTTGTCAGTTTTCGTTTTTGTGCGATGGTCGAAAGAAGCCATCCGCAGGCACTGGCCCGCCCTCGGAAAGGGGATTCTGATCAAATCCGGCACGGGAGTGAGGCGTTGGTGTATACTGTCGGGGTCCGGGAGACCCAAAATGGAAATCCCGGATAGTATGGCCGAACTGGAGGTTCCATTGCGAACTGTTCGTCTTGCCGGCCTTGCCGTGCTGGCATCGTCTCTTTTTGCCCAGGGCAACCTGGGGGGCCTGACGGGGACCGTCACAGATTCGGCGGGGGCCATTGTGCCCGAAGCGATGGTGACGGCTCGTAATCTGCAGACCAACCTGCTGTTGACATCACGCACGACGGCGGCGGGGCTCTACGCGTTCCGCGCGCTGCAGCCCGGCCTGTATCAGGTGGAGGCGGAGAAGACGGGCTTCAAGAAGTTCGTCCAGGAACAGGTGCCGATTCAGACGGCCACGACTTCGACGCTTGATATTCAGTTGGTGATTGGCCAGGTGACGGAGGCGGTGACGGTATCGGGCGATGTGGTGACGCTTCAGACGACGTCGCCTGAGATCGGCACGGTGCTGGACCGGCGGGCGATTCTCGATTTGCCGATTCAGGTGGGCGGTTCCGGCGCGACGACGGCAGCCACGGGACGGCGGCAACCGGAGAACTTCATCTTTCTGACGCCGGGCGTGGTGGGCATACCGTGGTCGAAGAACATCAACGGGAGCCCGGATTTCACGAACGAAGTTCTGTATGACGGTATTTCGGCGCAGTTGGCGGTGACGCCGGGGTTCCTGGCCCAGTCGTCGCCGCCGTATGAGGCGATTGAAGAGTTCAAGGTTCAGAACACGCTGTTCCCGGCCGAATTCGGGCGCGGCCTGGGCGTTCTGAACTTCACGTTCAAATCGGGCACCAACCAGTTCCACGGGGGCGCGTTTGAGTTCTTCCGCAACGACAAGCTGGACGCGCGGCCGTTCTTCGCGCGGATCCGGCCGCGTGTGCGGTACAACGAGTACGGCTTCTCGATTGGCGGCCCGGTGGTGTTTCCCAAGCTGTACAACGGCAAGAACCGGCTGTTCTTCAACTTCAACTACACGGGGCTGCAGAACGTGCCGCCGCCGCCCAGCAACCTCCACAGCCTGCCGCCGGCGGAGTTCCGGCAAGGCGATTTCTCGAACTTTCGCGACAACGCCAACGCGCTGATCCCGATTTTCGACCCGGCAACCACGCTGGCCGACGGCACGCGGACGCCTTTCGCGGGCAACCGCCTGCCGGCCAACCGGCTGAGCCCGATCACGCGAAATCTGCTGACCCTGGTGCCTTCGACGGACCTGCCGGGGTATTTCAACAACTTCCTGGACCGCACGTATTCGAGGACGAAGGACACCGTCTGGTCGATCAAGAGCGATTATCTGATGACGCAGAATCAGCGGCTGAGCTTTGTGTATTGGACCAGCTACATCAATCCTTTCAACTCGAACCTGCTGGGGCAGTCGACACCGCTGGGATTCTCGTTTTTCGGACCGATTGACGCATTGAACTGGCGGGTGAACTACGACCAGACGATCACGCCGACGCTGCTGCATCACTTCGGCATGGGGTTCACGAAGAGCAATCCGATCCGGCAGCTTGATACGCGCAAGGGCAATGAGACGCTTAAGATTCCGGGCGTGCCGAATGACTCTCCGGGCTACGCGCTGTTCAATATCGCGAACCCGTATGGGTCGCTGGCGCTGGGCAATTCGAACCAGCAGCCGAACGATCCTTCGATCAACCGGAACTACAGCTTTGTCGACAACTTCACCTGGGTGCGGGGCAGCCATCAGCTCAAGTGGGGCGCCGACGTGCGTTTCTTCCAGTACGACAATTTCAATGGCACGGACGACGGGGGCCTTTCGGGCACGTTCAACTTCAATCCGCTGTCGACCGCGAACATCCCGTCGCCGGATGCCGCCCGGCAGGGCAACGGCTGGGCCAGCGCGCTGCTGGGGCAGGTGTTCAGCGCCCAGCGGCTGATTCCGGCGCCGTTGCGGCGCATGCGCGGCGAGTACTACGCCTGGTATGTGGAGGATGTGTTCCGGGCCACGCGGAAGCTGACGCTGACGCTGGGCTTCCGGCATGAAGTGCCCACGGTGATTGAGGAGGCGGACAGCCGCCAATCGTACCTTCACCTGGGGACGCCGAACGCGGCGGCGGGCGGCCGCAACGGCGCGCTGGTGTTCCTGAAACCCGGCGAGCTGCTGACGCCGAACTACCTGAAGGCGTTCTCGCCGCGGCTGGGCATCGCGTATTCGATCACGCCCAAGACCGTGCTGCGTACCGGATTCGGCGTGTTCTATTCACCCACCAACGCCACCAGCGTGGGCCGCGTGAATCGCGCGTTCGTGCATGGATTCTCTTTCTCGCAGAACTTCCCGCAGCTCACGGGCGGGCGTGAACCGGCGCTGCTGCTGGACAACGGGCTGCCGGCCTTCACGGGCACGCTGCCGAACACGAGCCCGACGCTCCAGAACGGAAACAACATCGACTTCATGAATCCCGGCGCGGGCAAGCCGGGCTACGTTTCCAGTTGGACCTTCAACCTGCAGCGGGAGCTTCCGTGGCGGTTCATGATCGATGTGGGGTATGTGGGCCAGCGCGGCTCCGCGCTTTCGGCGGGGCTTGAGAATCTGAACCAGGTGCCGTTCGAGTCTCTGCGTCTGGGCAATACGCTGAACCTGGACATCAATTCGGCGGCGGCGGGCGCGGCGGGCGTGCGGCTTCCGTTCCCCGGTTTCCGTGGCTCCGTGGGCCAGGCGCTTCGGCCCTATCCGCAGTTTACGGGCATCCGGAACCTCTACCAGCCGGTGGGGTGGAGCACGTACCATTCACTTCAGATGCGTCTGATCAAGCAGTACGCTTCCGGCATGAGCGTGCTGGTCTCGTACACGATGTCGAAGGCATTCGTGAGCGGCGCCGGCTACACGGGGCTGGGCGACGATGCCGCCAATGCGGTGCCGCTGGACACGGCGAACCGGAAGCTGGAGAAGCGGCTGGCGAGTTTCGACCGTCCGCAGAACCTGATTCTTTCCTGGACCTACGATCTGCCATTCGGGCGCGGGCGCAAGTACCTGGCGAAC
The DNA here is from genome assembly GCA_016870915.1 of Acidobacteriota bacterium. Classification (GTDB taxonomy): domain Bacteria; phylum Acidobacteriota; class Terriglobia; order Bryobacterales; family Bryobacteraceae; genus VFZY01. The sequence continues at coordinate 36,108 of VFZY01000037.1, read as the reverse complement.
ACGGGACGCGGCGTGGACCTGCTGCTGGGCGGCTGGGAACTGGCCGCCATTCAGCGCTACATTTCCGGCACGCCGGTGGGTGTGGGCGGCGGTGGGCCGATTCCGCTGTTCAACGGCGGCAACCGCCCCAACTGGATCAGCCCCGATGTGCGGGGCTCGGCTTCCTGCGGCGCCTTCGACCCGGGCCGCGATCTGTATCTGAACAGCAGCGCGTTCGCTCAGCCAGCGCAGTTCACGCTGGGCAATGCCCCGGCGCTGATGCCGCATGTCCGCACCTGCAGCCTGTTGAATGAAGATTTCAGCATTCTCAAGAACATGACATTGTTCGAATCGCACAAGCTGCAGTTCCGGGCTGAGATGTTCAACATCTTCAACCGGGTGGTGTTTGGCGGGCCGGCGGCGAGCCTGAACGCGCCGGCGACGTTCGGGCGCGTGGCGGGGCAGGCGAACACACCGCGCAACATTCAGTTCGTCCTCAAGTACGTGTTTTGAGGGGCGCGGGAAGACTTGCGCTGTTGATGGCGGCACTGGCGCCGGTGTTGCCGGCGCAGGATATCGACACGGTGCTGTTCGACTCGGCGGAGCGCAGACCGGCGACGCTGCTGGATCAGATCGACAGGCCGGACGAGCGCCGGGCCTTGGTGGAGCTGGCGGCGCTGGCGGATCCCGCGGAGCGCCTGCGGGCGGCGGAGCAGTTCCTGGCGCGGTATCCGGATTCCTGGCTTCTGGTGCTGGCCAGCGAGGCGGCGGCCAAGGCGGCGATCGCGTTGCGCGACGTTCCGGCCGCGGAGCGGCACGCGGCGTTTGCGTTGCGGCTGATGCCCGAGAATCCGCTGCTGCTGGCCCCGCTGGCGAGCCTGCGGCGTGAGGCGGGGCGTCTGGAAGAAGCTCGGGCGAACGCACGGCTGGTGATTGAGTATCTGGACCGGTTCGCGGCGCCGGTCACGATTCCGGCGGCGGAGTGGGGGCCGCTTGAACAGCGCGTGCGGTTCGTGGCGCGGGACATTCTTGGCGGACCGGCGGAACAGGCCTCATCGGCTATGCTGCGGGTGCCGGCACGCTACGCAGGATCCGAGGCGTGCCGCGGGTGTCATGCCGGAGAGCATGCCAATTGGCGCCACACCGGCATGGCCAACATGCTGCGCCCGTATGCGGCGGGCATCGTTTTCGCCAAGCCCGGCGTCTTCGAGAACAGCCTGCGGATGCTGGTTGACCGGGGCCGGCACCACGTTGAGGTTCGGGACGCGGCGGGCCGTTGGCAACGGTTCCGGGTGGACTACGTGATTGGTTCGAAGTGGCAGCAGGCCTATGCGACCCGGGCCGCCGACGGCGGCATCCACGTGTTCCCGGCGCAGTACAACCGCCTGCTGGGCCGGTGGGTGAACTACTGGAAGCACATCGATCCGCCGGATGCGGCGCGCGGCACCATCGCCCGTTTTCCGAGCCTGTCGCCGGAGACGAACTACCAGCGCAACTGCGCTCCGTGCCACACCAGCCGGCTGCGCGCCGCGGAGCCGCACGCGGTGTTCGCCGAGCCGGGGGTGCATTGCGAGAGCTGCCACGGTCCGTCGGCGCCGCATGTGGCGGCGGCGCGCGCGGGCGAACGCGTGGCCCGGCGGGCGCAGGACCCCCCAGTGAGTTTCCGCGGGCTTGATGCACGGCGCTATGTGGAGATCTGCTCGCAGTGCCATATGCAATCGGGTCTTCTGCGCCGGGGCCCGGCGGGTGAGTTGAACCATTCAGACGATGCGATTCAGTTCGTGAACCGGAAGAAGTCCCGGCCGCTGGCGGAGTTTTCGCGCAAGGCGTTCTACCGGGACGGACGCTTCCGGGAGACCACTTTCATTGGCGAGGCATTCCTTCGCACGCGGTGCCACCGGGAAGGCCAGGCGCACTGTGGCCACTGCCACAACCCGCATCCCGCCGATGCGGCGCGCAACCCGGTGTCGCTGAAGTTCGCCCCGGACGCGGATGGCATGTGCACGCAGTGCCACGGGGCCACGCGGCCGCACGCACGCCACGCGGCATCGGAGGCTGGGGCGCGGTGCGTCAACTGCCACATGCCGCGCATCATGAACAGCCTGTTGTTCCAGGCGCGGACGCATGAGATCGGCATTCCCGATGCGGCGATGAACGCGCGCTTCGGCCAGCGGGAGAGCCCGCTGGCGTGCCGGCTGTGCCATGACGATGAACGCTACAGGAGCGGAATTTCGGGGACGGCGGTTGAGGGCAGGTGACCGGAGAGGCGCGGGTCCTGGAAGACCTCGACGGCGCGTTTGTACGGGCGGAATCCGGTGCGGCGGTAGAACGCCAGGGCGCGCGGATGGTCGAGCGTGCAGGTGTGCAGCCAGAACCGTGAGGTTTCGAGGCTCCAGACACGTTCGAGCGCGGCGTTGATCATGGCTCGCGCGGCGGTGGTTCCCATCATTCGTTCCGTGACTCCGAAATAGCTCAGTTCCACTTCGGGAAACTCCCGCCGGTCAAGCACGAGCAGGCCTTCGCCGCGGTTTTGGCGCCGGAGCAGAAGCAGGTCCATGGGCGAGTGCTTGAGGAGGTCGGCAAGTTCTTCTTTCGGCAGGCGGAGGTGGCCGAACCAGAGCCACGGCGTGCCCACCCGGAGGAACAGTTCGAGGTAGTCATCGGCATCGGGATTGGGTTCCCAGCGCAGGGTGCAGTCCGGGGGCAAGACGGCTGGACGGGCGGGCGGAGGCTCCGTCATTTCGAGGTATGTGACCACGGAGGCAAGGCGCCCGGGTTCCAGTGGGTAGTAGCCTTCGCTGTTCATTTCGGTTCGTGGCAGAACGAGCAGTCATTGCTCGCCTGGTTCTTGAGATGGCACTCCATGCAACCGCCCATGTGGATGTTGGCTTCGCGCCAGAGGACGTCGCGGGTTTTCACTTCGCCGTGGCAGGTGGCGCAGGTGGCTCCCGTGGCCAGATGTTCGCGGTGGCTGAAACGGACGTAGGCGGGGATCTGGTAGACGCGCACCCAGGGGATTTCGCGGCGGGACTGGGCGAACGTGGCCAGCTTCTGAATGTGCGGGGAATCCTTCTTCACGGTCTGGTGGCAGCCCATGCAGACGGAGGCTTTGGGAATGCCCATCACCTCGCCCGGATCGGGATTGGTGTGGCAGTTGCGGCATTCGAGCCCCAGCGCGATGTGGGTCCTGTGGCTGTATGGGATGGGCTGTTCGGGCGCCTTTGCCGCCTGCCAGCCTGAAAGCACCACGGCGGCCACGGGAAGGGTGGCCAGCCAGCGCCGGAGCGGGGTCATAGGTTCTGTTTCTTCATCTCCGCGGCCATGAATTCGCCGGCTCGAAGAGTGAGCGCGAGGATGGTGAGCGTGGGGTTCTGGGCGCCGCCGGTGACGAAAGCGCTGCCGTCGACGACGAAGAGGTTTTTCACGTCGTGGCACTGGTTCCACTGGTTGAGAACGCTGCGCTTGGGGTCACTGCCCATGCGGCAGGTGCCCAGTTCGTGAATGCTTTCGCCGGGGGGGACCATTTGTGAGTGCCTGGCAAGGACCTCAAAACCGGCGCCCTTGCACATCGCCTCGGCCATCTCCATGGAGTCCTTGGCCATGGCGTGCTCGTTATCGGTGTAGCGGGCGGTGATGTGCAGGTTGGGGATGCCCCAGGCATCCTTCACATTGGGGTCGATGCGGACGTGGTTTTCAAAGCGCGGCAGCACTTCACCCATGGTGGTCATGCTGAAGCCAGTGCCCTGAAGGTTCTGAAGCTCGCGCAGAAGGGGCTCGCCGTAGAGGGGAAGGTAGCGGGCGTTGGGGGTGAAGCCGGAGCCGAAATCGTAGGTGTAGCCACGGAGGAATTTCAGCTTCGGGTCCGGCTTGCCGACGTTGCGGAATCGAACGATATAGCCTCCGCCGCCGGTGAGATTGCGGGGCCCTTTGCCGCCCCTGGCTTCGGGCACGATGGCGGTGACGACGTTCTTGACGTAGATCTGATCGAAGAGGTAGTGGCCCAGCACGCCGCTGGAGTTGGCCAGGCCATTGGGGTGGCGCGGCGACTTCGAGTTGAGCATGATGCGCGTGGATTCGAGGGTGGAAGCTCCCAGAATCACGATGCGGGCGCTCACGTGGTAGTCGCGCTTCGAGCGGCGGTCGACGTAGTGGGCGCCGTTGACCAGGCCGGTCTTGGGGTCCACGCTGATCTCGCGCACGATGGCATTGGGCACGATGGTGAGGTTGCCGGTGGCCAGGGCATCGGGCAGAAGCAGGTTGACGGAACTGGCCAGGGTTCCGGTGGCGCGGCGGGGCTTGGTGGTGGGCACGCCGAGCTGTTTGCAGGAGGCGATGAAGCGCTGGACGCTGAGGGAGTCCGTGGACCGGTCCTCAATGAGCTTGCCGTCGGGCAATTGGGGGAGCCCTTCGTTGCGGCCGGAGACGCGGAGCATGGGCTCGACGCGGTCATAGAAAGGTGCGAGATCGGCCAAGGCGACGGGCCAGTTGTCGCCGAAGCCGTCGTGGTCACGGGCCTTGAACTCGAAGTCGCTGAGGCGCCAGGAGGCGCGGCCCCAGCGGAGGGTCTTGCCGCCGAGGGCCCGGATGCGGACCCAGTAGTAGGGGTCCTTTTCGGGGTAGCTGTAGGGGTTCTGTTTTTCGTCGAGCCAGAAGTTGGCGTCGAATTCGGAGGCCTGGGTGACGTGGGGGAAACGGCCGGGCTCGCCGAGGCCGCGGAAGGGCAGGTCGAAGACGGCGCGGGAGTCGCGATGGCGGTCGAAATCGACCTGGGGGCCGGCATCGAGCATGAGGCACTTGATGCCCATTCTGGTGAGGGTCCAGGCAGCCATGCCGCCGGAGGCGCCGGAGCCGATGATGAGGACGTCGTGATCGGTTTTCATTGATGCGGATCTCCTAGTCGATCACGTGCCAGTAGGTATTGAGGCCGGTGGCGCCGCGCCGGCCGGCGGAGGCGGCTTGTGCGAACTGCCGGGAGTTGACGGTGGCGGCGAGGATCTCTTCCTTGGCCAGGCGGAGGAAGCGGGCGAAGGGGTCGGTTGGTTCCTGGTAGGTCCAGGCCTGGCGAAGGGGGGCCAGGAGGTCCGCGGCCTGGGCGGCATCCACCTGTGAGAAGGCCTTGCCGGACTTGGCGCGGGCGTCGCGTTCCAGACGGTCAAGCCCATCGCGATAGAGCTTCTGGCGGGCGGCGGTGCTGTGCCGCAGCAGGTGGTCGAGGAACTCCGGGGTCTCGGCTTCGACGGCGCCCGGGCGGTTGTCGAGCGGAGGCACGATCAGGGCGCAGAGCCGGGCGAGGGTGGCTTTCTGGAGATCGGTGAGCAGGCGCGGCTTGGGGTCGCCGACGGCGTCGGGGTGGGAGACGGCGAGTTTGGGGAACTCGCTGGCGGGCGCGGATTGGGCCTGGGCGGCGGCGGGGGCAAGGGCTGTGCCGGCCAGGGGAAGCGCGGCAGCCGCGGGCGCACCCAGCATGGATTGAATGGCGCGACGTCTTTTCATGGGGTCTTCTTGGGATCCGTTTCCTATCTATTGTCGCCCTAAGGCGTCAAGGCGCGCCAGCAGGTGACGATAAGCATGGCGGAGAGGGCTCGACCGGAATGACGGCCACGAAAACCCGGAACTGGGAGACGATTCTGGCGTCGCACGCCCAGTGGCTGCGGGATGGCGACCTGGGGCATCAGGCGGTGTTCCGCCGCGAGCAGTTCGTTGAATTGCGCTTGGATCGCGCCAACCTGAGCGGGGCGATCTTCGATGAGTCGACGCTGGTGGACTGTGAACTCACCGGTTGCGACCTGAGCCGGGCCAGCCTGGTGCGAGCGGTTCTGCAAGCGGCGCTGCTTCGCAAAATCGATCTCTGCGACGCGAACTTGAAGGAAGCCGATTTCGACGGCGCGTTCCTGGATGGGGCGAACCTGGCTGGGGCGGCACTGGACGGCACTCGACTGCGCCGCGCCCGGATGGAACAGGCGCGGCTGCCCGGCGCGGCGATGCGGAATGCGGACTTTTCCGGCGCCAGGATGGAACGAGCGGCGTTCCATTCCGCCAGAATGTTCGAGTGTCACTTTACCGGGGCCACGCTGGATGAAGCGAATCTGCATAAGGTGACGGCGCAGCTCTGCCGGTTCAACCAGATTGCGGCGCTGGATGTGAGTTTCACGGGCGCTCAGTTGACGAACTGCGATTTCTCCCACGCGACGATGGAGGGCGGACGTTTCCTGCAGGCGAAGTTGCCCCAATCGCGCTTTGACGACGCGGTGGTGGCCGGCGGTGACTTTCGGGAGGCGGTGCTTGAGGGCGCCACGTTCCGGCGGTGCATCCTTTCCGGATGCCGGTTTGGCGATGCCCATCTTTACGCGGCGGACTTTCGCGGGGCCGATCTGCGCGGGGCGCGGGAGCTGACAGAGAACCAGTTGGCGCAGGCGTTGACATCGAGCGAGACGGTGCTTCCGAACGGGTCGCGGGGACCCTACATCAAGGGGTCCGGCGCTGAGCGGCCGGCGATGCGGCGAAACGGCGACGACTAAGCCCCATTTTTCAGCCGCCAAAGGGGGCCCTATGCGTTGTCGGCTGAGGGGGCGGGGCACCTTAAGATCAGGCAGCTCCAGCCGCTGTCGTCCAGCTCTTCGGCCAGCGTCAGCGCGGCATAGGCTGTGCGAACGCGGGCCGCTTCCCCGGCGCGGAAGCCCGACACGATCAGCGTTCCGCCCAGGGCGAGCACGCGCATGAGGTCCGCGGCCATGGCGATGTTCTCTTCGCCGCTGATGTTGGAGATTGCGAGATCGAATGTCCGGCTTCGCACAGCACGCGCCGAGCCGGCGAAGACATCCGCCACGCCGTTGCCCCGCGTGGCGAGCAGAGCGTCGAGCTCGATATCGCAGGCAGCGATGCCTGCCACACCCAAGGCGCGCGCAGCCATTGACAGAAGGCCCGCACCGCAGCCGACATCGAGGAATGCCGTGGCCGCGGGTGCGTGGCGCTCAAGAGCCGCGAGGCACATCTGGGTGCAGGGATGCACACCGCTGCCGCACGCGACGCCCGTTTGATAGGTGAGCCGGATGCGTCCGCCGGGCGGCGGCTGCTCGTCCCAAGGCGCGGCAAGCCAGAAGCGCTCGCCGACGGGCTGGGCGGGCCAAGCCTGGCGGGAGACCTCCACCCAATCGGTCTCGTCCACGCAGGGGGCGCCAAATCGAGCCGCGGCCGCATGGTCATCGAAGAAGGCACGCAGCAGGCCGGGCAGTTCCTCGATGCCGAGCGTGCCCGCGCCGTAGAGTTCCGCGATGAGGGCATCCCGGTCTTCATCGGCACAGGGGATGTCGACGTAGATGTTGGGAGCCGCGCTCACCCCTGAACGCGCTTTTCCTTGCCGGTCCAGAACCTCTCACGCAGCACCAGCTTCCGGATCTTGCCGGTACCGGTCTTGGGCAGGGCGTCCGGACTGAACTCGATGAGGCGAGGCAGCTTGAAGCGGCCCAGGCGCGATTCGAGGAACTTCATCAGGTCTTCGGCGCTGAGGGTTTCACCAGGCTTCAGGACAATGATCGCGGCGGGCACTTCGCCCCAGCGCTCATCGGGCGCGGCCACCACGGCGCACTCGAAGACTGCGGGATGGGCGAAGATCGCTTTCTCCACCTCGATGGAGGAGATGTTTTCGCCGCCCGAGATGATGATCTCTTTCTTGCGGTCGACGATGTGGATGTACCCTTCGTTGTCCCACACGGCCATGTCGCCGGTGTGGAACCAGCCGCCGGTCATGACGGCTCCTGTGGCGTCAGGCTCACGGTAGTAGCCAGCCATGACATGGTCACCGCGGGCCACCACTTCACCGATGGCTTCCATGTCGCGCGCCACATCGTTCAGGTCGCCATCGACCACGCGCACTTCGACGCCAGGCACCGGCCAGCCGGCCATGGCGCGGCGGCGCTGGCGTTCCTCATCGCTGCCATAGTCCAGACCTTTGTCGCGCGACGAGGTGAGGACCGGCGCTGTCTCGGTGAGGCCGTAGCCGGCGTAGACGTCGCAGCCCAAGGCCTTTTCCAGCCGGGCGATCAATTCGGGCGACGAGGCCGCGCCGCCGATCATCACGCGGCGCAGGCTGCTCAGATTGAACCGGTCCAGTTCCGGGTGGTTGAGCAGAGCGTTCGCCATGGTGGGCACCAGACTCATGTCGGTGGCGCGGTGCTGTTCAATCAGCTTGAGGACGCCGGCCGGTTCGAAGCGGCGCACCATCACCTGCGGGATGCCGAGCATGGTGGAAGACTGCGGACGCCCCCAGCCGTTGGCGTGGAAGAGCGGGATGGTATGGAGGTCCACCATCTCATGCACGCGCTCGCTCATGGTGGCAACGCTCATGGCGTGCAGATAGAGCGTACGGTGGGTGAGGGTGACACCCTTGGGCGTGCCGGTGGATCCGCTGGTGTAGAACAGCTCCGCCACGGAGTTTTCGTCGAAGCTGAAAATGTCCGCGCGGTGGGGCTCCCCGGTGGCGAGCAGCGCTTCGTAGGACATGTCGGCGGCCTCGCTTGAGGCGTCGAGCGTGATGTAGCGCTCGATGGCGGGGCACTCCTTGCGGAACGTTTCGACCAGGCCGGCGAAGTCATTCTCAAACATCAGCACACGGGCGCCGGAGTGGTTCAGGATGGTCTTCAACTCGCCGATGGAGAGCCGCACGTTGAGCGGCATCACGATGCCCTTGGCCTGCACCACGCCGTAGTAGCCTTCCAGCAACTGGTGGGTGTTGAAGCTGAGGTACGCGACTCGATCCCCGGGACGGATACCCAGGGCCTTGAGCGCGTCGGCCAAACGGTGGCAGCGTTCGGCAAACTGGGCGTAGGTGAACTCGCGGTCGCCTGAGATGACGCCAACTTTGTGCCCGAACAGGTCATTGGCGCGCTGCAGGAAGCGGATGGGTGTAAGTGGAATGAACATGGCCAGTTCTGTCCCGGACTGAGGGTCTTATTTTACAACGGAGCTTTACCGGTTTTACAACGGAGCTTTACCGGCCTATGGACGGGGCTATGGGCGCGCGAACCGGCGGAAGAAGCTATCGGGCTTCCATTCGGGCCGCTGCGGGGCGGTGGCCACTTCGTCGATGAGAGCCACCAGAAGCCGGTTGAAGCGGGCGGCGGCTTGGCGATCCACGGGCTGGGCCAGATCGTCGGACGGCGCATGATAGCGTTCCTTGAGCCACGCTTTCTGAACGCCCTCCTCGCGCGAACCTTTTTCGAAACCAAACTTGAACGCCAGTGCGGGGACACCCTGGCGGATGAAGCTGTACTGATCGCTTCGGATGAAGAGATTGCGATCGGGCTCCGGATCGCCGTGAATCTGGACGCCGTGCTGCGGCCCGATCCGTTCGAGGACCGTTCCCAGATCGGACTCACTCAAGCCCATCACGTGCAGCGATTTCAGTTCGTGCAGCGGCAGGAACATGTCAAAGTTGATGTTCGCCACCATCCGCGCGTTCTTGGCCAGCGACGGCTTCCCGGCGAAGTACTTCGACCCCTGCAGGCCCTTCTCCTCACCCGCGACCGCCACGAATGCGATGCTGCGCGCCGGCTTCCGCCCCGATTCCCGGTATCCGCGCGCGATCTCGATGAGCGATGCGATGCCGCTGGCGTTGTCCATGGCGCCGTTGTAGATGCGGTCGCCGTTGATGGGCTCGCCGACGCCCACGTGATCCAGATGGGCGGAAAGCACCACCACTTCATGGCGCAATTTCGGATCCACACCCGGCAGCACGCCGATCACGTTGGGGGATTCCGCCGAGGACCGATCGACGCCCTGCCGCGCGCGAATCAAGGGCTTGAGATCGAACTTCGGCAGCGGCTGGTCCGCGTCGGCCTTGGCGAGAATTGAGGTAAACGTCTCCGGCGCGCCCTCAAACAGCATTTCCGCGTGCGCGTTGTTCCATGCCAGCGAGATCCGCTGCCCCGGGGCATCGTGGAATGAGGTGTCTTCCAGATCCATGGACGGCATCAGTCGGGCTAGCGATGAGCGCGCCCACGGAACATCGGTGGACCGTGGGTTCGAAAGCGCGATGGAGCCCACCGCGCCCATGCTGCCCAGGATCTTCGGCCGCTCGGTCTGATAGTGGCTCTTGAGGGCTCCCGAAAGCGACTTGGGGCCGCCGGAGAGCGTCACGACGATCTTGCCGCGCAGGTCCAGCCCGGCGAAATCATCGTGCCTGGCTTCCGGAATCCGAAGGCCGTGGCCCACGAAGATCAGGGGAGCTTCCACTTCAGCCGCCGGGTCAATGCGCAACCCGATTGTCGCGTGCTCGCCGAGCTTGAGCGGCCGGGCCTGGCCCGCCCGCACCAAGGCGAGGGAAGACCGCGACTCATCGATCTTCCGCACGCGGAACCGGACATTCTGCTGGTAGCCATCGGTGCCACCCGGCCGCAGCCCAGCGCGTTCGAATTCCTGCGCCACGTAGCGGGCCGCCCGCAGATACGCGGGACTGCCCGTGTTGCGGCCTTCCATGTTGTCGTCGGCCAGAATCTTGATGTGTCCCCACCAGCGCTCGCCTTCGGTGGCCAGTTCGGCCGGCGCCGCCAATCCGGCGGCCATGAGAAGAAGAGAAAACCTCATGCGGTTGTCCTTGATTGTTTGTACCCGGCACGCACTTCACGAAGCTGCACCACGTGATTTTCGGCGTGCTCGGCGTAGGTTCGCAGCAGGTCGAGCAGAGTGAGGCGGCCCCGTTCGGAGTGCGTTCCGGCCCGCGCGAATGCCTCCCCGGGCAGGTCCTTCAGCAGTTCGTGGTTTTCGGCGCGCACACGGCGGAACATTTCCACGGCCTGCGAAATCCTGCGCCTCGAATAGTCGAGGTTCCGCGCCCAGGCATCCTGATCGAAGCCCTGAAGCGTGGGATCCTCCTCGGCGATGATCTGGCGGATCCGCTGCCCGCCCACGATCTCGGAATCCGAGAGATGACAGGCGATCTCACGCACGCTCCACTTGCCGGGCGCTTTCCAATCGAGCTCCGGGCCGGCGGCGCCGGTGGTGGCCATGGCGAGCAGTTCGCCGCCGCGCCGGAACCGTTCCAGCAGATCGGCAATTTCACTCATTCGTGACGCTTCCTCTTCAGATGTAGTCCGCGCAGGACATGTAGTAGCCGCAACGCCCGCAAAAGAGTTTGCACTTGCGCTGTTCCAGGCGCTGGTCGCACACAGGGCACCACAGTTGCGGCTGTTCGTCGCGAATATCCACTCCGGGGCGGTTGTCCACCGCCGGGGCGGCCGGCGCGTCAAAGCCAGTGTCCATGCGAAGTTACACTATTATAGGCAGGGTTGGACGCCGCGGCGGCGCCGGCCTGCCGAGGGGTCATTCGATGACAACCAAAGGGATCTTGTGCGGCCTGCTGGCCGTGACCGTGGCGCTGGCGCAGCAGGGCCGGCGGGAGCAGGAGCGCACCACCCGCTACGCGGTGCGCGGCGTTCACGGCGCCATCGCCACGGGCGGTGAGCCGGCCGCCGACGCCGGCCTGCGGATTTTCGTGACCGGCGGCAATGCCGTGGATGCGGGTGTGGCCGGCATGTTCGCCGCGTCGATCACCGAGTACTCCCACTTCGGCTTTGGCGGCGAAGCGCCCATTCTCATCCGCACGCGCGACGGCAAAGTCTTCTCCATCGCCGGCGTAGGCACCATGCCCCAGCTGGCCACAGCCGAGTTTTTCCGCGCCCGCCGCATCAAGCCGGGCGAGATCCTCAACATGGAGCCCAACGGACTGAAGGGCCTGATTCCGGTGGCGGGCATGATGCCGGCGCTGGTGCCGGGCATGGTGGACGGAGGTCTGCTGGCCCTGCGCGAGTTCGGCACGCGCAGCTTCGCGGAGGTGATTCAGCCGGCGATTGAACTGGCCGACGGCACGGCGCTGGATGAGGTGCGGTTCGGGTCCATCATGCGCTCGCGCCGGTTCTTCGACCTGTGGCCGGCCTCGAAGAACGTCTTCATGGCGGGCGGCCAGACGCCGCATGTGGGCGACGTCTTCCGGCAGGCCGACCTGGCGCGCACCCTGCGATCCATGGTGGAGGAAGAGAAGCGCGCGTTGAAGGCCGGCATGGATCGGGCGTCCGCCATCGACCGTGTCCGCGACTACTTCTACCGCGGCGAGATCGCGCGCCGCATCGACCAGTTCAGCCGTGACAACAACGGCCTGCTGCGCTACGACGATCTGGCCGCCTTCCGGCTGAAGCTGGAGCCGGCGGTGGCCACCACCTATCGCGGCTACACGGTCCACAAGCCCGGTTTCTGGAGCCAGGGGCCGTCGCTGCTTCAGGCCCTGAACATGCTGGAGGCCGACGACCCGCGGGCGCTGGGGCACAACTCGCCGGAGTACATTCACCGGCTGGTGGAGGTGCTGAAGCTGGCCTACGCCGACCGCGATACTTACTACGGCGATCCGCTGTTTGCCAAGGTTCCCATGGAAACGCTGCTTTCCAAGGCCTACGCCGAGGAGCGGCGCAGGCTGGTGGGAGCACGGTCTTCGATGGAGTTCCGGCCGGGCCGTATCGACGGCTTCAGCGGGATTCACCCTTCGGCGGTGGACATGGCGCGGGTGCGCATTGACGATGAACTGATGGCGCGCGACACGACGTGCATCGACGCCATTGACCGCGACGGCCTGATGTTCGCGGCCACGCCTTCCGGGGCCTGGCTGCCGTCGGTGATCGCCGGCGACACCGGCATTCCGCTCACGCAGCGCGCGCAGAGCTTCCTGCTGACCGAGGGCCACCCGAATGAACTGGGCGGCGGCAAGCGGCCGCGGGTGACGCTGAGCCCGGCGCTGGTGACGCGCAACGGGCAGCCGATGATTGCGCTCTCCACTCCCGGCGGCGACAACCAGGATCAGGCGCTGCTGCAGATGTTCCTGAACGTGGTGGAGTTCGGCATGAACGCGCAACAGGCCGTGGAGGCGCCGCGGTTTGAGACGCGCCACCTGGTCTCAAGCTTCGACAACCACGCCATGAACCCCGGTGAACTGGCGCTTGATGAGCGCATCCCGGCGGCCACAGCAAGTGAGCTTTCCGGACGCGGCCACATCGTGCAATCGCACTCGCGCTGGGCCAGCGGAGCGCGGCCGGTGCTGGTCCGTGTGACGCCGCAGGGCGTGATTGAGGCGGGCGCTGACCCGTATGGCCACCGCGCCGCGCGGGCCTGGTAGCAGTTAAGCCGCGGGCTGCGAGGGGTGCCGCTTCATCCACCGGTACGCGCGCACCGAGTTCCGCCAGAAGTACTTTTCCGCCGCTTCGCGCCCGCGCCCCTGAATGTACAAATTGACGATGCGGAACACGCGATCGTACGGGGCCCAGTTGTCGGAATTGGGCCAATCGCTGCCATAGATCATGCGGTCGTCGCCGAACAGACCCCACAATTCATCGAGGCGCGGCTTGTAGAACGCGAGGTCCTCAATCACCTTGCCATCCACGCGGCGCAGCACCTCGGACCCTTTGACGAACACCTGGGGCCTCTTCGCCAACTCACGCAGATTCGCCTGATACTCCTTCAACGGCGCGGCCTCGGCGGGCGGGTTGAATTGGGGCAGATGATCGATGATCACGCGCAGTTCCGGCACGCGGTCCGTCAGCCGCACCAGGCCCGCGATCAGTTCCGCGCCGGCCGTGGCCGAATCAAGCGAACGGCCCGCCGCCGCCAGCGCCTTGAGGTCGGCAATGCACTCCGGCCGCGCGATCTCTTCGGTGAACTTGCGGCCCCACAGCGTGCCCCAGCGGATGCCTCGAAACAGAGGGTTCTTCGTCAACCGGTCCAGGTGGGCGCGAAAGCCGGGTTTGCCGGGCTCCAGGTTGCCGACCGTGCCCACCATGATGGTGTCCTTTTCCGCCACGTCCAGCACCCACTGGTTGTCTTCCACCAGCGGACTGCACTCCACCTCAATCGCCCCGGTGATACCGTGCGGCGCGGCCAGCCCCCGGTACCGGGGCGGCAGGGCCGGCTTGTACAGGGTGGCGTTCGTCTGGGGCGGCCAGGGAACGCCGCCGGGACGCGTGGGGTCGAACAGATGGATGTGGGTATCGATGATGGGAATGGGCCGCTGTGCGGCAGCCTCAACGGCCAGTGCGCCGGCCAGCGGCGCGGCCAGAAAGTCCCTGCGGTTCAGCCGCCCGCGATTCGAATCACTGCGATGCATTGTTGCCCTCCCTATCGCTTGCCCTGCCCATACAGGATACCCCCCGGCCGCGCGCCGGTGTGCTTTCCGCCGTCCAGCACCAGTTTGCCGTTCACCGCCAGGTACTCCACGCCGGTGGAATACTGGTGGGGCTTGTCGTACGTTGAATGATCGATGATGGTGGCGGGGTTGAACACCGTGATGTCCGCCGCCAGGCCGGGCCGCAGCAGACCGCGATCGTAGATACGGATCTTGGCCGCGTTCGCCGACGTCATCTTCCGGACGGCCTCTTCCATGGAGATCACTTTGTCCTCGCGGACGTACCGGCCCAGCAATCGCGGGAAGGTGCCATACCAGCGCGGATGCGGGTTCCCGCGCGCCAGCGGACCCTCCGTCTTGACGGCCGATCCATCGGAACCGATGGACACAAACGGCTGCTTCATCGCGTACCGCATGTCCTCTTCCGAGTGATGGAAGAAGACGGTGGGCACCGACGCGCCGTTTTCGCGCAGAAGTTCGAACAGCACATCGAGCGGCTTGCCGCCGATGGTCCGGATCACCTCATTCATGCGCTTCCCCTCAAACCGCTTGTGCTTCGGGTTGCGCAGCGAGACCAGCAGCATGCCTTCCCAGCTTCCGGTGGCCGTGTAGTGGTTGTACCAGTTCGAACCGGGGATGCCGTTTTCGATCTCGCGTTCGATGCGAGGACGCAGCGCCGGGTCGTTCAGGCGCGCAATCAGCGCCTTCGCTCCACCCTCATGCGCCCACGGGGGCACGATGGAAGAGAGGTTGTTCTGGCCCGCGCGGTAGGGGTAAATGTTGGCTTCTACCTCCACGCCCCGGGCGCGCGCGGCGGCGATGGATGCCACCAGTTCCGGCATCTGGCCCCACATCTTATGCTCGGCGATCTTGAGATGGATGATGTCCACGGGCAGTTTGGCGCGGCGCCCGATCTCGATGGCTTCGGCCACGGATTCGAACACGCCCTGCCCTTCGGTGCGCATGTGTGTGGAATAGATGCCGCCGTACCTGGCCGCCTCCTCACACATGGCCACCAGACTGTCGGTATCGATCCAGGCTCCGGGCGGTCCGCTCAACGAACTGGCCACGCCCAGTGCGCCCTGCTCCATGGCCAGCCGCACCTGATTCCGCATGCCGGCCAGTTCCCCGGCCGTTGGGGGTCCGGCTTTGGGACCGCGAACGTAGGTCCACACCTGGCTCGATCCGACGTAGGTGCCGATGTTGGTGGCGACGCCCGATTTCAGCACGGCCGCGAAGTAGCTTGCCAGGTCCGCGAAGCTGCTGCTTTCGGCGCTTCCGGTGGGGTCGGCCTGCTGTTTTCCGCCCGAAGGCGCCGCGGAACCGCCTTCGCCGAAGATCATGGAAGTGACGCCCTGGCGCACCATGCTCTGAGCGTCGCCGTCGGTGAGGATGGTGAAGTCGGAGTGATTGTGGATATCGATGAACCCAGGTGCGACAATAAGGCTTTGGGCGTTGACCGTGCGGCGCGCGGACCGGCCCGCCAGGCGGCCGATGGCGGTGATTTTGCCGTCGCGGACGCCGACGTCGCCCAGGTACGATGGATTGCCCGTGCCGTCCACGATGCGGCCGCCGGTGATGAGCAGGTCGAAGTCCTGGGCCACGGCCATGGGTGCGGCGGCCAGCAGGAGTAACGCAAGGGAGGCTGTGGTCGTCATTTTTCTCGGGTCCCCATTTTATCAGCCGCGGGGGCGGCCGGCCGTTCGATGGGGGATGCACGATTCGGGGATGCCGCCCGTTTGGCGCGCTGGAGGCCGGGTTTTGCGATACAACTGTTTGAGATACAACCAGGTACTTTAGATGAACAAGACGATTTCGCTCGCCACGTGCCCTCTGGCGCTCGCCACGTGCCTTCTGGCGCTCGCCCTGGCGGGTTGCAACAAACAGCCTCCGGTGCAGGCCAAGCAGGCCGATTCAGGCCCCATCGCGGTCCGCGTAGCCCCTGTGACAACGCGGCAGGTGCAGCGGTCGGTGGACTCCGTGGGCACGCTGTTTCCCTATGACGAGGCCATTATCAGCGCTGAAATCGAGGGCCGTGTGGATGACGTTAAAGCGGACCTGGGCGACATGGTGAAAGAGGGCCAGGTAGTGGCCCACGTTTCCGACGAGGAGCAGCGGTACCTGCTGGCGCAGAATGAGGCGCAGATGCGGCAATCGCTGGAGCGGCTTGGGCTGAAGAACGAGAAGGATCGCGTGCGGGACATCAAGGAGACGCCGGAGGTGCGGCGCGCCCAGGCGGAGGCGCTTGATGCCGAGCAGCGCTTCAAACGCGTGCGGGAACTGCGCGATTCCGGCATCGGCTCGCAGGCCGATATGGATCAGGCGCAGACGCGCTTTCAGGCGCTTCAGGCCGCCTACGACGCCACGCTCAACCAGACACGGAACCTGATCCAGGAAGTGGAACGCTTCAAGGCCGTGGTGGACCTGCAGCGCAAGAAGCTGCGCGACACCACGGTGCGGGCGCCGTTCAACGCCTATGTGAAGGAGCGGCAGGTCGCTATTGGCCAGTACGTTCGCCCGAACGCGCCTCTGTTCACCCTGGTGAAGACGGATCCCGTCCGGTTCCGCATGGAAGTTCCGGAGCGGATGTCGCCCTGGGTGCGGGTGGGCCAGATTGCTGACGTGTCCATTGAGGCTTTCGCGGACCGGAAGTTCCAGGGCAAGATCTGGCGCATCTCTCCCACCGTGGATCAACAGAAGCGTACCTTCATTGTGGAAGCGCTGATCAACAACCCCAAGGGCGAACTCAAACCCGGCTCGTATGCCCGCGCCCACATTCCCACGGAGAAGAATGAGGTGATCCGCACCATACCCTTCCGCGGCGTGCTCTATGTGCTGGGCTCGAACAAGGCGTTTGTGGTGAAAGAGGACAAGATCGAATCACGCGATCTGAAGCTGGGCGACCGTTTCGATGCCGACGTGGAGGTTCTGGAAGGGCTGGAGGAGGGCGAGACGATCGCCGTGAGCAGTCTGCCCCGGCTGGACACCGGCGTCAAGGTGCGTGTCGCCACGGGTGAGGAAGCTCCGGCGAAGGGCGGGAAGGCGAAAGCGGAGTAACCGCGATGCGGACCGCGCTGTTGGCCCTGTTCTGCCTGGCGCCCGCGGCGGCCCCGGGGGCGACAAAGCTGATCGTCACCGTGGTCGAGCAAAAGACGGGCAAGCCGGTGACGGATCTCAAGGCCGCCGACTTCGTGATCACCGACGGCGGCCAGGTGCGGGCTGTGGAAGAGGCGGAGTTCAGGCCCAGCGGCCTGATGGACGTGATGCTGATGCTCGACACCAGCCTGGTGGGCGGCATGGTGCAGCCGGTGGCGTTCGGCGCCATCGAACAGCTTCAGGAGAAGGACCAGATGGCCGTGGTCTCCTTTCACTCCTCGGCCGACATGATCCAGGAGTTCACCTCCAGCAAGGACATTCTGAAGCGTTCGGTTGGTTCGGTGAAGTATGGCAACAGCCCGCACCTGCTCGACGCGCTGTACGCGACGCTTGAGGGCGGGTTTGAAGGCAGCAGCTTCCGGCGGGTGATCCTGCTGGTCACCGCGGGTATCGACGGCCCCAGCCGCGTGCCGGAGAAGGACGTGCTGAGGCTGGCCCGCCGCAATCAGGTTTCCATCTACCCGGTGTACGTGGCGGGCTTCGGAAGGTCCCTGTTTGAACTGCTGGCGCGGCAGACGGGTGGCGCGTCGTTCAGCCTGCGCGAGATGTCGAAGTCCATGAAGGACCCGATGCCGCGAGTCTTTGAAGTTCTGCGATCCAGCTACCAGGTGTCCATTCAGGGCAACCTGGGGCTGAGCGACAGGGCAAAGATCGAGATCCGCCGGCCGGAAAAGCTGGCGGCATCGTTCCTACAGCTCGATTGAGCCTCAACTGAACCTCGATTGAGCTTCGATTGATCTTCGATTGATCCTCGATTGAACCTCGGGGGGGCCCTACTGCACGCCCAACGATTGGCGCAGAAATGCGATCACGTCGGCTGCCTCTTCCACGGTCTTCGAAACCGGCTTCCCGCCTCCGTGCCCGGCGTCCGTTTCGATTCGCAGCAGGATGGGCGCCGGACCCTCCTGGGCGTATTGCATCGTGGCGCCGTACTTGAAGCTGTGGAGCGGGACCACACGGTCATCGTGGTCCGCGGTCATGATCAGAGTGGGAGGATACTTCGTCCCAACCTTGATGTTGTGCAGCGGCGAGTACTTCATCAGCACCGCGAAGTCTCTCGGGTTGTCCGGCGATCCGTAGTCCGACGTCCAACCGGCCCCCACCGTGAACTTGTGGAAGCGGAGCATGTCCATCACGCCCACGGCTGGAATCGCCGCACCGAACAGATCGGGCCGCTGGTTGAGACAGGCGCCCACCAGCAATCCCCCATTCGAGACTCCCAGGATCGCCAGACGCTTGGAGGTGGTGTAGCGATTCGCGATCAGCCATTCGGCCGCGGCGATGAAGTCGTCGAAAACGTTTTGTTTTTTGTCGAGCGCGCCGGCGCGGTGCCACGCCACGCCGTACTCGTTACCGCCGCGCAGGTTGGCAACCGCATAGATTCCCCCGCCTTCCACCCAGGCAAGATTTCGCGGGCTGTAGGTGGGAAGCGACGGAAGGTTGAACCCTCCGTATCCGTACAGCAGCGTCGGTGTGTTGCCATCCGGCTGCAGTCCTTTTCGCATCACAAGGAACATCGGAACGCGGGTGCCGTCCTTGGAGTTGTAGAAGACCTGCCGGGTTTCGAATCCCGCCGGATCGAAGGGCAGCTTCGAATCCATCAGCGGCGCGCTCTTTCGCTCCTTGAGATCGTAGGAGAACAACGACGGCGGACGCGTGAATCCGGCCGTATAGTAGAACGCCTGGCCGGCATCGGCGGCCACTGGCGATGGCATGAATCTTTCCCGTCCCCAGCCCGCGCTCACGATGTCGTTGATCGAGACCTCATGATCGGGCTTTGCACCGCCACTCAACGGCCAGACGGAAAGCACGCTCTTCACATCGCGCATGTACTGGCACAGCACACGATTTCCCAGCACAAGGGCGCGCTGCAGCGTGTCCTTCGATTCCGGCACAATCTCTCGCCATTGATCGCGGGCCGGGGCTTTGAGATCGACGGCGATCACCCGCCCGTGGGGCGCCTTGTAGGAGGTCTTGAAATAGACCACGGTCCCGAGATGGCCGATGGGAGAGAACTCCGCTTCGAACTCACTCACCAGGTCAAACGTCTTTCCGGGCGCAGCCGGGTCCAGCCACGAAATCCGGTGTTGGCGGCGGGTGCCCCAGAAGATCAGGATCAGCGTGTGACCCTGCTGCATGGGGAGCGCTGAGAATGCCCACTCCTTCTGATCGGGCCTCTCGAATATGAGTTCATCCCGCGATTGCGGTGTTTCGAGCCTGTGGTGGTAAACCTTCTGGAAATCGTTCGCCGCGGTCAGCAACCGGTCTGCCGCAACTTCCGGAAAGCGCGAGTAGTAGAACCCACGGCTATCCGGAGTCCATGCCAGGGCCGCAAACTTGGTCCATTCGATCTTGTCGTCAAGGTCGCGCGCGGACGCCGTGTCGCGGACTCGGATGATCTGCCAATCGGAACCAGCCACCGAAGTTCCATACGCGAGCCACTTTCCGTCCGGGCTGGGCGACCAGGAACCGATCGACGTGATACCGGCGGGCGAGCGTTGGTTCGGGTCGATCAGAACCCTGCGCGCAGCACCGGCCGTCTGGACGTAAAGGACGGGCTGGTTCTGGCCCGCATCCTGCTGCTGAAAAAACGTCTGTCCGCCGGTGCGAACCACCGACCCAACGCCAGAGCTGGCCCTTCCCGCGGTAACCTCGGCCAGCTCCTTGACCCGCGTAGCGATGGCCGCGCGGCCGGGCAGCTTGTCAAGATGGGCCCGCGCGTAGGCCGCCTGCTCCTTTACCCACGCCCCGGCTTCCGCCGAATCGGATTCGAGCCAACGGTAGGGATCCGCCACCGTGACACCGTGAAGCGTGTCAGCGTGGTCCGTCCGTTTGGTGGTGGGCGGAGCCGCAAGCGTGGTCACGGCCAATGTGCCAAGCAGTGACAACAAACGAGCGAAGGGCATGGTCACGTCCTCCTGACCGGTGGTCGACCGGCCCGCGGCGCTGATTTGAGCGGCCGGTGAGCCGAAAAGCTACTTCAGCTTCGAGAAGTCCACCGGGTCCATGAAGACGGCTTCCACCTTCTCCACGATTTTGCCGTCCTTCTCGGATGCGTCGCGGGCGGCGATCCATTCCGGGTCTTTCCGGAACGCATCCCAGCTCTGCTTGGCCGCGTCGCGGCTCTTGTGCGAGATCACGTAGATCAGAGTGTTCTTCCGGGCCGGCTCATCCTGCGGCACCCAGTAGCCGACATTGATCATGCCGTGCTTTTCGAAGATTCTGGTGGTGTGGTTGCGGAAGCGGGCCAGCAGATTCTCCAGTTTGCCCGGATGCGTGTAGTACGTGCGCAGCTCATACACACGCTGCTGGGCGTTGGCTTCAATGCTGGACATGAGGAAGAGACCTCCCGCGAAGATGGAAAGAAGCAGTCGTTTCATAGCGGCTTCAGATAAAGTATCATGCTAGCGCGAATATGGGCCACATTCCACACCTCTCCCGCCGCGAGATCCTCGCGGGCATTCCAGTTCTTTCCAGCGGCGTGCTGCTTGCCCCCGCCGGAGCCCGCGGCCAGCGCCCCGATACCAGCGCGCCGGGCATCATCCGCGGCGCCATCCGCGAGGCCGCCACAGGCAAGCCGGTTCCCGCCAAGATCCGTGTGACGCTCACCGAAACCGGCCAGGTGTTCATGCCGGAGCGCTCCATCAAGACCATGCCGGACAAGCGGCACTACTTCTACGCCAGGGGCAGCTACGAGATCGCCGTGCCCGCCGGGCGCTACCGGATTGAAGCCGTTCGCGGCATTGCGCACGAGAACACCGTGGAGTTCACCGAAGTGGGCGCGGGCATCACGCACAACGTGGATCTCAACATCGGGCGCATCGCGGACCCCCGCCAGACAGGCTGGTATTCCGGCAATACGCACACACACTACCACCTGCACATCGACGAGGACCCCGATGAGCGCCTTCGCACCGTGCCGCCGGCCGAGGATCTGGATGTGAGCGTCATCAGCTATCTTGTACGGTCCGATTCGCCCTACATCACCAACCGTTATCCCATCGGCCGGATGCCCCAGTTCTCGCGCGACGGCACCATCGTCGACATGGGCGAAGAGGCGCGCAACAACCGCACCTTTGGCGACTTCGGCTATGGCCACTGCCTGTTCCTCAACATCCCGCGCGCCGTGGAGCCGGTCTCGACGGGATTGCTGTCCAAGGACGGCAAGGCGCCCGACTACCCCACGTTGTCGATGCTGTGCGGCGAGGCGCAGAAGATGGGCGGCATCACCGTGTGGTGCCACAACGGCAGCGGCATGGAGTCGCCGGTGGCGGCGGGCCTTGGGTTGATGAATGCCTACAATCTGGCCGATGGTCTGGACGCGGACTACGCCCGCTACTACAACCTGCTCAACTGCGGGCTGGTCATTCCCGCCTCCACCGGCACCGATTGGTGGATCTACGACCACAATCGCGTCTACGTGCAGGTGGAAGGCCAGTTCAACTACGACACCTGGATCGCCGGCATCCGGGCCGGCCGCACCTTTGTCACCAACGGGCCCCTCATCACACGCTTCACCGTGAACGGCAAAGGCGCCGGGTCCACGGTGCAAACCTCCGGCCGCGTGGCCGTGGCGGCGGAAGCGACATCCCGCATTCCGTTCGGCAAGCTGGAGATCGTGCGCGACGGCGAGGTGGTGGCCGAGCAGCACGCCCGCCAGGGCCGCCAGGCACGGCTGGAGCAGGAGATCGACGTGGAGGAAGGCGGCTGGATCGCGGCTCGGGTTTCCGGCGGCGCCAAGACCTACGCCGGCTACACGGCGTTCGCCCACACCAGCCCGGTGTATGTGCGCGTGCCGGGCACCGGATTCCGGAAGGCGGCGGCGATCGGCGGCTTCATGGACGAGATCGCGCGCAGCCAGCGGCTCATCCGCAAGACCTTCAAGTTTTCAAGCGATCAGGACCGGGCCCTGGCGCTGGGACGGTTCGAGGACGGGCGCAGAGCGTTCGGAAAGCTGCTGGAGGGCTGATCACTTCGCGCCGCGCGGAGCGTAAAGCGAAACCCATTGGCTCCCCTGGCGCCAGCGCGCCACGGGTGGGCCGAACCGCTCAAAGTAATCCATCGCGGTGGCTTGTGGTTCGTAGCCGTAGAGGCTCTCAAGCAGCCAGCGCACACGCGGCAGGCGCAGCAGGCTGTATTCAGGCTCCCAGAGGCGCGAATAGACAACCAGGAACTCGTCCGGGGCCAGCGTGAGCGCCTGAATGCGGCTGCGCTCAAAACCGTGAATCTCGCGAGCCCGCATGGGCCTCTGGGTATAGCCGAATTCGGGCCGGCGCACGGCATCGGTGAAGGGCCAGACGCTCACAATGCGCGCGTCGAGCGCGGCGTGACGGTCCAGGAACTCAGCCGCTTCGTGGTGTACTTTGACGAAGTCCGTCAGGGTAAGGTTGTTCTCGTAGGGGAACGGGTACGGCGGGTTCACGAACAGCCCGGCAATCAGGGCCGCCATCAGGCCCCCCTGGGCCAGCGCCCGGAAGCCGGTGCGAAGGTGCTGCAATGCCGCGGCCGCGGCCACGTAGAACAATGGAAGCACGGGCAACAGGTATCGTTCCAACGTGGCTCCGCCCACCACGCACACCAGGCCCGCGCTGGCGGCCGCATAGAGCGCCGAGGCTCGCCAGGCTTCGGTTTGGAAAAGGTCGCGCTTGCGCCAGATGGTGGCGATGGCAAGCGTTCCAATCCAATGGCCGTCCTGCACGAACACCGTGTAGAGGCGCCGGATCACGGCCGCCGCGATGCGCCCGGGGTGCAAGGCATAGTTCACGTTGTAGCCTGTGTATTCGGCATTTCCGAAGACGTGTCCCGTGTTTTGCGCCAGCACCACGAACCAGATGGTGAGGGCGATCAGGGATGGCACGTAGCAGGCCGCATCGCCATACCGCTTCCTTCGCCAGCGCAGCAGGAAGAGCGCCGCCGCACCCGCGATGGCCGTCTCCTTGAACAGCACGGCCAGCAGGAAAGACAGGCCCGCCCAGCGGTCGCGCCCGCGCAGAAAGAGGTAGAGTCCAAGCAGGCTGAAGAGCGCCGCGGGCAGGTCCAGTTGCACCAGAATGGACTGCATGTAGAACAGCGGCGAAGCCAGCAGCAGGAGCACCGCTGTCAGCGCCGGCGCCCCACCCACGCCGCCGCACAGTTCCACCGCCAGCAGGAACGTGACAAAGGCGACGCCCGAGGCAAACAGCAGCATGGTCAACCGGCTGGCTTCGATGGAGAAGCCGGCGACGCTCCACACCGCCGCCATCACCGCCATCAGGCCGGGTGGGTGTGAGTTCGGCGTGGTGGACCGGGGGATCCACGCGCCGTCGTTGAACAGGTCGAGCGAGGCGGGCACGAACTGCCCCAGTTCATCCCAGTAGAACGGCAGTTCCACCCACGGGGTGTGGATGAGAAAGACCACCACCGCGAAGAAGACGAAGAAGAAGTAGTAGGTGTCGGGGCGCGTCCGGCGGCGCTCGTTCACAATGGCCTACTGAACGGTGGATCCCGTCTGTTGCGGCTCAAGCCGGATCTCGCCGAAGGTGGCCTCGTACTGGGTGATGTTCTCTTTCAGAACGTTGCAGAGCGCCTTCGCCTGCTGCGGGCTCAGATACACGCCTTGAAAGTTCTCGATGGTCACGGCGTCGGGCGCCGTCTGGCTGATGGTTCCAAAGAGCAGGAAGATATCCCAGAGGTTCACGCGAACCTGCACGCTGTTGGCGTACCGTTCGCGGTATTCGGGTGTGTTCGTCATGCTGATCTTCGGCTGTGCCGGTTGGTAGGGTGACATGGAATCCTCTCCTGGGGTGGAATATGGAGCCGGATTCTGAGGAGGAATGGCGGGGACGACGGGGCTCGAACCCGCGACCTCCGACGTGACAGGCCGGCGTTCTAACCAACTGAACTACGTCCCCGCTTGGCTGTCGGAAGTTTAAGAATAACACAAGCGGCACCAAAGCCGCCCGGCTTCACCGCAACACAGGGCATCGGCGACGGCGTAATAATCGAACCATGACCCTCGATTGGATCCGCCGCTACTGCCTTTCTCTACCCGAAGCCACCGAACAGATCCAGTGGGGCAACGACCTGGTCTTCAAAGTGGCCGGCAAGATCTTCGCCGTGGCCCCGGTGGACCCCGGCAGTCTCGTCGTTTGCTTCAAGGTGACGCCCGAGGAGTTCGTTGACCTGACCGAGCGCGCCGGCATTGTCCCGGCCCCGTATCTCGCCCGGGCAAAATGGGTGGCGCTGGAGGACGCCGCGGCACTCTCCCAGACCGAGTATCAGCGTCTGCTGCGCCAGTCGTACGTCCTGGTGGTGAGCAAGCTGCCGAAGAAGGTCCGGGTCCCGCTGCTCGAAAAAATGTAAAAGACTATTGACAGAGTGTCAAGCCGGCTTTTTCACCGTGCTGGGCGGCTTCACGCCCGGCCCAGGCCTTGAAACACGGGAAGCCACAGGGCCCATTCCCCTGGGCGGCACCACGGGACGCAGGCGAGCGCTGGCCGATTGGATCGCCTCGCCCGGCAATCCCTTGACAGCTCGTGTCATGGTGAACCGCATCTGGCAGTACCACTTCGGCCGCGGTATCGTCGCCACGCCCAGTGACTACGGCACCCGCGGCGCCAGGCCGTCGCATCCCGAACTGCTTGACTGGCTGGCGGCTGAGTTCGCCGCCAGCGGCTGGAGCATCAAGCACATCCACCGGCTCATCGTGAACTCGGCGGCTTTCCGGCAGAGCGCCGTGGGAACGGAAGAGGCCCGTGCGGCGGACCCGGAGAACGCGTTCCTCTCACACTTCTCACGCCGCCGCT
The DNA here is from genome assembly GCA_016870915.1 of Acidobacteriota bacterium. Taxonomy (GTDB): domain Bacteria; phylum Acidobacteriota; class Terriglobia; order Bryobacterales; family Bryobacteraceae; genus VFZY01. The sequence goes on along the minus strand of VFZY01000037.1, from coordinate 11,031 downwards.
TGGATGCCGATGAAGTTCGAGATTCCGTCCTGGCCGCAACGGGAGCATTGAATCTCAAGGCGGGCGGAAGGCCGATTGTTCCTCCCCAATCCCGCGAAGAGCTCTTCATCAAGTTGTCTTTACCGCGGGGTCTTGTGTGGTTGTTCATCCTTGGCGGCCTGAACGGATTCTTTGCGCTGCCGCCCTACAGGCACCTGCAGCCTTGGATCGCGCCGGTGAATGTCGCGGCGGCGGCAGGCTTTGCGGTCTATCTGGCCAAGTCGTTCCTGGCCATGGTGCGGGAGGCCGACGAGCTGGAACGGCGCATTCATCTGGAGTCGATTGCGGTGGCGTTTGTGGCCGCGGCTGGCGCCTGTATCGTGCTGGGCGCGGTTTCGCTGCACTATGTCTGGACGATGAACCTCATCTGGTTCTACGCCATCGAGCTCCTGCGCGGTGTGCTGGTGGGAATCAAGTCCCGGCAGTTCAACGGTGACTAACCGGATCCGTGTCCTGCGCGCGGAAAGGGGCTGGTCGCAAGCGGACCTCGCGCAGCGTTTGGAAGTCTCACGCCAGACCGTCAACGCGATTGAGACTGGCAAGCATGACCCCAGCCTCTCCCTGGCGTTCCGTCTGGCGCGGCTGCTCGATCAGCCCATCGATCGGGTGTTCTCGCCGGATCACCCGGAGGCTAGTAGTCCGGGACTGGTTCCGTGAAGGACCACATCGGCGGCGTTGGTACTCGGCATGAGCCGGTATTGGACCAGCCGTTGGCGGTACCATCTGTATCTCCGCGTTGTTGAGGTTGCAGCGCCAGATGGAGAGTTCGAGGAGGCGCCAAAGATAGGTTCGACGGTATACTGGCATTCAGGAGCGCCGACTTGAACAACGAGCTACAGGAACTTCGAAACGCCGGGTACAAGCCTGTGCTGATCGGCCCCAGGCCGTTTTCGCTCGACAGTATCTTGCGAAACGTCGACCCCGCACCCGACGAAGAGACGGAGCGCTTCGTGGAGGCGATCTACGCGGATCGACGCCAAGGGGCCGAGGATACCTGGCCTGAATGAGCCAGATTGTTGCCGATACCGACATCGCCTCATACATCTTCAACTGGCACTCCTTGGCGCAGCACTACTCTGATATGGTTCGAGGGTCTGAGTTGGTCCTGTCCTTCATGTCCATTGCGGAGTTGCGAATGGGTGCGATTTCGGCCGGCTGGGGCAACCGCAGACGCTCTCTTCTGGAACAATTCATTCAGGGTTTCGAGCTGTCCTACGCCGATAACGATCTGTGCACGATTTGGGCGCGGGTTCGGGCTGACGCGCGTGCGGCAGGACGGCCGCTGAGCCCGCAGGACGCCTGGATCGCCGCAACCGCGCTCGCGCTCGACGTGCCGCTCGCCACCAACAACCGCCGGCATTACGATCTCGTTCCGAAACTTCGGTTGCTGTCGCTCTAACGCTAGGGAAGGTACAGAAACTCTTTCAGATTGAGCACGGTGTGAGCCAGGTCGCGCCAGACGGACAGGCTGCGCTCCCAGGCATCCGGCGCGACGCCGTGCAGGCTGGCCAGTTCGCGCGCCAAGCCTTCAAACCGGGCACGGTCCACCGAAGTCGGCACGCGATTGAGCGCGGCCTGGAACATGGCCGTGAGCCGCGTGTCAAAGCTCCCGGCCGGAGCGGCCAGCAGGGCCTGGGCCCAAGCCTGGGCCTGGGCCACCACGAACGAATCGTTCATCAGCGCCAGGGCTTGTCCGGCCACATTGGTGGTGTCGCGCGCGCCCCGTGGCACCAGGGGAGCGGGAAAGTCGAACGTATCCAGAAATCGTGGCGTCTCCATGCGAGTCACCTTCAGGTAGACGCTGCGGCGCCCGTTCCCGTCCAGCGGGCCTGAGTAGAGGCGCCGGTAGTCCGTTGGCTTTTCCCGATAGGGCTGAATGCTGGGCCCATAGAGGCTTGGTTCCAGCCGGCCCGATACCGCGAGAATCGAGTCGCGCACCGCTTCGGCATCCAGTCTTCGAACAGGGTAGTGGTGCAGGAGCCGGGCGTGGGGGCTCTCGGCGGCGGATTGGCGGAACGTTTGTGATGTCACCATCAGCCGGATCAGCTTCTTAACGCTCCAGCCCTCGCGCATGAACCAGTCCGCCAGGTAGTCCAGCAGTTCCGGATTCACGGGGCGTTCACCGAATACACCGAAGTTGTCGGGGGTTGAGACCAGAGACTGCCCGAAGACGTGGTGCCAGACACGGTTCACCATCACGCGCGCGGTGAGTGGATTGTCGCGGCCGGCGATCATCTCCGCCATCTCGAGCCGTCCGCTTCCGGCCCGCACGGGGGTCCCGCCCGGCAGCAGGGAAAGGAAATGGCGCGGCGCCGTTTTGCCGGGGTTTTTCGGATTGCCGCCGGTGAGCACGTCGACGTCGTATCCGGCGGGCTCGTCAGCCACCCCATAGCCGACTTGCGGCGCGGGGATGTGCTGTTCGATGGCGCGATACTCGCGCACCAGACGCGCCAGCTCGCTGCCGTCGGTGGCGTCGTTCTCCAGAAGTCCGTTCTGGCGCGCCCACTCGATCCAGCGCGCGTCGACGCCATCGGCCCGCCCCTGCTCCCAGCGCCGCAGCGAGTCGCGCAAGACGGCCCCCACCGCTCCGCCAAAGCCCTCCGCCTGGTGGGCGAACAGCCGTTGCACCGGGCTCACATCTTCGCGCGGCGCCTCATCCACGTCGTGCAGCACGGCTTCCACGGCGCCGAAGTAGGACCGGATGGAGGCAATCTGCTGTTCCGGCGACACGCCGCGCAGGCGGCCCGGGCGGTCCGGATACCGCGGGTTGTCGGTGCGCGTCACCAGCTCCAGGAAGATCGGCAGCTTCTCCTTGCTGAGCGTGGGCAGCTTGAGCCATCGCGGCGACGTGCTGGGGATGGGGTCATAGTTTTCCCCGATCACGCAGTTGTCCACAATGGTGCGCCGCGCGCCCAGCTTGCCACCCGCCACCCGCAGGCTGATGAACTTCCTGTCCTTGGGCAGGAAGGGAGAGCGCAGGGCGCCGTTCAGCTTATCCGAATAGAGGTGCGTGTAGAGGCCCTGCTCCAGGACACCTTCCACTGCCGTACTGCCCTCCGAGGCCACGGCCAGCGCCCCGTCGGCCGCCAGACCGTCGCGCAACCCGGCGCCATCGGCCGGCCAGTTGGATGGGCCCAGCCGGAAGTCCGCCCAGGGGGTGAAGTTGCCGTGGTTGAACTTGTGCCGCGCTTCCGCCTCGCCGGCGTACCGCGCCTGGAGCGAGGCCCAGCTTTCGCCGCCGGCAAGAGAGTGGAAGACATGCATGGGGTCCGATTCGTCGGGCTTGGCGGCGCGGAACAGCTCGGCGAAGCGGTTCACCAGCATGGGGTCGAGATCGGCGGGTTCCTTGTGCGGCAGGCCTCGCCAGCAGTTGTAGCCGGCGTCAAAGTAGCGGGTAAAGGTGGCGGTTCCGGCGCCCCACTGCCGCGCCGCGGCGCCGCGGATTTGAGCCTTCAGGGCATCCAACTGCTGCTTGACTCCGGCGGTGAGCAGCGGGCGGGTGTCCAGGGAGTGGGTCACCTGGCGGGAACTCGCCAGGATGCCGAACAGGCCGTAGTAGTCTTCGGTCGGGATGGGGTCGATCTTATGGTCGTGGCAGCGGGCGCAGGCCACGGTGAGGCCCTGAAACGCCTTGGACAGTGTGTCAATCTGGTTGTCCACCACGTCCAGGCGCAGTTCCCGGAACTCGATGCAGTCATCGTGCCCCATTTCGCCCAGACGGTAGAAGGTGGTTCCCAGCTTCGACTCGTTGAGTCCGGTGGCGGGCTCCAGACGCGGTTTGGCCAGCAGGTCGCCCGCGATGTGCTCCCGGACGAACTGGTTGTAGGGAAGGTCCAGGTTGAAAGCCCGGATCAGATAGTCGCGGTATCTCCACGCCCCGTGAATCTCGTAGTTCCACTCATAGCCATAGGTTTCGCCGTACCGCATGACGTCCATCCAATGGCGGGCCCAGCGTTCGCCGAAGTGCGGCGAGCGCAGCAGGCTCTCCACCTGCGTCTCATACGGCCCGTTTTCACGGGGAGGCAAGCCGGTGAGCACGTAGCTCACACGGCGCGCCAGAGCATGAGATGGAGCGGACGGCGCCGGGGCCAGACCCTCCTTCTCAAGCCGCGCGGCGATAAACCGGTCGATGGGGTTGGCGGACCAGCCCGGGGTCCGGGGGGCCGGCGGCGCAGCCGCGCGCACCGGCTGAAACGCCCAATGCCGCTGCCGGACCCATTGATAGAATCCGCCGCCCGAGGCGGCCTTGGCCGGAGCCTCCGGCCATACCATGCCGGCCGCCACCCATTGGGCCACGGCTTCGATCTCCGCGGCGGGCAACTTCACGCCCACCGGCATGGCGGGCCCCTCGTGGCGCATCGCCCGAACGATCAGGCTTTCGCCGGGCGACCCGGGGATCGCCGCCGCGCCCGAACGCCCGCCCTTGAGAATGGCTGCCCGCGAATCGAGCCGCAGGCCGGCGAACTGCTTATCCGGGCCATGGCAGGCCTGGCAGTGCCGCACCAGAGAGGGGCGGACGCGTTTCTCGAAGTGTTCTTCCGGGGTATCGGCTCCCAGGGCAGCCGCCACCGGAACCAGCGCCGCGAAGCGGAGAATCCGTTGCATGTTCGTTTTCTTGTAATGGGTCTCCCAGAGATCCCACTGAAGAGTATATGTCGTCTTTGTGTGCGCCTGTACCTAGCGGGTTCTTCGCAGTGAGAACCCATTCGTCGATGGCCGTCGATCTCGGCACGGAAAGGATGCGGATGCTGCTGCCGGAAGGCGTGAGAATCGGCCTTCGAAGCGGCTCCCAAGCCAGCCGCCTGGAGCGCGGAAGCGAGCTTCGGCTGGAACATGTGATCGGCGGCCGCGGGCTTGATTGGCAGTTGCCCGGCGAGGGTCCCGTTCGAGTTCTGCGAGCCGGGACGGACCCCAAGCCGTTCAAGGCCCGGCACGCCCTGGCGACGCTCGACCTGCCGCTGCCGCTTCGGGTGTTGGGCGGGAACGATGGCCAGATGGTCTTCCTCTACTACGTGCTGCCCGGCGACCGGCCGCGCCTGAGCGGGGCATCCACCGACTGGTTCCCGAACAACCGCATTCTGTCGATTGAAGCCGACGGGCCGCTGGAACGGCAACAGCAGGGTCTGGTTCGAATGGTCCCGAGCGCGGTGGCGGCGGGAGAGCTGGCGCCGATCATGATCTCCCAGCCGGCGGGCCCGCCCCATCGGCCGTTCATTGCCAGGTGCCGGCAGCGCTCGACTTGTTAGCCAGCCATACGGCTCCGGGTCTTAACCAGCCATATACGGCTGGGGGCTCTAGCCGGCTATGCGCTTGCTGATGTCGCTATACAGGATAAAGCCCACCAGGCACAGAAGGAATGTGAACCCAAGGCCCACCACGGCCTCGCGAACGCGCAGGCTGAGGTCGCGGCGCATCACCATCTCAACCAGCAGCATGAGGATGGTGCCACCATCCAGCACCGGAATGGGCAGCAGGTTGAACACGGCCAGATTCAGGCTCACCATGGAGAGCGTGGCGAAGAACTCCAGCGCACCGCGCTTGGCGGCTTCACTTGCGATGTCGGCAATGCCGATGGGCCCTTCCAGCGATCGCGGAGAAATGCGGCGCTCCACAATGCCCTTGAGAACCTGATAGATCAGCAGCGCGTTCTTCACGTTGTGCTTCACGGATTCCGCGATGGCCTCGCCCACGCCCAACTGCGTCATCACGATCTGCGCTGAAAGATCGACGCCCACCATGTAGACCTTCTGGCGGCCGGTGTCGATCAGCGCCGGCTGCAAGCGGACCGTCTGGCGCGCCCCGTTTCGCAGGAACGCCACCTCCACCGGCTGGCCCTTGCTGTTCCGAATGGAGTCCACCAGATGCTGATAGCTGCGCAGGGCGGCGCCGTTGATCGACGTGATGACGTCGCCCTCGCGGAGCCCCTGGCGTTCGGCATCAAGCCCCGGCATGACGCGGTTGACGCGGATGGGTGGCGACCAGCCGATGAGCGGCTCGCCGGTCTTTTCCGAAACACCCGGTTGCACCTGGAATGCCAGGCGCCGCCCGTCGCGTTCGACGCCGACCGTCAGTTCGCCTTTGCCGCCCACCGCGGCCTTGAGCATGATGTCATCCCAGGTGGGATTGGCCTGATCGGCCACCTGCACAATCCTGTCGCCGGCTTGCAGGCCGGCCCTGGCCGCGGCGCTATCCGGATCGACGTGGCCCACGACGGCCGGGCCTGCTTCCGCCACTTCTTTCGGGTACCGGATGGTGAACAGGGTGGCCATCACGGCCACCGCAAGGACGATGTTGATAGCCGGGCCCGCAAAGGCGATGATCAGACGCTGCCAGCGCGGTTTGCCCAGGAAGGAACGGGGGTCCGCCGAGTCCTCACCGGGCTGCTCGCCATACATCTTGACGTAGCCGCCGAACAGGATGGCCGAGAAGCGGAAATCCGTCTCACCCTTGCGGAAGCCGAACAGCCTGGGCCCGAAGCCGAAGCTGAACACCTCCACCTTCACGTCGAAGAAGCGTGCGGCCCAGTAATGTCCCAGTTCGTGGACGATGATCAGAATGCCCAGCAGGACGAGGGGCCACAGGATCTTGTCAATCAATCCCATTCAATCACGCACTCCCATTCAATCACGCACTCCCATTCAATCACGCACTCCCATTCAGTCGGTTCCCTAATCAGCTTGCCACGTTTAGCAGCGCCTTGCCCGCACCGCCCGCACCGCGGCATCCCTTGACTCGGCGTCAGCCGCCAGCACCCCGGCCACCGTATCCGGCCGCCGCACCGGGACACGATCCAACGTCTCTTCCACTACATCGGCGATCTGGTCGAAACGAATCCCGCCCGCCAGGAATGCCTCCACCGCCACCTCGTCGGCCGCGTTCAGCGTGCAAGTCGCGGTGCCACCGGCTTCAAGCGCCTGATACGACGCCCGCAACAACCGGAACTTGTCCAGATCCGGCGGCTGGAACGTCCAGGACCGGGCCTTGGTCCAATCCAGCGCAGCGACCCGGGTTTCATGCCGTTCCGGGTACGTCATGGCGTACTGGATGGGCATCCGCATGTCCGGCTCCGAAATCTGGGCGATTACGCTGCCATCATTGTATTCGACCATGGCATGGATGGTGGATTGCGGGTGGATCACCACGTCCACTTCTTTCGGCGAAAAATCGAACAGCCAGCAGGCCTCGATCACCTCAAACCCCTTGTTCATCAACGTGGCGGAGTCGATTGTGATGCGTGGCCCCATTTTCCAGGTGGGGTGCCGCAGGGCGCGCTCCGGCGTCACCGAGGGGAACTCGCCGGCCGGGGTCTCCCGGAACGGCCCGCCGGACGCCGTCAGGATGAGACGCCGGACCTCCGCCCGCCGGCCCGCCCGCAGGCATTGATGGGCGCCGTTGTGCTCACTGTCCACCGGCAGCAGTTCGGTACCGGCGGCCCGCGCGGCAGCCATCACCAGCTCGCCGCCCGCCACCAGGGTCTCTTTATTCGCCAGCCCCACCTGTTTTCCCCGCCGGATCGCTTCATAGGTGGCCTCAAGACCGGCAACACCCACAATCGCCGACAAAACGAACCCACAGCCTTCCGCCGTGGCCACGTCAATGAGCGCCTGTCCGCCCCAGGCCAGTTCGGGCCAATCGGCCCGCGGCAACCCGGCCTCTTCCAGCCTCCCGGTTAGACTCTTCAGAGCCGATTCCGTACCTACCACGGCAGCTTCGGGGCGAAATTCCAGGATCTGCTCAGCCAAACGGTCCGTGTTGGCGCCCGCCGCCAGGGAAAAGATCTTAAAACGGTGCAGATTGTGGCGGACGACATCCAGGGCGCTACAACCGATGGAACCCGTGGAACCGAGAACGGTGACAGCCTTCATGCCGGTGCATGGACGCAAGGCCATTTTATCAGAAGGTCTGGGGAGGGGAATTCAAAGAAAGAAGACCCTTACGGGCGCCGGGGAGGTTTGCTTCAGGGGTCTTATGAGGTTAGTCTCGCTTTGGTGGGAGTTGCCTCCCCGGCTTAATTCCAATTCTAGAATACCGATTTTGGAAAGTCAACAGTTTTTTGTAGACAATTTTTGGAAGGCACAGTTGTAAACCGTCAAAAACCCCAACGAGGGAACATCCGGGCCGTCCAATCCGTTCACTTCCTTCAGCACGGCAGGGAAGAACAGGAGCGTTATGACCCTGGGTTCGTTTTTCGGCGACCTGCGATACGGTGTTCGCCAGCTTGTCAGGACGCCGGGATTTGCCTTGGCGGCGATCCTCTCCCTGGGACTTGGGATTGGCGCAAACACGGCGATCTTCACCCTGGTGGACCAGATTTTGCTGCGGTTGCTGCCGGGCGAGAATCCGGAAGAATTGGTCTACTTTCGAGTGGACGGCGGCCGGGTGGGAAGCCAGAGCGGCGACGGGACCCACACCTTTCCGTACCCTACCTACCTCGCGTTGCGCGATCAGAACACGGTGTTTGCCGGTCTGGCGGGGCAGCGCAGCGAACCGGCGGGTCTGACGGCGGCCGGCGCCTCGGGGGAGGACCGGAGTGAGATGATCCAGCTCACGATGGTGACGGGCAACTATTTCCAGGTATTTGGAGTGCGGCCGCACCTGGGAAGGACGCTCACGCCTCAGGATGACCTTCACCTGAACGGCCATCCGGTGGCGGTGCTTCAATATGACTTCTGGCAATCCCGTTTTGGCGGCGATCCCTCGCTGGTGGGGAAACAGATCCGGCTGAACGGAACGCCCTTCGCGGTGGTTGGCATCGGCGCCCCGGGGTATGAGGGCACCGACACCGGTCTGCCGACCCGGCTTTGGGTTCCGATTGCCATGAAACCGTCGATCACGCCCACGGACCCGCGCCTGGATGAGGAACGCTCGTCCTGGTTTTACCTGTTCGCCCGTCTGAAACCGGGCGTCACCCGCACCCAGGCCGAGTCCGCGATGAAGGTGCTTTACCGCCAGCGACAGGATGTGGAGCTGAAGCACGACATCTTCACCCGCTTCCCGCAAACCCGGGAGCGGTTCCTGAAACAGACGTTCTCGCTTGAACCCGCCGAAAAGGGCGCTTCGCCACTGCGCCGCGGCTTTGAGCGGCCGTTGATCATCCTGCAGTGGCTGGTGGGGGCCGTTCTGCTGATTGCCTGTAGCAACGTGGCCGGACTTTTGCTGGCCCGGGGCGCCGCCCGGCAGCGCGAACTGGCGATTCGGGGCGCGATTGGCGCGGGCCGCGGCCGGATTCTGGCGCAACTTCTTACCGAGAGCCTGCTGCTGGCGGTGTGTGGCGGCGCCCTGGGCGTGGGCCTTGGCTGGATGCTGACGCGCTTCCTGCTGGGCACTTTGCCGGTGGACCCCACGGTTCTTTCGATCTCCGCCGCGCCGGACACACGGATTCTGGTTTTCACCATCGTGGTCACGGCGATCACCACCTTTTTCTTCGGCCTGCTGCCGGCCTGGCAGAGTTCGCGGGTGTCCCCTTCGCTCACGATGCGCGAGGAGGGCGGCGGTGTGGTGGGCGGCGGGGCGCAGGTGCGGCTGCGAAAGGTTTTCGTCGGTCTTCAGGTTGCGCTTTCGGTGATCCTTCTGCTGGGTGCGGGGCTGTTCGTTCAGACTCTGCGCAATCTGCGCAACGTGGACCTGGGAATGGACACCAGGAACGTAGTGACGTTCTTCGTGCGGCCGGTCACGCCGTACGACGCACCGCGCAAGACGCAGGTGTTCCGGCAGGTGATTGAGAGCCTGGCCCAGGTGCCGGGCGTGGCGGCCGTGGGCGCCAACACCACGCGGCTGTTCACGGGCGGGCGTTCGGATGGCGCCATCACCATCCCCGGCATTCCGGAGAACCGGGAGCCGGAAAGCTTTTTCAATTGGGTGACGCCCGGGTACTTCGAAGCCCTTCGCATCCCGGTGCGCGCCGGCAGGGACTTCACCTGGCAGGACTGGGGCAGCGGGCGCAGCGTCGCGCTGGTGAACGACCGGCTGGTGAGCGACTATTTCCCCAACACCAACCCCGTGGGCCAGAAGATGGGCCGGGGCGTCCGGGCGCCGCTGGACTTTGAGGTGATCGGAGTCTTCGGCAACTCCCGCTACCACGACGTGCGGGGCGCGGTGCCCCGGCAGATGTTCATCAACCTGGATAGCGCTCTCCGGTTCGCGGGCGGCATGAACGTCTACGCCCGCGCCTCGACGGACCCCGCGCGGATCATGCCCCTGCTTCGCGCCCAGGTGGCCCGGGTGGACGCGAATCTGGTGGTGAGCGACATGAAGATGCTCGACGACCAGATCAATTTCCGGCTGGCGAACGAGAGGCTGGTGTCGCTGCTGGCCGGCGGCTTCGCCGTGCTGGCCACGATCCTGGCCCTGGTGGGATTCTCCGGTGTGCTTTCGTTCGTTGTCGCCCGGCGCACGCGCGAGATCGGCATCCGGATGGCCCTGGGCGCCGGCCAGGCGAACGTCGTGCGTCTGGTGGCGGGTGAAATGACAGCCGTTGTGCTGGAGGGGCTGGCGGTGGGCGCCGGTGGTGCGTTTAGCCTGGGCCGGTTCGTCGAGACCCAGCTGTTTGGGGTCAAGGCGGCCGATCCGGTCATCTTCGGGCTGGTGGTGGGCACACTGCTGGCGGCCTCCCTGGTGGCCACGATGATTCCCGCGGCGCGTGCCGCCCGCATCGAGCCCATGAGCGCCCTCCGGACCGACGCCTGAGCAACGGCCGGCAAGACGGACACCGGGCGGCGGCGTTGCCTGGGTGTCATGAGGCCAGCCCGGCCTTTGCCGGCCAGCCGGCCGCTTAGTACCCGGCTTCCACGGGTACCAGTCCATTTCTATCGAGTTTTTACAATTTTCAAATAACGTGGGAACATCCCTGCACGCCTTCACAGTTACACCTAAACTATGCACGCCGCCGAGTTGAGCGGGTCGATAGATCGGGTCTGACACCACTTGGGACCCCTGAGAATCCTGCGGTAAAACAGAAGAGGCCGCCGAGTAGGCGCTCTGCGGACCCGACTC
>VFZY01000036.1 GCA_016870915.1 Acidobacteriota bacterium | reverse complement strand
TCAGCCGGAAGGTTGGATCCTGCGAGAGCCGCTCGGCATCGTTGACATCCTCGTAGCCGGCAATCCGGCTGTAGACGGACTGGCGCAGTAGGTCCGCCAGCGGAAGCTGGGTATTCTTGCCGCGCCGTGAGTCAGTCAGGTGTTGGGCAATGAGAGCACCGAAGCCCAGCCGTTCATCCAACTCACGCACCAGGATCAGACCACCATCGGAAGTAACGCGCGATCCCTGGAAGTCGATCTTGAGAAGGCCGTTGAACGAGAGCTGAAAGGGCTGGTTTTGTTTGTCACCCATTGGGTGCTGTCCTCCGCAGGGGTCTTCGCTGCCTTCAAACCCCTATCGATATTGATGCGGACGAGCATCCAGGAGATTCGCACGCGCGGCTCAAAACGGAAATGTGGGCTGAATGATGAGGCGATCGCATCGTTCCTGCGGAAGTGGAGCGAACACGTTCACGCGGAGAGCGCTCACAAGGCCGGTCCGCACGCGGAGGACCTGCTGCAGTGCGTCCACGCCAAGCCTGAGATTCTGGAACTGGCGCGCACGCCCGTGATGCTGACAGCCCTGGCCGTGGTGCACTGGAACGAGCGCCGGATTCCGGACCAGCGAGCGGAGTTATACCAGTCCGTCCTGCGGTGGCTGGCAGCGGCGCGCAGCGACCCCGAACGCCTGCCCGAACGGAAGCTGCTGGACGTTTTGGGCAAGCTGGCGTTCGGCATGCTGGCCGCCGCCGGCGGCCGGCGCCGCGAGATCACTCGAAATGAGGCGGCCGACCTGCTGGAACCTGAGTTCGGCGGCGACCGCAACGCGGTGCTCGGCTTTCTTGATCGCGAGGAGTTGCGCAGCGGCATGATTGTGGGCGATGGAGTCAACGTACGGTTCTGGCACCTGACGTTCCTTGAGTTCCTGGCGGCGCGCCAGTTGAACGGGATGCGGGAGAATTCACGGTATGAGGCTCTGCTTACCGGGGACCGGACATACCTGCCGGAATGGCGGGAGACGGTTCTGCTGCTGGCCGGTATCCTGCACGGGAACGGCCCGGATCATGTGGATGGGCTGGTTGGGCGGTTGATCGATCGGCTGGGCACGGATTTCCTGGCAAGCCCCCTGGCGGAACGCGTGGCGGCCGTGGCTCTGGCTGGTGTGGTGGAAGGAAGGCGATTTGGCCGGGCAGGGATACAGAGTGTCCGATCCGCGGTGGGCGCAACTGGTGTTGTCGATTCAAGAAATCTTTGAGCGTGGAGCCGGCGCAATTCCGTTCAACCACCGGTTGGATGCGGCCGAGACCTTGGGGCGCTTCGGAGATCCGAGGTTGACGGAGGAGCGGCGGGTCTGGCTGCCGGGCGGCTCGTTCCTGATGGGGTCGGATGACAAGGACGCCTATGATGACGAAAAGCCTGTGCATCGGGTGACGGTGAAAGGATTTTGGATCGCCCGGTATCCGGTCACTGTCGCCGAGTACACGGGTTTCGTGGACGACCGCGGTTACTCCCGGCGGGAGCTTTGGTCCGCCGGCGGTTTCGGCGAATTTGCTGAACCCCGCGAGTGGATGACGCAACGGAAGCACCCGAACCGGCCAGTGACCCGCGTGAGTTGGTTCGAGGCAGCGGCATTCAGTGCCTGGCGCGGGGCACGGCTGCTCACCGAGGCCGAATGGGAGTATGCGGCGCGGGGGGCGAGCGGGAGAAAGTACGCTTGGGGCAACCAGGATCCGAGCCCCGAACTGGCGAATTTCCCGGGCGGCCCAAGACGCCCCACTCCCGTAGGATTGTATCCCGAGGGGCAGACTCCGGAGGGTTTGTTCGACATGGCGGGGAACGTCTGGGAATGGGTGAGTGACTGGTACTCAACTTATCCCAGTAGCGCCCAGGAAGATCCACGGAGGGCGGCCATGGGTTCGGGCAAGGTCCTCCGCGGGGGCTCTTGGAACAACAATCCCAGGAGCCTGCGGGGCGCCTGCCGTAACAGGGACGCGCCGGCGGAGCGCAGCGGTAACGTCGGCTTCCGCTTGGCCTGGGACGGGAAAACCCTTGATGCTTGAGTCTTGAACACTTGACCTTCGCGGCGAAGCCGCGAAGCGGAAAATTTTTTTGAGGGGCTATGGTGGCCCGGATGGAAATCGAGTCCCCGGTCTTTGTCTGGCACGCCCGGTAGGCGCCGGGGCGTAAGGCTGATGTGCGCTCACGCGAAGCACAGCTCAGCCGAACCGCACTTTCCCGGCTTTGACGACGATCTCAGCCTGCTGGCCCAGAGCCACCAGGAATTGCATCAAGCGCTCCACCGAGTAGCCGCGAAACCGCCCGGATAACATGGCGGACACCTTGGGATGATCGATACCCATCAGTCCGGCCGCGGCCGCTTGCGTGAGCCGCCGGCGTCTGATGGTCTGGCCGATCTTAACCACCAGGCCAGCCTTGATGAGATGCTCGCCGGCATCGAACAATCCGAGGTCGTCAAAGACGTTGCCCGAACTGAGTTCCTGCTCAAGAGCACTTGTGGCGCGACAATGCACTGCAATGCATTGTCCCATGAAGTTCCCCTATTTCGTGAACATCCGGCGCGCCGATGTAGTGCAGGGTCAAGGGGCCCGGCCATTCCCGCTGAGCCCTAACCCGGCGGCCGCGTGCGGATGAGCAGGACGTCTTCATACACCAGCACGGCTTCCCCGGCCTGATTCAGGACCTGCGTTTCAAAGGTCACCAGACCGCGATCCTGGTGCCGCTGTTCAACCCCGAGCACCGTCTTGCGGACTCGGATGGTGTCGCCGATGAAGACGGGCTTGCGGAACCGCAGGCGGTTCACGCCGTAGAAGGCGAGCACGGTGCGGTGGATATCCGAACTCTGGGTCATGAGGCCGGTTGAGATGCTGAAGATCAGGGCTCCGTGGGCGATGCGGCGGCCGAACGGGCTCTGGCGCGCATACTCCTCGTCCATGTGCAGGGGCACGAAATCGCCGGAGAGGCCGGCGAAGTGGACGATGTCGGCTTCGGTGATGGTGCGGCCGCCGGACTCCTCGACGGAGCCCGCGGTGAAGTCCTCAAAGTACCTGGGCATGGCGAGCTACAATTATGCCGGATATGCTGAGCCACACACGCGGGCCGGATGTGGAACTGATTGAAACCTCCCTCTGGGAGGCGTTCGAGCGCACGGCCTTGCGCCACCCGGCGGGGACGGCTCTGATTGCGCGGCACCAGGGGCTGCGGTACACCTGGAGCGAACTGAAGCAGGCGGCTCTGGCCACGGCGGGCGGCCTGTTGGGACTGGGATTGAGACCTGGAGACCGCATCGGCATCTGGGCCGGGAACCGCGCCGAGTGGATTCTGCTTCAACTGGCGAGCGCGCGGACCGGCATTGTTCTGGTGAACGTGAATCCGGCGTACCGGTCCCATGAGTTGCGCTATGTGATCTCGCGTTCGGGCATGCGGGCGCTGTTTCTGCCGGAGAGCGGCGCGCGCTCGAATTACGCGGACATTCTGCGCGATGCCCTCGGCGGCGGCGCTACGTTGGAGCACACCGTGTTTCTGGGCACGGGGGCATGGGACGCCATGCTCGCGCGGGGCACCAGCGTGGACGAAGTTCCGCTCCCGGCGCCGGGCGATGTGGTGAATATTCAGTACACGTCGGGGACCACGGGGTCGCCGAAGGGGGTCCTGCTGACGCACCGCAACCTGGTGAACAACGGCTACCTGGTGGGCCGCGGGCTGCGGTATTCCGAACGCGACATTGTGTGCGCCCCGGTGCCTCTGTATCACTGCTTTGGCTGCGTGATGGCGGCGGTGGCCTGCTATGTGCACGGCAGCACGCTGCTGCTTTCCGGCGAACAGTTCGACGCGCTGGCCACACTGCAAGCAGTGGCGGAGGAGCGTGCGACGTCGCTGTATGGCGTGCCCACGATGTTCATCGCGCAACTGGACCATCCGCGGTTTTTGGAGTTCGATCTGGGCAGCCTGCGGACGGGCATCATGGCGGGCGCGCCGTGTCCGGTGGAGGTGATGCGGCGCGTGCTTGAGGTGATGGGCTGCCGCGAAATCACCATCTGCTACGGGCAGACGGAGGCGTCGCCGGTGATCACCATGTCGAATGCCGACGATCCGTTGGAGATCCGGGTGGCAACCGTGGGCGCGGCGATGCCTGCTACGGAGGTGAAGATCGTGGGCGAGGATGGCGGAACCGTGGAGACGGGAATGCAGGGCGAATTGTGCGCGCGCGGCTATCTGATCATGCGCGGCTATGACGGGGACCCTGCGAGCACGGCGAAGGCGATTGACGGCGAGGGCTGGCTGCACACGGGCGACCTGGCGGTGATGCGGGACGATGGCTGCTTCCGGATCACGGGACGGGCGAAGGACATGATCATACGCGGCGGCGAGAACATCTATCCGCGGGAGATCGAGGAGTTTCTTTACACGCATCCGGCGGTGAGCGATGTGCAGGTGGTGGGCATGCCGGATGAGCGGTACGGCGAGATTGTGGTGGCGTGGGTGCGGCTGAAGCCGGGGGCGGTGGCCGATGAGGAGTCGATTCGGGAGTACTGCCGGGAGCGGATCGCGCACTTCAAGGTGCCCCGGCATGTGCGGATTGTGGAGAGTTTTCCGGTGACGGTGACGGGGAAGGTGCAAAAGTTCAAAATGCGCGAGTTCGAGGTGGCGGCGCGGGGACTGGAGCGGGCGGCAGGCATGGAAACGGCCTAGCCTGATATACTGAGAGCACCCTTCAAGATGAGTTTGTCTCCTGGAAAAATCCAACACCTGAACAATTTGTCTACGCCGGCCGGCATTATCGCGGCTGCCGCCATGGATCAGCGTGGAAGCCTTGCCAAATCGATTGCCGCCGCTCGCGGCGTTGAGGAAAGCGCCATCACCGACGAGATGATGGTGGAGTTCAAGGTGGCGGTGACGCGGATTCTGACTCCGCACGCCTCGGCCATCCTGTTGGACCCGGAGTGGGGCCTGCCGGCCGCCAAGGCGCGGGCTTCGAACGCGGGGCTGTTGCTGGCCTATGAGAAGAGCGGCTACGACAACACGCAGCCGGGCCGCCTGCCTGACCTGTTGCCGAACGTGTCCGTGAAGCGGATCAAGGATTGGGGCGGCGATGCCGTGAAGATCCTGATCTACTACACGCCGTTTGACGATGCGAACGTGAACGACATCAAGCACGCGTTCGTGGAACGGATTGGCGCGGAGTGCGAAGCGAACGAGATCCCGTTTTTTCTCGAGTTCATTGGTTACGACCCCCAGGGCCGCAAGAACTACGAGAAGTCCGTGGCGTTTGCCAAGGAAAAGCCGGAGATCGTCATCCGCAGCATGGAAGAGTTTTCGAAGCCTCAGTACGGCGTGGATGTGCTGAAGGTGGAAGTTCCCATCAACGCGGACTACGTGGAAGGCAGTTCGGTCTACAAGGGCGAGAAGGCGTATTCGTGGGATGAGGCCATTGGCCATTTCCGCCGCGCAGCCGCGGCGGCCGCCAAGCCGTTCATCTATCTGAGCGCGGGTGTGAGCAACGCCCAGTTCAATGAGTCGCTGCGGATGGCCGCCGATGCCGACACGGGCTTTTCGGGCGTGCTGTGCGGACGCGCCACATGGAAGGACGGCATTCCGGTGTACGCCACCAAGGGGATTGCAGCCCTGGAAGACTGGCTGGCCGACGAGGGCGTGAAGAACATCGCGGCAGTGAACGAGTCGCTGAAGCCGGCCAAGTCCTGGAAGGCGCGGCTGGGCGTTTAAGCGGGCGCCTTCTCTTCACTGCTTCAATAACGATCTTTCACGGAGTTCCGTCTCCTAAACAGGACGCAGTCAAATGTCCGGGGCGGGCTCCTTTTCTTTTTTGGCCGGCGGTGGACTTTGGTAGACTTGAGCCACCAAATGTCTAAGCGACAGTCGGCAAGACGGATACGGTGCGGCGGCGGCGCCTGGGTGTCATGAAGCCGCCCCGGCCTGTGCCGGCTGGCTGGCCAGCGCGCATGCAGGCTCCCAAGGCTCCGCCGGTTTACCGGCCCAACGGGGCCGTGCAGCCGAAACCCGTCGCCCCGCCGGTGTATCGCCCTCAAGCAGCAAGCCCCGCGGTGGCGCAGCGGAAGCCGGCGTATCCTCCGGTCTACCATCCGCAAGCGCAGCCGGTCTACCGTCCGCAAGCGCAGCCGGTCTACCGTCCGCAAGCGCAGCCGGTCTACCGTCCGCAAGCGCAGCAGATACCTGCGCGTGGCGTGGCGACGGTGCAGGCGAAAGCGCCCGTGTTTCCTCCGGTGTACCGTCCTCAGGCCGCCGCGCCGAGGACGCCCGGCCACGCGCCGGCTTTTCCGGCTCCTTATCGTCCGCAGACGCCGGCACGGATTCAGCCCAAGACAACGGAATCAAAGATGATGATTCCGCGGGCGCGTGCAGCCGCCCAGCCTCAGGGCCGCGTCATCCTGCGCTACAAGCATCTGGTGGAAGCCACGGCGTTCCCGGAGACGCGCTATTCCGACGACGAGACGATGTATGTGCGCGGCCCGCAGGAGCTCTATGCCACGGAGGATCTGGTCCGCGCGGCCAACCTCGACCTGGCAAGGGCGAACTCCCTGATCCGGCTTCGCTACGTGGGCGGGGAACGGCCGCCGATCTTCCTGACTCACCTTGGACGTGTCTATCCCGAGATCGACCGCGGCCGCGCGGCCCAGTTCCAGAGAACCCAGGCTTCCGAGAACCGTTCGGTCAACCCGGACGCTCCCTTCAGCACACTCTCCGACTGTCACGTTACTTCGCAGATGGTGATGGGATCGCTGGATTCGCAGCGCGGCTCCTCGCTTGAGGTGGCAAACCTGGGCCTGGGAGGGCTGGTGAAACCGACCGAAGGCGGCGAACCCATCGCCAACCGTCTTGCAACAGGCGTGATCGGCGATTGGACCACGTACAAGAACAGCGCCAAAGATCAAGGGGGCATCAATGAGCGGATTCCGGTGGAAGTGGGCCTGGCCCTTACGCAGATCAATCATCCCGGCGAAAAGGCGCGGGCCAGTGAACTGGGCAGGGACGCCTGGAACTTCCACTGGGCTGGCATCATTCTTACGACGGATACCGACTACGTCATCCTGGAGAACTTCGCGCTGGACAATCTGAACCTGGTTTGGAACGACAAGTGGCGCTTCCGTATGCACGGCAGGCTGAACCCGGACCAGTCATTCCACAGGGAGAACGCGAGCGGACGGTATGCCACCGAGACCACGCTCACCCTGGCGGTGAGATCCGTGGAGCCGGAGCCGCCGCGAGCCCGGTCCGTACGGAAGAAGTGCAGCACGTGCCAGGCCGAATTCGACACGGCTGAGCAGTTGATGAAGCACAAACGTGAGGCCCATTAGCGGGGCCGGCCAGCCGTTGCTGAGCCGTGGCTCAGCCGTTGCTTAGCTCAGCCCGGGGGCCGGGGAACCTGGCCGTGGTCGCAATCAGCCATGCCGATGGGCTGGCCGGGCGGCGGATCGGCGGGGCGGGCGCCGGCGGGCGGCTGCGGATCGTCGAGGAACTTCTTGATCTGGCCGTAAGCGTAGGCAAGGTGTGCGGCCTGATCGGGGTCCTTGGTGGGGGATTGGGCGGACATCAGCCAATCGCGCAGCATGCGCAGGCGCTGCATGGCCACGGCGCGCACCTGGGCGTGGGCCTGCTTGCTTGAGGCGAGCGACATCAGGTGATAAAGCACCACATTATCCACCACGCGGCGCACCTCGCCATCGAGAGCTGCGCGGCCGGGGTTCTTGATGGTGGCGTCGATGGTCTTGTCGATCACCTCCTGCAGGGCGGGCGCCTGCGCCATGCGGGCGTGATACTGAACCAGCCGGGCGGCGCGCTGGGGGTGCATCAGCAGCCCCAGAACGTGATGGGCAGCGGTCTCGGCGGCGCTCAGCGGATCGAACGTGAGGCCGGTGCGTGAGGGGAACGTTTCGCGCGTTCGCTCGCTGGCAAAGGCGCGGGGCGGGATGAGACGCAGCACGTTCTCCGGAATGGTGAGCACCTCCGGCTGCAGGGTCTTGAGAAGCAGGTTGAGAGCCTTGCGCTGGGCCTCGGGCGTGACGATCTCAGCGATCTTCTGGCCGTCGCCCTTGACGGCGTAGCGATAATCGAGCCCGCCCACCACCTTGGCGGCC
This sequence comes from Acidobacteriota bacterium, assembly GCA_016870915.1. GTDB lineage: Bacteria > Acidobacteriota > Terriglobia > Bryobacterales > Bryobacteraceae > VFZY01. The sequence goes on along the minus strand of VFZY01000036.1, from coordinate 31,509 downwards.
GCTTCGGCCTGATAACGGTGTGAGAGGTAGACGGGCACCAGCACTTCCTCGAGGCTGGCCATGGGGGCATCGTCACGGATGCTTCGTTCGGAGATGCGGGACATGGCCTTGGCGCGCACCTTGAGCACGCGGTCGAGTTCGTCGGCGGCGTCGGTTCCGTTGTCCCAAAGATGCGCCGCCGGATGGGCTCCGCCTTCGGCCCTTGCGTCAGCATCGCTGAGAAAGTAGAGACCGCGGGCGTGCGCATCGTCGAGGATCTTCTTCAGTGCGGCCGGTTCGTTCACGCCCGGCGGAAAATCCTGGTAGGCCCAGGTGATGGCGGCTTTGTCCCAATCGGCGATGCCTTTGGCATAGGCGTCGGAGAGGTCGATGGCGCCTTCCGCGGTGAGTTTCACCAGCGGATGCGGATAATCCATCACGGAAGAGCGTCCGCGGCTGGAAGCGGCAAAGTTGTGCGCCATGCCGAGCGTGTGGCCCACTTCATGCGCCGAAAGCTGGCGCAGCCGAGCGAGCGCCATCTCGAGAAGGGCGGGGTTGGCCGGCTGGCCGGTTTCGTGGGGCGAAATGAGGCCTTCGGCGATGAGGTAGTCCTGGCGCACGCGCAGGGACCCAAGGGTGACATGGCCTTTGATGATCTCGCCGGTGCGTGGATCCTGGACGGAGGCGCCATAGGACCAGCCGCGCGTGGAGCGGTGCACCCACTGGATGAGGTTGTAGCGGACGTCCATCGGGTCGGCGTCTTCCGGCAGCATCTCGACGCGGAAGGCATCGCGGTAACCGGCGGCCTCGAAGGCCTGGTTCCACCAGCGGGCGCCATCGAGCAGGGCGGAGCGGATGGGTTCGGGAGTGCCGCGGTCCAGGTAGTAGACGATGGGCTTTTCGGGTTCGCTGATTGGCGCCTTGGGATCCTTCTTGTTCAGGCGGTGGCGGGCGATGAATTGCTTCCGGATGGAACTGGTGACCGGAGTGGCGAAGTCGAGGTAGCGGATACCGAAAAAGCCGGCCCGTGGATCGAGCACGCGCGGGCGGTATCCCGGGCCGGGCAGTTCGACAAAGGAATGGTGCGTGCGGACGGTGATGGAGTCCGGTGACGGAGCGACGCTGCGCAGGAACTGGCCGGCGCCCTCGCCGGTGAGCGTAAGGGTTACTTCGATTTCAGTGTTCTTGGGGAAGGAGCGGGTGCGGGGCAGGAAGAAGGCGGAGCGGCGCGGGTCCACGCGGAAGGTACCTTGATTGGCGCGGCGGAGCGTGCCGGAGACGTCGTGGGAGTCGCGCAGGAAGAATTCGGAAGCATCGACGAGCACGCGGTCCTCGTGTTCGGCGGCGATGTCAAAGCCCCACAGCACGCTGCGGGCGAAGGACTCCTCGACGGCGCGGCGTTCGTCGGCGTCCGGAGTCACGGCGCGGTATTCGTAGTTCGGCTGAACCAGCAGGATGCGGGGGCCGGAGCGTTCGAACCGCACGATACGATCGGCGCCCAATTGGCCGCGGTCAAGCCCGATGTCGTTTGACCCGAGCCCGGCGGGCAGGGATTCGACGTAGAGGAACTCCTGGCCGAACCGCGCGATCTCGAGCCACAGCTTACCGGTCTTGGCGTCCCAGTAGAGGTCGAAATAGCCGGGGAGTTTCTGGAAGGCGGCGGTTTTTTCGGTGATGGGATCAGGTTTGGGCGTCTCGGCGGGCGGCTGTTGGGGGACGGCGTTGCTCTGCGCCCCGGCAATCGTCGCACAATAGAAAAGGAGTTGGATGGACCTCAATGTGTAGCTCCGTTCGTCGTTACTATTTTCTCATCGCTCTTGTAGCCGCCGCCCTGCCTGGCGCGCGCGCGCAGACCCCGTGCCAAGCGCCGGCCCTGTACCAGGTGTGCGATATCGCCTTCGAGTTGGATGCTTCAGAGGCGCAAAATCATCCTAATCCTTATCTGACGGTTCAACTGCAGGCGGAGGTACGGTCACCTCGCGCAAAAACGTATCTTGTGCCGGCGTTTTGGGATGGAGGCCGGCGGCTTGTGATCCGGTTCGCGCCCACGGACCCCGGGGAGTGGGCCTACCGTGTCAGCAGCAACGTGGCGCGTTTTCAGGGTAAACAGGGCACGGTTGTGGCTGTGGCCGGGGACTCCCAGGGTCATATCCGGACGGCCAATGTGCACCATTGGGCTTATACGGAAGTGCTGAAGGCGCACCTGTGGATGGGCGACACGTGCCTTCGTCTGGCTACGATTCCGCGCAAGACGTTCGAAGCGATCGCCGATGCGCGCGCCGCGCAGAAGTTCAATCACATGCGGGGTTACGTGGTGGGAGATGGCGCCGATGCGGCGAAGGCGTATGCGGCGCCCGATCAGCCGAACCCGGCGTACTTTCAGGAACTGGACCAGCGAGTGATCCACCTGAACAACAAGGGCATCATCGCGGACCTGGTGCTGGCGGCGGGCGCCGACGCTCTGCGGAAGCTGTTCCCCACCTGGCAGGATCGCGATCGCTTTGTTCGCTACGTGGCCGCACGGTACACGGCGATGAATGTGACATGGCTGCTGGCGGAGCGCTTTGAGGACTACACCAACGGCCGCGAGCTTTTGAAAGAAGTGGGCGCGTTGCTGCGAAAATACGACGCGTACCGGCATCCGGCCTCGGCACACGCGGCGCAGAGTTCGGCGCCGATGTTGGGCGATGGCTGGATGAACTTTGTGGCGCACGGGTCGCCCGATGTGGCGTTGGGCTCGGTGGAGCACCAGTTGTATCAGACGCCGTTTGTGAATCTGGGCATCGGGTCCGAGGACTCAGGGGCGGGTGGCGGAAAGCCGCATCAGGTGAGTCCGGCGGAGTTCCGGCGGCGTCTGTGGCATGCGACGATGAACGGCCAGTATCCGGTGTTTTCGAACACGGGGACCGCCGGCGAGGAGAGCCGGGGGGTGGACGCGAACTTCGCGGAGTCGCCGGGGGCCAAGGCGATGACCGTCTGGTGGGACCTGTTCTCCAAGACCCGGCACTGGGAGCTTGAGCCGTACTTCGACGTGGACAACGGGCGGGCCATCGCCCTGGAGGGTGTGGAGTACATCGTGTATGTGGAGAAACCGGCCCTGGTGGAGGTGCTGGTGGAAAAGCATGAATACGACGTGTACTGGATTAACCCGGCCACGGGCGAAGCGGTGCGCCCGAAGGACAAACAGTGGAAGGGTGAACGGTTCGTCAGCGAGCCTCCGGACAACACGCACGACTGGGTGCTGCACCTGTCGCGCGACGGGCGCAAGCAGGGCATGCTGAACTCGTACCGTTTCGATTCGCGCATGGTGCCCGTGCAGGAGGTGGAGCAGACCGCGGCACGGGTGCCGTTTGAGATCGGGGCGCCCACAGCGGATCCGTTGCGAATGAGCGGGACGACGGCGTTTGCCGCGAAACTGAAACGCGAAACCCGGGCCACGCGGGCCATGCTGTATCTGTGGACGGCGGAGGCGGCGGCGGACGGGCAGGGCTATCGCGTGGTGGCGACGGGAGCGTCGGGAACGTTCGAGTTTCCACGAAGCGTGGCCGTCAAGTTTCCGGCGGTGTTGAACCTGCGGTTGACCGGGATGAATGCGAACGGGAAGGTCTATTCGGTGGACAGAGTCTTCCGGCTGACGGAGTGAGATGAGCGAGCGGCTGATACTGGCGTTGGATGTGACCGGACCGTGGGGTAGCCTGGCGCTGGTTCGGGGCGGGGCAGTTCTGGAAGAGATCGCGATGCACGGCCCCGATGGCTATTCGGAGACGCTGTTCGGGTCCATGCGGGAGTTGTTGGACCGGCACGGCGTGCGGGCAGGTGCGGTGGACGCGTTCGCGGCGACCAGCGGCCCGGGTTCGTTCACCGGAGTCCGGGTGGGGCTGGCGGCGGTGAAGGGGTTGGCGGAGGCGTCGGGGCGGCCATGCGTGGGGGTGTCGACTTTGGCGGCGCTGGCTTCGTTTGGGTCGCGGCCGACACGGGCGGCGCTGATGGACGCCCGGCGGGGCGAGATTTTCGGCGCGGTCTACAATGCGGCGATCGAGTTGGAGGGCGAGGAGTTCGTGGGTCCGCTGCCGCGGTGGCTGGCCGGGATTTCGGCTGCGGAAGTAGAGTATTTGAGCATGGATTTCGGTCCTTTTGAGGCGTTTCTGCCGGGCCCGAGGACGGTTTGCCCGCGGGCGGTGGCGGGGGCGGTGGGCGTGATCGCGGAGCGGCTGCTGGAGGCGGGGGAGGCAGGACGGCCGGAGGCGTTGGAAGCCAACTACATCCGGCGGTCGGATGCGGACCTCAAGTGGACGCAGGGCTGAGGTGACCGGGGGGTTACTGGGCGTCGCGGTTCTGCAGGTGGGCGGAGGGCTCCTTTTCGGGCCGTTCGCCGGGGGTGATATTCTTGAACAGGATGTTGACTTCGGCGCGGCCGACGAGGCGGGTGTCGGCGAAGGAGCGCCATTCCTTGGGCATGGCCACCCCGTCGCGAATCTCGTAGTCGCGGATGAACTCGGCCCGTTTGATGAAGACCGACGGGTTCTTCACCAGACGCCCGGCCTCGCGGATGGGCATGCAGGTGGCCTCATCCAGCCACAATTGACCCTTGAATAGACCGACTTTTTTCTTCCTGGGCGTGACTTCAAAGATATGAACCCGGCGGCCCTCGCGGTCGGCCGTTTCCTTGAACTTGAAGCGGTAGTTCTGCGGGGTGAGAGCGAGGGCTGCGCCGTCCGTAGCCTGTGTTTCGGCCTGGAGGAAGCGGGCAATGACCTCTTTTTTCACTGTGTTGTCACCCACAAAACGGACAGCGTCGTAGGTGATTCGGCCCAGGCGCGAGATGTACTTGAGGGCGTACATCTTGCCTTCTTTCTTCAGTTTAGGGAGGGCGGCGTCGATTTCGACGTCCATGGAGACGGCTTTTAATGCCTCGCGCTGGCTGGCGCTGGCGGCAAGGTACCGGTCAATCAGGGCCTGCGAGGGGTCGGGCGTGGAGGCCGGTTCCGCCCAAAGCACGCACTGAGCGCCCAGAATGGCAGCGGCGACACCTGTCACAATGCGATCCACAACGGGGAATTTCGTCATTCCGGGTTTACTCGGTCGTCATCATTATGTTACCACAGGGAGAAGACGCGGCCGCCCGGTTTTGGGAAGCGCCGCAGCAAGGAGCCGCTTGCCGGAATCGACCAATCCACTCACCCCTGGAATCAAGGGGGAATATAACACGCTGGTGACCCCGGAAATCGCTGTGGATTTCCTGGGATTGGACACGGCGCGGGTGCTCGGAACGCCGTATCTGATCATGCTGACGGAGATGACGTGCCGGAACTCGGTGAAGCCGTATCTGGAGGACGGGTTCGACACCGTGGGCACGCATGTGGACATCAAGCACCTGGCGGCTACTCCTTTGGGGATGCGGGTGACGTTCCGCACCGAGTTGACCGGTGTGGACGATCGCCGCCTCCGGTTCCGGGTGGCCGCGTTCGACGAAAAAGAGCAGGTCGCCGAAGGTACTCACGAGCGCTTCATTGTCCATATCGCGCGCTTTGCGACCCGTCTTCAAGCCAAACTGGCCTCCCGGTCCACGTGAGGTTGTTTCCCGATCCGATAGACGCCCCTTGAGCGCCCTCGGTTGCCAGATCCAGCGGCGGAGGCGGATTATTCCCGGCCCGGCCTAGTTGGCGGAACGGCTACACGCTCCGCCGGAGCCGCCTTCGACCGCGACGGGTAATCCGGCGGCGGCCCAGGCATCGAAGCCTCCCGTTACATTGACCACTTTGTCAAAGCCCGCGCGGCGGAGAAGGCTGGTGGCGATGGAACTCCGATAGCCGCCCTTGCAGTGGACAAACAGGTAGGGTCCGGACGGGAGTTCAGCGAGGCGGCCGGGGAGTTGGCCCAAGGGAACGCGGAGCGAACCGGCAATGGCTCCCGCAGCGCACTCGCCGGGTTCGCGGACGTCGAGAATTGCCATGGGAGACGGCGGGTTGAGGCTCCATTCCGAAAGCTCAGCGGCGGAAACCTGGGGAACGCTGGACGTTTCGTAGCCGGCTTTAAGCCAGGCTGGAACACCGCCTTCCAGGTAGCCCAGGACGTGCTCGGCACCGACACGGGCCAGACGCATCCGGGTCTCTTCGACTTTGGCGGCGTCCTCGGCCACCAAAACCAGGCGTTCCTCGGGGCCAATCATCCGCGCCGCCCAGGAGGCGAACTGACCTCCGAGGGCGATGTGAAACGAACCCGGGACGTGCGCGGCGGCGAACTCAATGGCCGGGCGGGTATCGAGAACGACACAGCCATCCTTTTGATAGTAAAGCAGTTGACCGGGCGTGAGGCCGGGCAGGGCGACGTTGTGTTCGAGCGCCGGCGCGCCGGTTCGATTCATCTCCACGTCGTGGTGGAAGTAGGCCGGGCGGGGTGGAAGGTCGCGCGTCAGCTGTTCGACGAACTCCTGGCGCGTGCGGGCCTGAAGGGCGTGGTTGGTCTGGCGTTCGCGAGCGATGGTGGAACTGCGTTCGCTCGACATCTGACGTCCGCACAGGGACCCGGCCCCGTGGGCGGGATAGACCCGGACATCGTCTGGCAGAGTGAGCAGTTTCTCGTGGAGGCTGTCGTAGAGAAGGCCCGCCAGTTCCTGGGGCGTAAGGTCGGGGGCGAGATCGGGGCGGCCGACGTCGCCCACAAAGAGGGTGTCGCCGGTGAAGACGGCCTGGGGCTCGGGCGATTCGTCGAGATCGGTGAGCAGGACGGAGACGCTCTCCACGGTGTGGCCAGGGGTTTCGAGGAAACGTAAGCGGCAGCGGCCCATCTCGACGGTGAGTCCATCGACGGCCGGCACATGGGGGAAACGGGCACCGGCGCGGGCGCCCACATAGATAGCTGCGCCGGTCTTTTCGGCGAGTTCGCGGTGACCGGAAACGAAGTCGGCGTGGAGATGGGTTTCGATGATGTGGCGGATGCGAAGTCCGTGGCGCTGGGCGGCGTCGAGATAGAGGCCGATGTCTCGTTGAGGATCGATGACGGCGCCTTCTCCCTCGGAACCGATCAGATAGGAAGCATGGGCCAGGCAACCAAGATAGTATTGCTCGAAGATCATGGTGACCTATTGAAGCACAGCACGGACGATTTGAGCCGGGTACTGATCGGTGAGCCGTTCGCGCAGGCCATGGCGATCATAGGCCAACTCCCGGAAGTGCAGGCCAAGCTGGTTCAGCATGGTGGCATGCAAATCGTGCACGCTAACCCGGTTTTCGACCGCCCGGTAGCCGATCTCGTCCGTGGCGCCGTGGATGGTGCCGCCCTTGATCCCACCGCCCGCCATCCAGACGGAGAAACCGCCAGGGCCGTGGTCGCGCCCGGGGGCGTTGGTGCCCTTGAGTTGAGAGACGGGCATGCGGCCAAACTCGCCGCCCCATAGCAGAAGGGTGGAGTCCAGCAAGCCCCGCTGTTTCAGATCCTGAAGGAGTGCGCCAATGGGCTTGTCGGTCTTGGCGCAACAGTCGCGCAGGTCTCGTTCGAGATTATCGTGGTTATCCCAGATCTGGCGTTGGATGAAAACCTGGACGAAGCGGACACCCCGCTCAATGAGCCGGCGGGCCATGAGACAGCGCGCCCCATAGGAACGCGTGATCTCCTGGTTCAGCCCGTACATCTCACGGGTGGCCGCGGACTCCTTCGAAAGATCCAGCGCATCGGTCGCAGTCAATTGCATCCGGGCCGCCAGTTCGTAGCTGGCGATGCGGGCGTCGAGATCCGCCATGTGCGGCCGCGCCGCGCGGTGCGCCAAGTCGAGTTCGCGCAACAGGTCACGCCGCGCTTCGGCCACGGGGGCTGGAAGCTCTTCCGGAGGCTTGAGGTTGACCAGCGGCAGGCCTTCGCTGCGGAAGCGCGTGCCCTGAAAGACGGGTGGGAGCCAGCCGGCCTGCCAGCTCTGGGCGCCATTGATGGGCAGTCCCTTGGGATCGTCGAGCACAACGTAGGCGGGCAGGTTCTGGCTCTCCGAACCCAGTCCGTAGCCCACCCAGGCGCCGAGGCCGGGGCGGCCGGGCAGCGTACGCCCGCTGTGCATGAGATAGATGGAAGGCTCGTGGTTGAAGTGCTCGCCGTACATGGAGCGGATGAGCGCAATGTCGTCGGCGCGGGAGCCCAGGCCGGGAAGCAACTCGCTCATCTCCATGCCGCATTTTCCATAGCGCTGAAACTTGAAGGGTGATGGCCACATCACGCCGATTTCGGCGGCAAATTCAATCTGGTTGACAATGTCGCGGCCAGGCGGCTGGCCGGCGAACTTGGCCAGGGTGGGCTTGGGATCGAACAGGTCCACCTGGCTGGGGCCGCCGTTCATGAAGAGGTGAATCACCGCCTTGGCTTTGGGCTCAAAGTGCGGGCGGCGGGGTTTGAGGTCGAGCGGCGCGTTGCCGTAGAGATCACGTGTGAGAAGCGCGGCGAGCGCCGCGCCATGAACGCAGTCGGAGAAGCGTGAAAAGAACCCGCGGCGCGTGAGCTTAGTCGACATAGGAGAACTCCGCAGCGGACAGGATGGTATGGCAAAAACTGGTCAATGCGTGGAAAAACGCTTCCTTTGGCTGGATGGTTCCACCCTTCTTCTCGAGATGCGCTTGCCAGTGGCTCTCAAGGCTTTCAAGCGCGGTCACCGCACGGCCGCTTTCAGCCGTTGTTGGTTCCCGCGTGAAAGCGGTGAGATAGATCTGCTTGACCGCGTCGCCAGGCGTGGTGGACCGGACAATGAACTGAGCCGCCCAGTTCTTTGCGTGCTCCGCGATGACCGGGCTGTTCGATAACTGAAGGGCCTGGGTGGGCACGGTGGAGTTTCTGCGTTCCACACAGTTGGGCAGCATGACCGGCTGGTCGAACACTTCGAGCTGGCTCACGGGTGTGGTGCGCCGCTGCATGACGTAAATGGCCCGCCGAAATCCGTCCACACTGGAGCCGTGCGTCGTTTCGCCGCCGGGCCTGGTGTCAACCGCGATGGCAGGTCCGAATTGCCTTGGCGAGAGACGTCCGGTGACACGAAGGATGGAGTCGTGGAGTTGTTCAGCATCCAGGCGGCGCGCGGAGAAGCGGGCAAGGAGTTGATTTTCGGGATCGCGTTCGAGGGCCGCCGCGGTGAGCTGTGACGACTGCTTGTACGTGGCGCTGGTGAGGATGAGCCGATGCAGTTTCTTCAGGCTCCAGCCTGACTCGACAAACTCGCGCGCCAGCCAATCCAGCAGCTCGGGATGCGTGGGCTTGATGCCCATGCGCCCGAAGTTGGCGGGGCTCTGCACGATGCCCTGGCCGAAGTGGTGCATCCAGACGCGGTTGACGATGACGCGAGCCGTGAGCGGGTGGTCCGGATGGGTGAGCCACCGTGCCAGGGCCAGCCGGTTGCCACTGGTGCCGGCGCGCGGCGGCTGGGGTGAGTATTGCGGCAGCCCGGCGGCAAGAACGCGCGGAACAGCGGGGGCAAGCCGCGCGGCCACGTTCTGGGCGTCACCACGGCGCAGGAGATAGGCTGGCGAGGGGTCGCCACCCATGTCAAACAGGGCTCGAATGCGAGGAGGCGGGACAAGCCGCTTCTTGAGCGCGGCGATGGCGGTTTTGGCTTTCTGTTCCTTCGCTTCGGGCGAGGCCTCCAGCTTGCGGATCTCCGCTTCGATGGGTTCATTGGCACGGACAGCCTCCGCCTTGTCCGAGGCGAAGGCGATCTCAAGGTGCCGTTCGGTTGGCTTCAGCCAATCGTAGGGGTCCAAGGCGGTTTGCAGTACGGCGGAAAGACGGTAGTAGTCGCGCTGCGAGATGGGATCGTACTTGTGATTGTGGCAGCGGGCGCAGTTAACAGAAAGGCCGAGCACGGCGGTGCTGAGAACTTCGATCTCGTCGGCGATGACATTAAGCCGCTCCGCGACGGAGCCATTGGCGGGCGAGTAGGTCCCATCGGGCGTCATGCGGAGGAAGCCGGTGGCGGCCAGGGTGTCCATTTCACGCTGCGTGACGTCGCCGATTTTCTTGTAGTCGATCAGTTCGTCGCCGGCAAGCTGCTCGGTGAGGAAGCGGTCATAGGGCTGATCCGCGTTAAGAGCGCGGATGACGGAATCGCGATAACGCCATGCGTCGTGGCGGATCTTGTCTTCATCAATGATGCCCTCGGAATCCGAGTAACCGGCGGCGTTGAGCCAAAACTGGGCCCAACGCTCGCCGTAGTGAGGGGATTCAAGAAGCTTGTCGATGAGACGTTCCCAGGCGCCCGGCGCTGTATCGGCGAGAAAAGCCGCGGCCTCGGCAGGCGTAGGCGGCAAGCCAATCACATCGAAGTACGCCCGGCGCAGCAGCGTGAGACGCGAGGCTTCCGGAGCGGGCGGCAAGCCCTTCCAAGCAAGTTTGGCCCGGATGAACGCGTCGACGACGTGGCCGGACGCGGGTGGCGTGGTCTTCCGGGGTGGGGTGAACGCCCAATGTTCGCGGTCCTTGGGAAGTATGGCGGGCTCGTCGGCGGCTGTCTGCTGCGCGGGTTCGGGCGGGCAACCGGCGGCTATCCACGCACGAAGCTTCTCCACCTCGGGGGTGGTCGGTGGCCGAACAAAGGCCTCAAAAAGTTTTTCGGGCGGCGGCATCTTGCCCGCGCCGATCTTCTGCATGATGAGGCTGTCCTCGGGCCGGCCTGGAACCAGGGCGGGACCGGACTTGCCTCCCTTCAAGCGGCTGGCCTGGGTGCGAAGATCGAGGCCTGCTTCCTGCACTCGTTTGCCGTGGCAGGTGACGCAGCGCATCTGGAAGATGGGCAGTACGTCGGCTTCGGTGACTGTATCGCGGGCGGCGCTCTGACGGTCAATCCAGGCGCGAAGGGCACTCACGGCGGTGGAGTCGAGCTTTGGTAGTCCTGCCGGGGGCATGGTGCCACCCACCACGCGGGTCACCATCAGGCTGGCCTCGGCGTTGCCAGGCACATAGGCCGCGCCGTGCTTGCCGCCTTTGAGCGCACCGGCAGCGGTGGAAAGATCGAGACCGCCTTGCGGCGTGGCGCCGCTGTGGCAGGCGAGACAGGACTTCGCAAGCAGCGGCCGGACGGCCGTTTCGTATTCCTGGGCGCCCAGTGCCGCCGTCAGCAGCACCAGCAGGGCAGCGGTCTTCATAGTCTCTGTCTAATTTATCATTGACAGATCATGAAGATCGTGAGAGACAAGACATGAAGATCATTGGAATCGAGACGCTGGTGCTTCTCGATCCGGGCTACGACGCCGCGGCGTGTTCGTCCGCGCAGGACGACATCGTTGTTCTGGTTCATACCGATGAGGGCATCACGGGGATCGGCGAGGTGGATACGAATCCGTGGGTGGCCCAGGCCATGATCCATGCCCGTGGCACGCACGTCTTGGGGTTGGGCCTTGAGGAGATGCTGCTGGGGCAGGACCCCCTGGAACCAGAAGCACTTTGGGACCGGCTGTACACCGGAAGCTTCATGACGGGGCGGCGAGGCCTTGGCATCTGCGCCATGGGCGCCATCGACATGGCACTCTGGGACATCAAGGGCAAGGCACTCGGAGTACCGTGCTGGAAACTGCTGGGTGGGGCGCGAAAGAGCGCGATTGCGCCTTATGCGTCGCTGCTGCCGGTGGGGCACTCGGCGCGGGAACAGCGGGAGTCCCTGGTGGAAAAGACGCGGCGGGCGCGGGAACTTGGCTTTCGCGCCGGGAAGATGGAGGTGTGTGTGCAGGGCCCCTATGCACACAACGGATTGAACGAGCCGGATAGCGTGATCGTGGAGACGGTGGCGGCGTGCCGTGAAGCAGCAGGTCCTGAGTTCAGCATGATGGTGGATGTCTGCTACTCATGGACCAACGCGAAGCAGGCTCTGCGCGTGATGCGGCAGCTCGAACCGTTCGACTTGTTCTTCCTGGAGACTCCGTTGCAGTTGGATGACCTGGACGGCTACGCGTTCCTGCACGACCATTCCGGAATTCGGATCGCGGCCGGGGAGTTGCAGAACACGCGGTTCGAGTTTCTCGACCTGATGGACCGCGGCAAGGTGGATGTGGCCCAGCCCGATGTAGGCCGCGTGGGCGGTCTGACGGAGGCCCGGCGGGTGTGCGACCTGGCGGCGGACCGCGGGCGGCTGATTGTTCCGCACTGCTGGAAGACCGGAATTGGGATTGCCGCGTCGGCGCATCTGAGCGCGGCGACGGCGCACTGCGCGTTCATCGAGTTCCTGCCCGCGGCTCTGGCGGAGGCTCCGCTGCGGCGCGAACTGGTGGCCGAAGAGCTGCGTCTGGTGGACGGAGAAGTGCCGCTACCGCAGAAACCGGGGCTGGGGATTGAGTTAAACGGGGACGTGCTGGACCGCTACTGCGTCTCGCGGCAGTCCGGAGGCGCGAGGTGAGCGCCAAACAGTGGACGATCGCGCTGCTGATGTGTGCCTTCAGCGTGTTGAGCTATTTTGACCGGACCATTCTTTCGGTGGCGGCGCCAACGATGATGCGTGAATTCGGCATCACGCCGGAGCGCATGGGGGTTGTGTTTTCGTCATTCCAGCTGAGCTACACCATTCTGATGGTCGCGGGTGGATGGCTGGCCGACCGATGGGGTGTGCGGGTGGTTCTCACCGTGATGGGCGTGGGGGCCGGTCTCACAACGGCGGCGGTGGCGGGTCTCGACTGGTTGGCGGCGATTGCGGGCATTGTACCGGCTCTGGTGGTGCTGCGGTTGGCGTTTGGCGTGGTGACCGCTCCGTTGTATCCATCCACGGGGCGCGCCAATGCGATGTGGATGAGCGGAGCGCAGCGCAGCCGTGTGCAGGGTCTGGTGAACGGCGGGGCCGGGCTGGGCGGAGCGATCTCACCCATGCTGGTGACGGCATTGATTGCGTGGGTGGGCTGGCGTGTGTCATTTGCGGCCGCGGGTGCGGTGACGGTGGCCGCGGGCCTGGCGTGGTGGCTTGCGGCAGGCGGGACCGAGGGACACGGCGCGGTTGCCGGCTCCCGTGTGGAGTGGGGAGGATTGCTGCGAAACACCAATCTGCGGTGGCTGACCTTTGGCTACTTCGCCGTCGACTACTTCGAGTACATCTTCTTCTACTGGATCTACTACTACCTGGGCGAGGTGAAGAAGCTGCCGGCGCAAGACACGGCATTCTACGCGACATGGCCGTTTGTGGCGTGGATGCTGTTGATGCCAGCGGGGGGCTGGATGGCGGATCGTCTGGTGGTGCGGCTGGGACGCGGGCGCGGATTGAAGGCAGTGGGTGTGGGCGGATTGGCTTTGAGCGCGGTGTGTCTGTTTGCCGGCGTGGGTGCCAGCGACCTGGTGACCAGCGTGGTGCTGATGTCGCTGGCCTTGGGCTTCTGCGCGGCGTCCGATGTGGTGTTCTGGACAGCGACCCTGGAGATCGCCGGCAAGGACACGGGTGCTGCTTGCGGAATTCTCAACATGGGCGGCAACATCGGTGGGATCCTGGCGCCCGCGCTCACACCCCTGATCGCAGCGCGCTGGGGATGGGAGTGGGGGCTGTACGCGGGCGGGCTGGTGGCTCTTGGCGGGTTGGCCGCGTGGTTCGGCGTGCGGCTTCCGGACCGGCCGTCACGGCCGTGAGGCGGGAACTCCTGTTCGCTAAACTAAACCACTTTCACCAGCATCTTGCCGAGATTCTGCCCGCTGAAAAGCCCGATGAACGCCTCCGGCATTTTCTCGAACCCCTCAACGATCGTCTCCCGGTAGGTGAGACTTCCGGAGCGCAGCCATTCGCCAATTTTCGGGTACGCCTCACGGTAGCGGTCCTTGTACTGGTTGACCAGGAAGCCCTGAACGCGCGCCTGCTTGACCAGCAGTGTCCTGAAAATGCGAGGTCCGTAGTCTTCGGCAACCGCATTGTAGGAAGCGATCTGCCCGCAGATGGCAATGCGCGCTCCGGTATTGATCCGGCGAAAAACGGCGTCTGTCACGGCGCCGCCCGTGTTGTCGAAGTAGCAGTCGATACCGTTGGGGCAGAGGCCTTTGAGCACTCCGTTCAAATCGCTTGTGCCCTTATAGTCGAAGGCTCCCTCGAAGCCCAGGTCCTCAAGCACGTGCCGTACCTTCTCCGGCCCACCGGCCGAGCCCACCACACGGCAACCGAGGATGCGGGCCATCTGGCCGACGTAGGAGCCCACGGCACCCGCCGCACCGCTCACCATCACCGTTTCGCCCGGACGGGCAGCGCAGACATCAGTCAGCCCGAAGTACGCCGTCAGACCGGGCATCCCAAGGACGCCGAGCGCGGTTGAGATGGGGACCAGCGCGGCGTCAAACTTGCGAAGCTGCGAGCCATCCACCACCGCATAACGCTGCCAGCCCGTGAGCCCGACAGCGATGTCGCCGGCAACGAACCGTTCGTGGCGCGACGCGGCCACACGACCCACGCCCGTGCCGGTCATGACCTCACCGAGTTCCACCGGCTTGGCATAGGACTTGGCCGTGCTGATCCGGCCGCGCATGTAGGGGTCAACGGACAGGTAGTGGTTCTCAAGCAGCACCTGGCCTTCGGCCAGTTCGGGAACGGGCGCCTCCACCAATTGGAAGTTGGCTGGTTCGGGAACACCATCGGGGCGCGAGGCGAGCAGGAACAACTGGTTCATGGGCACACCCCATCGTAGCGTGCGATGCCGCTCGGCGAGGGGCCGGTATAATGAAAGTTTCCCTCCTGATTCATGAGTATGTCCCCTACTGCCGCCGCTCCTCCTATTGAAGGACAGGCCGCGCGCGCCAAGGCCGGGTTCACGGCACTGATCCTGTTTTCGCTGGGCCACTTCTTCATCGACCTCTACTCCAGCGCGCTCGGCGCCTTCCAGCCGTTCCTGGCCCAGAAGCTCAACCTGACGCTGACTCAAGCGGGTATCCTGGCGTCGACGCTGGTGTTTTCCTCTTCGCTCATGCAGCCGGCTTACGGCTATATCTCCGATCGCTTTCACACGCGTCTGCTTTCGGCGCTTTCGCCGGCGGTAGCGGGCATCTTCATCGCTTCCCTGGGGTCGGCGACAGGATTTGGCTGGCTTGTGGCGCTGGTGTTTCTGGGCGGCGTGGGTGTCGCCGCGTTCCACCCGCAGGCAACCGCCCGGGCCACGGCGGCGATTGAAACGAACAAAGGCCGTTGGATGGCCGTGTTCATCAGTTCCGGCACGCTGGGTTTTGCGCTGGGCCCCACGTTTTTCACCGGCGTAATCACACAGTTCGGCTTGGATCTGAGTTACACGGCGGCGCTGCCCGGCATTGCAATCACGGTGCTGCTGTTGTGGATGCTGCCCGAGGCTCCGCGCACGACGCACACGCGAACGCGATTCGACTGGGAGCCGCTGCGGGCCGTAGCGCGGCCGCTCACCATTCTGTTCCTTCTTGTGTTCATCCGGTCCATTTTGCAGATCACTTTCGCACAGTTTCTGCCGCTTTACCTGAGCAAGGAACGAGGATTCGGCATTCCCCAGGCGAACTTCGCGCTATCGCTCTATCTGGCCGCCGGCGCGCTGGGCGGTTTCGTTGGCGGTCATGCGTCGGACCGCTTCGGCGGCCGGCGTGTGATTCAGTTCTCCATGCTTGCCTGCATACCGCTGCTGGCTGTGTTTTTCCTGGGGCCGGATTGGGCCGCGATTCCGGGCCTGATGCTGGGCGGGGCGGCCCTGCTGTTCACCATTCCCGTGAACGTGGTGATGGGCCAGGATCTGGTGCCATCGCAGGCAGGCACCGTCTCGTCGCTGATGATGGGCTTTGCGTGGGGGACGGCTGGCATTCTGTTTCTGCCGCTGGTGGCATGGGTGGCCGATCAGACATCGCTCCACACGGCGTTGGCCAGCCTGCTGGTGTTCCCATTGGCCGGCTGGCTGCTGACGCTGTGGCTGCCGGACATTCGCCATGGGGGATAGAGCGGTTTGCCTGCTCAGTGGCGGGCTCGATTCAGCGGTTTGTCTGGCCAAGGCGGTGCACGACGGCTTTGAGGCCTATGCCCTGTCTTTCGACTATGGCCAGCGGCACGCGGTGGAGCTGCAAGCCGCGCGGCGGGTGGCTCAGCGCCTTGGGGCACGGGATCACATCACGGTACCGGTGAATCTGCGATTGTTCGGGGGCAGCGCCCTGACGGCAGACATCGATGTGCCCAAGGGCCGGGATACGGCGTCCATGGCTCAAGGCGTTCCCGTGACATACGTGCCAGCGCGAAACACGGTGTTTCTCTCGCTGGCGTTGGCGTGGGCGGAGACACTGGGGGCCAGCGGGATCTTCATTGGCGTCAACGCCATCGACTATTCCGGCTATCCCGACTGCCGGCCCGAGTTCATCGAGGCCTTCGAAAAGATGGCGCGCCTGGCCACCCGGGCGGCCACGGAAGAGGGGCCGGCGATTCGCATTCATACACCATTGATCGCTTTGACCAAAGCGGGCATCGTGCGGCTGGGCGCGGAATTGGGGCTCGACTTTTCGCTGACTCATAGCTGCTACGATCCGGACGCGCAGGGCCGTTCGTGCGGCGCGTGCGACTCCTGCCTGTTGCGCCGGGCCGGTTTCGCCGAAGCGGGAATCGCCGATCCCCTGCCCTACCGCGTATGAGAATCGCCGAGATTTTCCATTCCGTACAGGGGGAAGGAATCCTGCTTGGGGTGCCCTCGGTGTTTGTACGGTCGAGCGGCTGCAACCTGCGGTGCCACTGGTGCGATACGCCGTACACGTCGTGGGAACCGGAGGGCGGGGCGATGACGGTGGCTGAAATTGCCCGGGCGGCGCACAGTCACGCATCACGCCACGTGGTGCTGACGGGCGGTGAGCCCATGATGATGCCGGATGTGGTGGAGTTGTCGCGAGCCCTGCGCGAGAGCGGGCGCCACCTGACCATCGAGACCGCAGGCACGGTGTTTCAGCCGGTGGAGTGCGATCTGATGAGCATCAGTCCCAAGCTTGCCAACTCGACACCCTGGCGGCGCGATGGAGGCCGTTGGGCAGAGCGCCACGAAAAACTGCGCTGGCAGCCGGATGTGGTGCGGAGGTTGATGTCGCTGTGCGGCTATCAACTGAAGTTCGTGGTGTGTGAAGAGAACGATCTGGACGAAGTGGAAGCGATGCGCAGCGAAGTGGGCGCGCCGGCCGGGTGCGTGGTCCTGATGCCGGAAGGACGCGAACCCGCAGTGCTGGAGGAACGCTCCGTGTGGTTGGCCGAGGCGTGCAAGAGCCGAGGCTACCGGTTTTCGCCGAGGCTCCATGTGATGCTGTGGGGCGACCGCCGGGGAGTTTGAGCGCACGGCCTTTCCTTCGGGTTATCCCGCCGCCAAGGCAGTGGCATTTGGTACGCTTGGCTTTCCCATGAGAGCCCTTCTGCTTGTACCCTTTGCCTTGGCCTTCGCCCTGCAGGCCGACGTGGCGGCTGTTAAAGCGAGGTACACGAAGTACGAATACCGGATCGCGATGCGCGACGGAGTGCGCCTGTTCACGGCGGTCTACGTTCCGAAGGACAGTTCGCAAACCTATCCCATGATGTTCACGCGCACACCGTACAGTGTGCAGCCCTATGGCGCCGACCAGTACCGCGCCGCTCTGGGACCATCCGATCATTTCGAGAAGGCCGGGTACATCTTCGTCTATCAGGACGTGCGAGGCCGCTACAAATCGGAGGGCACCTTCGAGCAGATCAGGCCGCGCTCAAAGACAGGCGGCGTGGATGAGACCACCGATGCCTGGGATTCGGTGGACTGGCTGGTAAGGAACATCCCGGGCAACAACGGCCGGGTGGGCGTGTGGGGAATCTCCTATCCAGGCTTCTACACGTCAACCACGATGATCGACGCGCACCCCGCCATTCGCGCGGTTTCCCCGCAGGCCCCAGTGGGCGACTGGTTCATTGGCGACGACTTCCACCACAATGGCGCCTTCTACCTGGCCCACGCCTTCCGGTGGTTCTGGTCCAACAGCCGCGCGGGCGCCGATGCCAGACCCAACGAACTGCGCCGGAACTATGAGTATTCCACCCCAGACGGCTACGATCTCTTTCTGCGCACCGGCACTCTCAACGACATTCAGGAGAAGCTGCTGAAACATGAGGTGCCGTTCTGGAAAGAGTTGATGACGCACGGGATCTACGACACGTTCTGGAAAGACCGGAACGTGACGCAGTACCTGAAGGCCATCCGCCCGGCGGTGCTGAACGTAGGCGGCTGGTTCGACGCCGAGGATCTCTACGGCACCCTGGAAACCTACCGGGCGGTGGAACGTTCCTCGCCGGGCACCTGGAACGGTCTGGTGATGGGGCCGTGGTATCACGGCGGCTGGGCGTCGAGCGACGGGTCCTCCCTGGGTCACGTTTCGTTCAACGCCAAGACCTCGGAGTTCTACCGGGAAAAGATCGAGTTTCCATTCTTCGGGCGGTGGCTCAAGGACAAGCCGGGCGGCGACCTTCCGGAAGCCTACGTGTTCGAGACCGGCACCAATGTCTGGCGGCGATATGCCGAATGGCCGCCGCGCGCGGCCACTCAGCGATCATTCTATCTGGGCGAACGCAACGTTTTGGGCGGCTCGGCTGGCACTGGCTTCACGGAATACATCAGCGACCCGGCACGCCCCGTGCCCTTTGCCCCGGGCATCTCGAACACGATGACGCGGGAACACATGCTGGATGACCAGCGCTTCGCATCCCAACGCACGGACGTGCTTGTGTTTGAAACTGAAGTGCTTGAAAATGATCTGACACTCGCCGGACCCATTGAAGTGGAGCTGAACGTTTCCACCACGGGCACCGACAGCGACTTCGTCGTGAAGCTGATCGATGTCTATCCGAACGACTATCCGGACCCTGTGCCCAACCCGGCGCAGGTCCGAATGGGGGGCTATCAGCAACTGGTGCGCGGCGAGCCGTTCCGCGGCAAGTTCCGCAACGGGTTCGACAAGCCGGAGCCGTTCAAGGCAGGCGAGCGGTCGCGGATCGCCTTCCGGATGCCGGACATTCTGCACACCTTCCGGACCGGGCACCGGGTGATGGTGCATGTGCAGAGCTCATGGTTTCCCCTGGTGGACCGGAATCCGCAGACCTTCACCGACATCTACAACGCGCGGAAAGAGGACTTCAAACGCGCCACACAGCGCGTGTATCACGATTCCGTGGTTCGCGTGGCGGCGCTCCGGTAACGCGACGGCACACGCACCAGCAGCCACGCCAGCACGGCAAACCCTGCCAGCGCGGCTAGACCGCCATATTGTTCGCAGAACGCAAGCGGGCTTGCGCCCGTGAGGAGTTCGGTGAACGACGGCACGCCGGCCAGGAAGGTGACTGCGAGGACGATCCCCATGATGGCCTCTCCCGCAATGAGCCCGGAGGCGATCAGCGTGCCGCGTTCTTCGGCCTCAACGGGTTGGGCCGCCAGACGGTCGCACAGCCACTTGAGGACGCCGCCCGCGAGAATGGCTAGGCTGGTATCGAACGGCAGATACATCCCCACCGCGATCAGCATCGGAGCGCGGGCCCCAACCAGAAGCAGCACACCGCCCAGCGCCACGCCCACGGCCAGCAGACCCCACGCCATCTGGCCACCCACGATCCCCTGGGTGAGTTGCGCCATCAGACCGGCTTGCGGGGCGGGCAGGGCGCGGCCGCCAATGCCGCCGGTGGCCAGGTTCGCCTCATGCAGCACGATGATGGGCCCCGTGAGGAAGAAGGCCAGCATCACGACGGCGATGATTTCGACGAGTTGCATCTTCCACGGTGTGCCGCCAAGCAGGTGGCCGGCCTTGAGGTCCTGCACCAGCGATCCCGAGACGGAGGCGGCACAGCAGACCACGGAGGCCACGCCCAGCACGGCGGTCAACCCGGCCACGCCTCCCGCGCCCACGCCCACCATGAGCAGGGCGGTGAGCAGCAGCGCGGTGAGCGTCAGCCCGGAAAGCGGCTGGTTGGAACTACCTACGAGGCCCACCAGATAGCCGCCCACGGCGCACAGCAGGAATCCGGCGATGGTCATCAGCACCGCGCACAACACCGCGATGAGGAAGCTGCCGGTGAACAGATGATAGAGAGCCGTCATGCCCAGGATCAACACCAGGCACCCGCCAACCAGCCAGGGAATCGGGATATCGGCCTCGGACGTATCGGCCCCAGTTCCGCGCTGCGCGGCCAGCGAAGCCCGCCAGGCGCCGCGGAGGGACGCCGTGAGTGATTCGCGCATCGAAAACAGCGTATGTGCGGCCGCCACCAGCATGGCCCCCACGGCCACCGGCCGCACCACGTTCAGCCAGAGCGTGTTCGCGGCCAAGGCATGGTCATTGCTGCCCAGCCGGTTGGCCAGATCGGGATCGAAGAAGAGCAGCAGCGGAATGAGGATCCACCAGGCCAGAATGCCACCAGCGGCGTTGATGGAGGCATAGCGCGGCCCGATGATGTAACCGATGCCGATTAGCGCCGGGGACAGGTTCGGGGTGGCCCAGGGCAGGCCTCCCGCGTGCGCCACGCTGCCGATGGGCTTGCGGGAGAGATCGAAATGCGTGATCAGGGAACGAGGAAAAAGAATGAAGCCTTCCGTGAGTTCGCGGAAAACCTGAAAGCCTTTATCGCTTTTCAGAAATTGAACCAGCGCGCCCACGGCCATAGAGCCGAAGACCAGCCGGGGCGCGTCGCCTGAATCCTGCCCGGCGCGAACAATCTGGACACTGGCCACGCTTTCCGGCCACGGCAGATTCATGTCGACGCACAGCGGGCGCCGCAGGATGACGATGAAGAATACGCCCAGCAGGCCGCCGGCCAGAAGAATGAAACTGGCTTCCCAGTAGTGGGAACGCAGATCGCGCCAGAGGCTGCCCTGCCCGGTTTCGATGAGTACAAAAGCAGGGATGGTGAAGATGGCGCCGGCCACCAGGGCTTCTCCGACGCTGGCCGCGGTACGGGTGATGTTCTGTTCCAGCAGGGTTCCGCGGAAGCGCGGCAGTCGGAACACGGCCATCGCGATGACGGCGGCGGGGATGGTGGCAGCCACGGTCTGACCGGCGCGCATGCCCAGATAAGCGTTGGCGGCGCCGAAGACAAAGGCCAGGAGCAGTCCAAGCAAAACGGCCTTCCAGGTCAGTTCCGCGGAGGGAATCGAACCGGAAGGCCGCACGTTCTTCAATTGCTAAAACGTTTTAGTAGCGGTGACGGCGCTCGCCGCCATCGCGGCGGGGCGGACGGTCACCCGCCTGCATCGGACGCGCTTCGTTGATGACGAGCTTGCGGCCCATCAACTCCTGCCCGTTGCAGCCTCCCACGGCCCGGTCCGCCGTATCGTCGTCGTTGATCTCGACGAACGCGAAGCCCCGCGATTCGCCAGTCTGGCGGTCGCGGATGACACTGACATTGTCAGCGGCATAACCCTGGCGCGTAAAGAAATCGAAAATGTCCTGTTCGTTCGCACGATAGGACAGGTTGCCTACGAAAAGCCTCTTCAAGTTGCACTCTCCAAGGGGCCGGGGGACCCCTTCCTTCTGCCTGCCCTGCTTAACACCGAACCAATCAACGAGAGCCTGGCAGAAGGGAACTGAAAGGCGAGGATTGCCGGGCAGAGGAGCAATCCTACTTCGACCGAAGGCGAACCTCCGGTTTTCTCAACCGTAGTGCTTATCTTTACCGAAATGCGAGGCCCACGTCAACTGGCAATTTCCGAGCCGGTTGTTTCTGAGGTCCGATTAGGCGGCATCCAGGGTCCGAATTCCGGAGATACGGACCCGGATGAACTGTCAATCACCTGCGCGGGACTGGAATACAAGAGGGCACCCTTCTTGCCAAGAACCGGATATGATTGGTCCTGCCCTTTAGCAATTCGCAGGAGTGTTTACGAATGAAAACGTCCCGACGCCAGGTTTTGCCGCTGCTCGGCGCCGCGCCCCTTGCCTGGTCGGTCCCGCCACAGCGGATCGCCGCCATCGAATTCTGGCGTTATGAGGGCCATTACGAAACTGAGGCAGGCATCGACCGGCAGCATCAGGCGAATCCGGCCCATGTCTATGACGACGCTCGCCCCAAGGAGTATCGCGACGGCACGCCCCGCAAGGTGAACGCGCCGGTCTCCGCGCTGTACCTCAAGATCCGTACCGACGGCGGCGCCGAGGGCATCTACGGACCCATCGATAAGGAAGCGGCCATTGTCGTCGATCAGCAACTGCGCTCACTTCTCATGGGCCGGGACGCACTGGCCATTGAGCGGGTCTGGGACCAGTTGCATCGTTCCAACCGGCACTCCCGCCGCGGCCACTACATGATGGCCATCAGCGCGATCGACAACTGCCTGTGGGATTTGCGCGGCCGGGTCTTCAATGCTCCGGTCTATCAACTTCTGGGCGGGCCCACGCGCAATCCGGTGACGGTCTATGGCAGTTGTCTGGGTTATTCCCTTGAACCCGACAAGGTGCGGTCACGCTCGAAGCAGTTGGCGGACGCGGGCTTTCAGCATCAGAAATGGTTTATGGGATGGGGCCCGGGCGATGGTGCAGCCGGACTGAAGAAGAACGTGGCAATGGTGCGCCACCTCCGCGAAAGCGTTGGTGATGAAGTGGATCTGATGTTTGACGCCTTCATGGGCTGGGATCTGATGTACGCCCTGGCGTGGGCCAAGCAGGTGGAAGCCTACCGTCCGCGCTGGATAGAAGAGGCATTCGCCGCCGACAAGATCCAGAGCTTTACCGAGTTGCGGCGGGGCACGTCCGTGCCGGTGGCTTCGGGCGAACACTTCTATGGCCGCTGGGAGGTATTGGATTATCTGCGGGCCGGCGCCATCACAGTGGTCCAGGCGGATCCGGAATGGTGCGGCGGCGTGAGCGAACTGGTGAAGATCTGTTCCATTGCCAGCGCCTATGACGCCCAGGTGATCCCGCACGGGCACAACCTGCATGCGGCTCTGCATGTGGTGGCCAGCCAGTCGCCCATGACGTGCCCGCTGGTGGAGTACCTCATCCTGAAGATGCGCTCCTACTATCACTTCGATAAGAACGTCCCGCATCCGGTGGCGGGCAAGATCACGCTGCCCGCCCTGCCCGGATTTGGCATCGAAATCGACGCATCCAAGGTGGAGCGGCAGACGCTGGTGAAGTTCTCCTAGCAAGATTTTCCCGTTGAAGCATCGCACCGCGGCGACTGACGAAAGTCTGCCACCAGGCAAGCTTTCGTCAGCCTGGGAGAGAGTTTCGGTGCGGGGCAGAGGCCTTTCGAAGCATTCGCGGCCGGGCATCTGACCCATTGCCCACAGCATCCGGACTTTGGCCCATGGGGTGCAAGGGCAACCGGCGATGCTGAACCCGATTGCCGGACAACTCGAACGCTACATGGATCTTCTGAGCGCCCGTCAGAAGCTGGTGACGGCGAACATCGCGAACGCGGATACGCCCGGGTACCTCACTAAAGATATCGACTTCCAGTACGAGTTTATGACTTTGGCGGAAGGGGAATCACCGCAAGTTTTCGAGGCGCAGGGGCTGCGTGGCAAGAACGACGGGAACAACGTGAGCGTGGACCGGGAGGCTCGTTTACTGGCTGAAAACGCGATCCGGTTCAACCTGATGACGTCATTGATGCGGACCGAGATCCGGGCAGTGCGGTCGGCGATTCAGGAAGAACGTAACGGATGAGTCTCTTCAACAGTCTTTCGGTGAGCGCTTCCGGGATGGGGGCCCAGCGGGTGCGGACTCAGGTTCTGGTGGAAAATCTGGCGAACGCGGACACGACACGTACGCCGGAGGGGGGGCCGTACCGACGCAAGGAGACCGTGTTTCAGACCGATACCGAACTGATCCCATTTGCGGGCGTGTTTCGAATGGAGATGGGTGAGGAGATGACGGGGGTCAAGGTAGCGGAGGTGATGGAAGATCCCCGGGAGCCGGACCGGCGGTATCTCCCGGGGCATCCAGACGCCGACAAGGAGGGCTATGTCCTGTTCCCGAAGATGAATCCTGCCGAGGATATGGTTGACCTCATGAGCGCGAGCCGTGGTTATCAGGCCAATGTGGCGGCGATGCAGGCGGTCAAGGACATGATCAACCGCTCGATTGATTTGTTGCGTTAGTGATCGCGAAGGAGTGAACGATGACCGTAGGCGCTATGACCGGCCGGCCGCCCGTGGCGGGGGCCGAAAGACTTGCCCAACCGTTCGCGGAATCGGGCGCGGGGTTCTTCGAGGGTGTGCTCAAGCAGGCGATCGATACAACCAACGGCGCCCAGTCCGAGGCGCGGGCGGCGGTGGATGCATTCCTTCGGGGCGAAAACGAAGAGATTCACCAGGTAACGCTCGCTGTGCAAAAAGCCGAACTCACTTTTGAGATGTTCATGCAGACGCGCAACAAGCTGATGCAGGCTTACCAGGAAGTGATGCGGACGCAGCTTTGAGGGTGTTGTCGATGGGAGCACAAGTTTTCCAGTTTTCCGGCCGCGGCCGGGGCAAGGCGGGTGTGTAAGCGGCTTTGGCTGGCATCGGTGAGCAGGCACGATTGTTCTGGGGCGGGTTGAAGCCGTGGCAGAAGGTCTCATTGCCCCTGGCGGCGCTGGCGGTGGCGGCCGGACTGGCGTACAGCACGCGACGGGACCCCGGCACGGGGTTGGGTCCGCTGTATATGAACCTGAACCAGGAAGACGCGAGCGCGGTGGTGGGCCGGCTGCGGGAACGGAACGTTCACTTCACGCTGGATGAGGATGGCCGGGCTGTGTTTGTGCCGCGCGATCAGATTCCGATGCTGCGCCTGGAGATGGCGGGCGCGGGGTTGCCAAAGAATGGGACACGGCCGGGCTGGAGCATCTTCGACAAGGTAAATGTGTGGGAGACGGAATCCGACCAGCAGGTGAAGCTTCAGCGGGCGGTGGAGGGCGAGTTGGAGCGAAGCATTGGGCTGCTGGAGCCGGTGCAGTGGGCCCGGGTGCATCTTTCGTTTCCGAAGCGATCTCCTATTGAGGGCTTGGACCAGAAGGGCAAGGCGAGTATTGTCCTTCACTTGAAGAATGACGGAAAGCTGGCGCCGAAGCATGTGCGGGCATTGAAGCACCTGGCGGCGAGCGCGGTGGGAGGCCTTGAACCGGACGGCGTGTCGATCATTGACGGCCGGGGGGACCTATTGGACGCCGAGGAAAAGAAGACCGAGGACGATTTGGAGCGGCGGCTTTACCAGCGGCGCATCGAGTTTCACGAGCGGGTGGAGAAGATGTGGCGTGAGAAGGTAAAGAACGCGCTGGACCGGAGCCTTGGGCCGAGCCACTACAGCGCAGATGTGACCGTGCAGGTAAGTTTCACATCAAGCGACATGGATGAGCGGACCCTTGACCCGACGAAGTCGGTTTTGACGGAAGCCGAGCGTACCGAGACCGAAAAGCAGCAGACTTCGACTGGAGGAATTCCCGGCACGCCCACCAATCTGCCGCGTCCTCCGGCGCGAGTGGCCAACAACCGGAATGAGGGCACGACTCGTAGCGAGAAGACGCGTTACGACACGGCGGAAAGAAAAACAATGCAGCGGACGCCGGAGGGGAGGATTGAAAGGGTGTCGGTGGGTGTTCTGGTGGATCACCAGGTGAGTTGGAACGGCGAGGGCCGCAACGCGCGGCGCACGGTGACACCTCGGCCCCAGGCACAGTTGGATCAGATCCGTTCGGCGGTGGAGGCGATCTCCGGGTTCGACCGGCAGCGGGGAGACCTTGTAGCGGTGTCGAACGTGCCGTTCGAAACGAACTTCACTTCGGCGCCTCCGGGCGAGCTTCCGGCACCCGCGCAAAGCCCATGGCCGGCCTGGCTACCGGCACCGCTGCGCGATATTCGCACCCTTTTGGGGCTATCTGCACTGACAATTTTATTGGTGGCCGGGTTGATGTTCTTCATGCTGAAGAAGACCAAGCGGAAAGGGATGGCGCAGATGACGGCAGCGCTTGAAACGCAGGCCAGAAAGCTCGCCGAGTTGCATGACTCCAAGCTCCAGAAGGCGCTTGAGGGCGCGCGGGCGGCTCAGTTGGCGCTGGAGAACTCGCAGGCAATGGCAATGGCCGCGGGCGCGGTGAATGCCGCGATGCAGGTTAGCGGGCTGGAAGCCCTATCAGCCGAGAGTGCCGCTGGCGAGGGCGGTGTGGGGGTGGTGGAAGGCGAAGGACCGAAGCGGCGCCGCAAGCACCATCCGACCAGGGCTGACGGCGAGGCAGCTGGTGAGGACTCCGGGCAGGATCCCGAGGAACCAGAGGACGAGGAACCCGAGGAGGAGGAAGAGGAAGAAGAGGAGGTGGCTTCAAGCACGTTTAATCCCAAGAGACTGCTCAAACGCAAGATGAAGGAGCAGGAGAAGGAGAAACGGAAACTGGAGGAGGAAGCCATCAAGGCGCTGAAGTTGCCTCCTGTGAAGACCAAGCGAGGCGAAGTGCTCGGGAAGTACCTGGCCGAAGAGGCGAAGAAGGATCCGGAATCCGTGGCCCAGATCCTCAAGACCTGGATCAAGGACGATCTGTAGGAGGTAGCCGGTGGTCACCAATGTAGAAGCAATTCCGGCGAGGATGTCGGGCACGCGAAAGGCGGCCACGCTGCTGGTGAGCCTGGGTGAGGAGACGAGCGCTCTTGTGCTGCGGCACATGGACGACGACGAGATCCAGATGATCAGCCGCGAGGTGGCGCGCGTGGCCAGCGTGAGCGGAGAACTCGCGGAAATTGTTCTGGAAGAGTTCTATCAGTTGTCGGTGGCGCACGATTACATGATCCGGGGCGGCCTGGATTATGCCCGCAAGGTGCTGCATACGGCCTTCGGTCCGGTTGAAGGGAAACGCAAGCTCGACCGGTTGTTGAAGGCCTTGGGCGGGGAGACGATGAGTTTCGACATGCTGCAGAAGGCGGACCCGCAGCAGCTTGCCAAGTTCATTCACTCCGAGCACCCGCAGACGATCGCCCTGATTCTGTCGCATCTGAATGCGGTGCAGGCGGCGGGTCTGCTGTCGTCGTTGCCGGCCGACATCCGCTCCGACGTCTCGGTGCGCATGGCGAATCTGGATCAGATTTCGCCTGAGATCATGACGAAGATCGCCACGATTATTACGATGAAGATCCGGGAACTGGGCGAGGTCAACAGGGAACAGACGGGCGGGGTGAAAGCCGTAGCCGAGATGTTCAACCGGCTGGACTCGACGTCGAGCAAGGAGATTCTGGAGGGCATGGAGCAGGCCGATCCCAAACTGGTGGAGACGATCCGGCACCTGATGTTCGTCTTCGAGGATCTTCTGCTGCTGGACGAGAACGGCATCAAGGAAGTGCTGTCGCGGGTGGACCGTAAGGTACTGACCGTGGCACTCAAGGGCACGTCGGAAAAGCTGCGGGACAACTTCCTGAAGGCGATGTCCGCACGTGGCGCCGAGATGCTGAAGGAGGACATGGAGGCGATGGGGCCGGTGAAGATCAAGGAAGTGGAGGCGGCCCAACAGCAGATCATCGCCGTGGTGCGGCAGCTTGAGGCAGAAGGTGTGCTGAGCCTGAAAGGCGGGGGCGGTGGCGACCAGTATGTCGTCTAGGCGCTAATCCATGTCTGCGCGAGTTCTTGAAGGCCAGGCCAGGCAACTGGTGGAGCCGTTTGAATGGAAACTGCCCGGCTCGGTGGATGAGCCCGGAGACCCGGAGTCCGAACCGGCCCGGGCGCGGCAGGACAACGCTAGACAAGGCCAGACCACAGGGGCTAAGCCAGGCCATGCAGCGGCGGCACACCCTCCCGTTCCGGGGATCGACCCCGAGTTGCTGGACCTGATCCAGCGCCAGGCGGGCCGGATCCGCGAGCTTGAGTTCGAGACAACACGGCTGCAATCCGAACTCACGAGCGTGCGCGGCGAGAAGACACGTGCTGAAGCAAGCCTGGAAGCGGCGGAGCAGGAACGCGCCCGCGCCGCCTCCGCTGCGGCCGGGGCGGCGCGAGCCGAGGGGTTCGAGAATGGCGTGATTCAAACCCGGCGCGAGTTGGACCCGCTGCTTTCCCGGCTGTCTCGGACCATTGAAGACCTGGCACTCTGCCGGCGTACGTTTCGCAAGGAGGCAGAGGAGGATGTCGTCCGGCTTTCAGTGGCCATCGGCAGGCGCATTCTGCATCGCGAACTGGCGGTCGACGCCGCGGCCCTGCAGGGGTTAATCCGGGCGTGTCTGGACAAACTGGACCAACGTGAGCTGCACCGCGTACGGCTGAGTCCAGCCGACCGCAATTTGGTGGAAGAACGGCTTGCACCCCTTGGCCTGCCCAAGCGGATTGAGATCGTCTCCGACCCGGCTCTGGAGCGCGGATCCGTTTTGTTTGAGACGGCACGAGGCACTCTGGACGCCTCAATCGCCACGCAGCTTGAAGAGATTGAGCGCGGCTTCATCGATCATGTGCGGAGGCAGCCGTGACGCCCTTCACTGCCCTGCCCTATCTGAACCTGCTGGACCAGCGCGACTACAGCCGGTGGACCGGCACGGTGGATAACGTGGCGGGGTTGTTGATCGAATCCCGCGGCCCGGCGGCCGCCATTGGCGACTTCTGCGAGATCCCCTTGGGCTCCGGCCGGGCAATTCGAACGCAAGTAGTGGGATTCCGCGACGGGCGCGTGCTATCGATGCCGCTCGAGGAGACAGCCGGTATCCAACTTGGCGCGCCGATCATCAGCCGGAACGACGCATCCCGGGTTCCCGTGGGCCCGGCGCTGCTGGGCCGAGTGCTGGATGGCTTTGGCGAGCCGATGGATTACGGTCCGCCGATTGCCGCCGAGACGAGTTACGAACTATTCCGGCAACCTCCCGGTCCGCTGGATCGCGAGCATATCGATCAGCCCCTGGTAACCGGTATCCGTGTAATCGACAGTCTGCTGCCCTGTGGAAAGGGCCAGCGCATCGGACTGTTTGGCGGGAGCGGCGTGGGCAAGAGCACGCTATTAGGTTCGATGTGCCGGCACAATTCGGCCGCGGTGACCGTGATTGCTCTGATTGGAGAGCGCAATCGCGAGGTGCGGTCGTTTATTGAGCACGATCTGGGCCCTGAGGGGTTGGCCAAGTCGGTTGTGGTAGCTGCTACCTCGGACCGGCCCGCGCCGTTGAGGATTCGCGCTGCGTTCGTCGCGCTGGCGATCGCCGAGTACTTTCGCGACCAGGGCCGGGATGTGCTGCTGGTATTCGACTCCGTGACCCGCCTGGCGATGGCGCAGCGGGAAGTGGGCCTGGCAGCCGGGGAACCGCCGAGCCAGAAGGGCTACACACCCTCGGTTTTCAATCTGCTGCCGCGGGTGTTTGAACGGGCGGGATGCTTCTCCAGCGGTTCGATCACCGGCTTCTTCACGGTGCTGGTGGAAGGCGACGATTTCAACGAGCCGATCAGCGATGCGACACGAGGAATACTGGACGGCCACATCATCCTTTCACGCCAACTGGGGCATGCGGGCCACTACCCGGCGATCGACGTGTTGCAGTCCATCAGCCGGCTGGCCGGCAAGCTCTCGACCCCGCAGCAGAAGCAGGCCGCGCAGGTGGTTCGCGAGTCGATGGCGGCCTATCAGCGGGCTGAGGATCTGATCTCACTCGGCGCCTACGTCAACGGGAGCAATCCACGGATCGACGCGGTGATCCGGGGGCAGGAGCAACTGAACAAGTTCCTGCGCCAGACCCCCGAAGAGAGATCGTCTCAGGAGGACACCATGGAACAGCTGTCGGGCATCGCCGATCTGCTGGCCCGATAGCGAGTCCACTACAATGATACGGAGGGTCCGGCCGCTCCGCGCGACCCTCTCAACGCCATGGATCGACGCCACTTTTTCAAATCCTCCGCCGCCGGTATGGCGGCAGTTCGTGGATACGCTGCGCAGACGGCCGGCAAACAGCGCCGGGTTGGAATCATCGGGCCTGGCTGGTATGGCAAGTGCGACCTGCTGCGCCTGATCCAGATTGCCCCCGTTGAGGTGGTCTCGGTTTGCGATGTCGACAAGCGCATGGCGGAGGAAGCGGGGGACATCATCGCTTCTCGTCAGGCATCGAAGAAGAAGCCCCGGATCTTCCACGACTACCGCGAGTTGCTGAAACAGAAGGACCTGGACCTGGTGCTGATCGACACGCCGGACCACTGGCACGCACTGCCGGCAATCGACGCCATGCGGGCCGGGCTCGACGTGTGGGTGCAGAAACCGATTGGCGTGGATGTGGTGGAGGGCCAGGCGATGGTTGCAGCTGCGCGCAAGTACAAGCGCGTGGTGCAGGTGGGCACGCAGCGGCGGAGCACCCCGCATCTGATTGAAGCTCGCGACCGGTTCATCAATCAGGGCAAGTTGGGGCGGGTGGGTCTGGTTGAGATCTACTGCTACTACCACATGCGTGCGCGCGGAAATCCGCCAGACACCTCGCCGCCGGCACACCTGGATTACGAGATGTGGACTGGGCCCGCACCGATGCGGCCATACAACGAGTGGGTGCATCCGCGGCGCTGGCGGGCGTTCATGGAGTACGGCAACGGCATCGTGGGTGACATGTGCATCCACATGCTGGATCAGGCACGGTGGATGCTGGGCCTGGGCTGGCCCAAGCGAGTCTCATCGACAGGCGGCATCCTGCAGGACACGGCCAGCAAATCCAACATCTCCGACACGCAGACGGCGACATTCGAGTACGACGACCTGAAAATCGTCTGGCAGCACCGCGCGTGGGGGCACCCGAACGACCCGCAGTATCCGTGGGGCTGCACGTTCTACGGAGACCAAGGGACGCTGAAGACAAGCGTAATGATGTACGACTACATCCCGCTTGAGAAGGGCTCTCAGGCTGTGCACAAGGACGTGACCTACGAGTTCGAACAGTACCCGGAAGACCGCACGGAAAAGGACCTGGAGCGGCACGTGGCGCCGGCCATCCGGGGCCACATGAAGGATTTTCTCGTGGCGATCGACAACCGGTCGCGGCCGGTGGCGGACATTGAAGAGGGCCATATCTCAACGACGAGTTGCATTCTGGCGAATCTGTCGATGAAGTTGGAGCGGACGCTGGCGTGGGATCCCAAGCTTCAGCGAGTCACGGGAGACGAGGAAGCGAACCGGTTGCTCAAGCGGCCGTACCGGGCTCCCTGGGTGCACCCGGATCCGGCCAAAGTGTAGGATTGATCGCGCACGCACGTGGCCTATTGAGGTTGGGACGAAGGACGGGGGGACGTGGAGCCGGAGGCCGGGCCTCGACGCGGCGCTGGCGCACGGCGAACATCAGCAGAGACACGGCGCCGAGGAAGACAACGGCGGCAATGACCCAGATGCGGCGGAAGACGAGGTTCTTCAGCAGATCAAGGCCGTCGATCTCCGCGATCAGCTTGTCGACGGCTTCGCGATGCGTGCGTGGGCGGCGTCTGAAAAGGCCCATGTCCTTGCCTAACTAAGGCGTCCTCTCGACGTTGATGACGCGGGCACCGCGGTTGAAAGTGAAGTACTGAATCGCCCAGCGGATGAATACGATGAGGCGGTTCTGGGGCTTGGCACCTAAATTATGCACCGATGGAGACGCGGGCCACCTGAGTGATCGGCGTCGCGTCGGTGCTTGATCGGGCTGTTGACTTGGCGTAGCGTCTTGCTGAGGTGATGTTTTCCGGTGCCTCTCTGTAAGC
>VFZY01000035.1 GCA_016870915.1 Acidobacteriota bacterium | reverse complement strand
CACGCCCGCTACTACTGGCTGATGTTGGCTGAGAGCCATCTGACGCGCCGGCTGTTCGGGAGCATGGTGCGGCGGATCGAGGCGCTGCCGGCGGGGTGAAGATCGGCCCGGAGAGGTGGAAATCTTGAGAGAAAGGAGGCTGGGAGGGAGAGGTGTCGAAAGAACTGCTGGAAACAGGCATGTTGTCAGTTTTCGTTTTTGTGCGATGGTCGAAAGAAGCCATCCGCAGGCACTGGCCCGCCCTCGGAAAGGGGATTCTGATCAACTCCGGCACGGGAGTGAGGCGTTGGTGTACACTGTGGGCGTCCGGGAGGCCCAAAATGGAAATCCCGGTCTACTTGGCTCGATTAGGAACTTTTCACGTGGCCGCGACAAGCGGAATGCTCAACCCTCCTTGATAGGCAAACGATGTGATAGCATTCATCCAGTCCAGGAAAACATATGCTTCGCTATCCGAAAAACAAACTTGCCATCGCTCTGCTGCTCGCCACGCCCGCGCTGCACGCCCAAGTCACGACGGCCACGTTCTACGGCATCGTCACGGACCCCACGGGCGCGGTGATTGCCGGCGCAGAAGCCACGCTCACCAACGAGGGAACGCAAGGCACCCTGAAACAAACCACCGACGGCTCGGGTGAGTTCGCCTTCAACTTCGTACCCGCAGGAACGTACACGCTCCGAATCCAGGCGAACGGGTTCAAGGCGTCCCTGAATAAGAGCATTCCGCTGAGCGCCGCAGAGAGCTTGCGCCGCACGTTTGCGCTCGAAGTGGGCACGGTTGCCGAGTCGGTGGAAGTGACCTCGGCCGTCGCCCTGGTGAACACCGTGTCTGCGGAGCAGCGCGAGGCGATTACCACCACCCAGGTGAATGAACTCCCGCTATCGCGCCGCAATGTTGCTGGGTTGGTCACGCTGAGTAGCGGCGTCACGCGGAGCGGCGGCGATGTCTACCTGAACGGCGCGGGCCGCGGCGGCACCAGCGTTTCGGTGGATGGGACCGACGCCACGGGCAATCCGGAACGCCCGTCGCTGGCCATGTTCGGCGACTTCAACTACATCAACGGCATCAGCATCGAAGCCGTCAGCGAGGTGCAAATTGTCAAAGGCGTGATCCCGGCTGAATACACGCGGTCCATGGGCGGCAATCTCAACATCCTTAGCCGGTCTGGCACCAATCAGTTCCACGGCAGCCTGTTTGAGAACTTCCGCGCCGAGAATCTCAACGCCCGCCTGCAATTCCTCCGGAACAAGCCGGGCGTCACGTTCAACCAGTTCGGCGGTTCGTTGGGCGGCCCCATTCTCAAGGACCGGCTGTTCGGCTTCTTCGTGTACGAAGGCTACCGCGAGCGCGCCTTCGCGGCTGTGAGCGGCAACGTGCCCACCGAGCGCCTCCGTGCCGACATGCTGCGCGCCGTTCCGGCGTACAAGATCTTTCTCGACACGCTTCCCCTGCCGAATCAGCCGCACAACCTGGCCGGACAGACAGGACAATACCTCGGCGCCGGGTCACTCAAGAACCAAGACAACCACATGGTGATCAAGCCCGATTGGCGCATCAAGGACAACATGAGCGCCTCCGTCACCGTTACCCGCTTTCGTCCTTCTCGTGTGCAACCGCGCGTGCAGACGGTCAATTCGCGCGAATTCACCGGCGTGACGGACCGCGTGTCGGGCATCTTCACCTATTTCAAGAGCCGTTGGACGTCGGAAAGCCGCTATGGCTATAACAAGAACGTCGTCGACCGGTTGGATGCGATCTTCAACCTGAAGGATCCCAGCAAGCAGGAAGGCAAGTTCGGCGGACGCCGCATTCCCGAAATCAACGCTCTGGGGTTTGGCGGCGGCGGCGAGATCCTCACCCTCGGCGCTCCGAATCACTCGTTCGATCAGAAGGTCGCTATTGTCAGCGGCCGCCACTCGTTCAAGTTCGGAGGCGTGTTTTTCCGGCGCTCCATCGGACGGGCCAACATCGAGAATCCCTCCATTCGCTTCCAGAACGAAGCGGATCTGCTGGCCAACATTCCCAACCTGGTGCAGATGACGTTTGGGACGGACCTCTACACGGCCAAGTCCAGGGAGTGGGGATTTTTTATGCAGGACGATTTCCGCGTCAGCAAGAAGCTGGTGATCAATCTAGGCGTCCGCAACGACCACTTCGGCAATTACGTCGCAAGAGCCGCCAACGGCGGTCCGCCGCACGCCTACAACCGCGGCTTTGTCGACTTCGGCACGTTTGTGCACACGCCCATTCGCCCCATCGACAACCCCTACGACAGCGATGCCATCAACATTGCCCCGCGGCTGGGCTTCAGCTACAATCCCGATGGCCGCGGCAAGAGTGTGATTCGCGGCGGCGCGAGCACGATGTTCAGCAACCTCGCCGGCGAGACCGTGACTCAGACGGTGCAGAATTCACTCACCGACCCGTTCCGTTCGCAGTTCAGCCGCGCCGAAGCCTTGCGGTTCAACCTGAAGTATCCCCAATACAACGAAGACGTCATCAGGCTCGTTAGCGGTGGCGCCAGCGGCGGCTCGCCGCGCGTGATCAATCCGCAGTTGAAGTCCGCCTATGCGTTTAACCTCTATCTCGGCTACCAGCGCGAAATTTCCACCAGGCTCGCTCTGGAGACGGCCTACGCGGGTAACCGCGGCGTGAAGTGGCATACCGCCCGCAACGCCAACGAGGTGAACCCGCTCACCGGCATCCGGCCGAACCCGCTGTTTGCGCGCATGGACTACTGGGACAATTCCGACAGCACCTGGTACAACTCCTGGCAGACTTCGCTGCGCTACCGGATGTCGCAAAAGCTGACGGCGAACTTCCATCACACTTGGTCCAAGGCGCTCGCCTACGGCGCCGGCGACATCGGCTGGACGTCCACCAACACGCCGAATTTTTACGATCTCCGTTCGAACCGCGGCATCGCCGACGGCAGCATCCTGCATGTGGTCAATGTGAATGCGGTGTATGAACTGCCGCGCCTCGCCAACGCAAACGCCGTGGTGCGTCAAGCGTTCGGCGGCTGGCAGGTGTCGACGATCATCACCGCGCAAACGGGCGGCGCCATCAATCTGAGCCACCCCACCGGCATCGGCGGCACGCGTCCGGACTACCTCGGCGGCCAGCCCATCCTCGGCGACTACCGCCAGACGCTCGTCTATCTGAACCGTTCGGCCTTCGCCGCCGTACCGGAGAACAACCTCGGCAATGCGATCCGTCTCGGCAATATGGGCCGCAATGCGCTGCGCGGCCCCGGCCGCTGGAACTCCGACGTGAGCTTTGGCAAGAACGTAACGTTCAAGGAGCGCTATCGCCTCCAGATCCGCGCGGATCTGTTCAACTCGCTGAACCACACCAACTACAACAATCCCGACACCAACGTGGAGTCTGCCAATTTCGGACGCATCACAAGCACGGCTGGCGCCAGAGAGATTCAGCTCAACGCGCGGTTCGTGTTTTAGAACGGGAGGAAACGCGGCGATGGTAAACCGGCGGTACTTCGTAATGGGCGCGGCAGCAGTCGCCGGGCGCCGCCGGGCCGCCGCAGCCAGCGACAAGGTCACAGTCTGCCTGATGGGCGTCGGCGGGCGCGGGCAGGCCATGGCGCAGTGGTTCGGCGCGCTGCCGGACGTGCGCATTCCGTTGATCTGCGATGTCGACGAGAATGTCATCGGCAAGGTGATGAAGATGGTGACCGAGTCGCAGGGTCAGGCGCCGCGGCTGGTCACCGACATCCGTCGTGTGCTCGACGACAAAAGCGTAGACGCGATTGTCATGGCCACTCCCCTGCACTGGCACGCCCCCGGCACCATCCTCGCCTGCGACGCGGGCAAGGATGTCTACGTCGAAAAACCCGCCTCGCACAACATCCGTGAAGGGCGTCTCATGGTGGATGCCGCGCGGCGCAACCAGCGGATTGTGCAAATGGGGATCCAGGCGCGGAGCCGCCCGGTGACGCAGCGCTTCGTCGAGTACGTGCAATCCGGCAAACTCGGCAGGACGCTGATGGCCAAGGTGTGGAACGTGCAAATGCGGCGCAACATCGGCCGCAAGGCCGACGAGCCGGTGCCCGCCGGAGTGGACTACGACATCTGGACGGGCCCGCTGCCCAAAATGCCATTCAACCGCAACCGCTATCACGCAACAGTGAACTGGCACTGGCACTATGGCACCGGCGACATCGGCAACGATGGCGTGCACTGGCTGGACATCGCGCGCTGGGCCATGGGCGCGGGCGTTCCACGTCAGGTCTCCGGCATGGGTTCCAAGTTGTACTTCGACGACGATCAGCAAACGCCCGACACGATGAATATCACCTATGACTACGGCGACAGGCTGATCCACTTCGAGCAGCGCCTGTGGAATCGCTATCGGATGGAAGGCTCCGAGAACGCCGTAGCCGTCTATGGCGATGAGGGCATGGCGCAGGTGGGCCGCTGGCAGGGCAGCCATCATGAATTCCGCGTTTTCGACAACACGGGCAAGCTGATTCATTCCGACCGCGAGCCGTCGCCCGATTTCAACTACCACGCCCGCAACTTCATCGATTGCGTCAAGAGCCGCAAACCGCCCACTGCCGATATCGAGGCGGGCCACCTCTCCACCGTGCTCTGCCACTTGGGCAACATTGTGGCGCGCACCGGGCGCGCGATCCGCTACGATGCGAACGCCGAGCGAATCGTGGGGGACGCCGAGGCTCAGCGCCTGGTTGCGCGCCAGTACCGGCAACACTGGTCCACGCCAAAGGGAGTGTAGCGGTGGATCTGTCGCGTCGCACGATGCTCGCCATGGCGGGCGCCGCCTCCGCAGCCTCCGCGGCTCCGTCGGACCTCGCCTCCCGCGTGTGCCTGTTCACCGATCATCTGGCGGCGTTCTCCTACGAGGAAGTGGGCCGGATGCTGAAGGATCTCGGCGTCACCGGGCCTGACCTCACGGTGCGCAAGGGCGGCCTGGTCCAACCTGCCAGTGTGGCCTCCGATCTGCCGCGCGCGGTGGAGACGTTCAGCAGGTACTCGCTGACCGTTCCGATGATGACCACCACCGTGCTGTCCGCCGACGACCCGGTGTCGCGCAGCGTGCTGGAGACGGCATCCAAACTGGGAATTCGCTATTACAAGCTCGGCTACTATCACTACGACGATCTGGCGCGCTGGCGCGAGACGATCGATTCCACCCGCGCCGCGCTGCAAGGGCTGGCCAAACTGGGTGCGCGGCTCAACCTGCGCGCCGGCATGCACAATCACGCGGGCGACTCGGTGGGCTGTTCGCTCTGGGACTCCTGGGAGGCGATGCAGGGCGTTGACCCGAATCGCGTCGGCTTCTTCTTCGATCCGTCGCACGCCACGATTGAAGGGGGCAAGACCGGTTGGACCCTCAACTTCCGACGCATTGCGCCCAAGCTGCTCATGGTGGCCATCAAGGATTTTGTCTGGGAGAAAACCAACCAGGGCTGGCGCACGCGCTGGGTGCCGCTCGGCGAAGGACTGGTGAATTGGCCCGCCTTCTGTGCGCTGCTGAAGTCGACGCCGTTTGCCGGTCCCATCTCGCTCCACATTGAATACGATCCCGGCGGCAAGACGAAGACCGAACGATATGATCGTAGCTACGAGGCCGCGGCGCGCGACCTGCAGTTTCTGAAGCGCCACTTGGGCACCGACTGACAGGAGACTGACCGATGAAACGAAGAAGCCTGCTGCTATCCGCGGCGCCCGCCATCCTGGGAGCGGCCGCCAAGTCCGGCACGCGCCCGCCCATCCTTGGTTCCGGCGAGCACACCTACGAGGCGATTCACGACTGGGGCGAACTGCCCGCCGGCATTCGCTGGGGCAACACGCACGGCGTGGTGGAGGATTCGCAAGGCCACATTTACATCGCGCACACCAGCCACGCCTCTGCCGAGCGCCACGACACGCTGGTGGTGTTTGACCGCAAGGGCAAGTACATCCGGAGCTGGGGCGCGGCGTTTCGTGGCGGGGCGCACGGCCTGCATCTGCGCAAAGAGGGCCGCGACGAGTTTCTCTACTTTGTCGACACCGGCAAGGGGCGCCCGGGCGGCGGCATCAGCGCCAAGGACACGTGGATGGTGAAGATGACGCTCCAGGGCGAGGAAGTCCTGCGCATCGGCTATCCGAAGGAAGCGCCCGGCTACAAGCCCGATGGTTCCACCAAGTTCAGTCCGACGAATGTGGCGATCGCGCCGAATGGGGATGTTTATCTCGCCGACGGCTACGGCTCTTACTACATCAATCAGTACGACACGCGGGGGAAGTTTGTTCGCTCCTTCGGCGGCAACGGCAAGGACCCGGGTCAGCTCGCCGCGCCGCATGGCTTGATGATCGACACGCGCGGCCAGGAGCCCTACTTGTTGGTGGCGGATCGCTCCAACAACCGGCTGCAGAAATTCACGCTGGATGGGCGGAATATTGGCTTTGCCGGCGGCGTCAACCTGCCCTGCCATTTTCATGAGCGCAAGGGCGTGGCCGTGATCCCTGATCTCGCCGCGCGCGTCACCCTGCTCGACCGCGACAACAATGTCATCACGCACCTCGGCGAAGACACAACGGGCGATTGGCAGGAACTGCGCAAGAGACCGCGCAGCGAGTTTCGCGCCGGAAAATTCGTAAGCCCGCACGGCGCTTGGTTCGACCACGCCGGCAACATCTTTGTCACCGAGTGGGTGGAAGTGGGGCGAGTCACTAAATTGAGGCGGGTTTGATGTTGCAGCCCATGATCGTGGATTTCGCGTCTATACCAGGCGTGCCTTGTCCGTGCGGCACCGCGCGCCGGGCATTTGCCGACGTACCCGACTTCCCGGCCACGATCCACGTGACGGAGATCAGTGAGGATGCGGCGCTGCATTATCACAAGCGGCTCACAGAGACCTATTACTTCCTGGAGTGCGGTCCCGACGCCCGAATGGAACTCGACGGCGCGGTGGAGGCGGTGCGGCCCGGCCACTGTGTGTTGATCCCTCCCGGTGTGAGGCATCGCGCGATTGGCCGGATGAAGGTGCTGATCGTGGCGATGCCGAAGTTCGACCCGGCGGATGAGTGGGTGGATTGAAGATGAGTGGCTGGATTGAAAGGGCGAGACGCGGCGTGGGAATCCTCGATCATCCGTCCAAGCCCCGCTACCCGACCTACCGGCATACGTGCGACTACGGCGTCCACACCGCCAATCCGTTCGGCGTGCGCGGCTTCACCAAAGACAGAACAATGGATGGGAAAATGGAAAATCCGGCGGGCGGCACGTTGCGCTTCCGCTACGGCGTCGCGATTCACGAAGGCAGCGACCCGAAGACGTATTGGAAGGAGTTTGCCGCGGCTCAGTAGACATGTCGATTCGTCCTGGCATCGTCGTGTTGTTGCTGGCCTCCGCAGTGCATGCGGCGGACCACTGGTCGCTAGTACCGGTGCGCCGCCCCCAGCCGCCGAAGGCCAACGCCACCGGGCTTCCCGAAGTGGACCGCTTCATCCGCGCGCGGCTGGAGAAAGAAGGCATCGCTTCCTCGCCCGAAGCGCCCAGGGCAGTGTTGCTGCGCCGTCTGTCGCTCGATCTGATCGGTCTGCCTCCCACGCCGGCTGAGTTGGCGAGTTTCCTCGAAGACCAGCAGCCGGATGCATGGCAGCGTCAGGTGAACCGGCTGCTTGCGTCGCCGCACTACGGTGAAAAATGGGGCCGCCACTGGCTGGATCTGGCGCGCTATGCGGACTCGGACGGTTTCCGCTCCGATCGCTTCCGCCCACACGCCTGGCGATATCGCCAATGGTTGATCGACGCACTCAATCGCGATCTTCCCTTTGATCAATTCACACTCGAACAGATCGCCGGCGACCTGCTGCCCAACGCGACTCGAGATCAGCGCATCGCCACCGGGTTCCACCGCAACACGCTCACCAATCGCGAAGGCGGCATTGACCCGGAGCAGTTTCGTGTGGAACAGGTGATCGATCGCACCAACACCGTGGGCACCGTCTGGCTGGGACTCACCGTCGGGTGCGCGCAGTGTCACGATCACAAGTACGACCCGATCAGCCAGCGCGACTACTACCGGCTGTTTGCCTTCTTCAACGACGCGGACGAAGACCATATGGATGCGCCGATGCCGGGCGAACTCGGACCGCATCTGCAAGCGCGGCCGGCCTACGATGCGAAACGGCGCGAAATTCTCGAGGCCCACGGCGTACCCAGGTTGCAGGCTGAATGGGAGGTCGGCATGATCGAGGCGGCCGTGCACCCGGGCAAGCGCCTCGATTGGGACCACGCTTTTGACGACCTCCGTACTGACTGTGAGGATGGTGAAAAGATTCTCCGCACACCGGCCGCCACACGCACGCGGCGTCAGGCCAGGATCCTTACAGACTATTTCCTCGGCAACTACGCGCGCGTGATTTCCAAGGAGCGCAAGGCCGAGCTGAAGTTTGACACAGTGGCCAGGCAACTGCGTGAACTCGACGCCACGTTGCCGCCTGTGAGCGAAGCGCCGGTGTTGCGCGCGCTCGACCGCAAGACGCATCTGCTGATACGAGGTGATTTCAAGCAATTGGGCGAAGCCGTCGAACCCGGCACGCCCGCCGCGCTGCCGCCACTCGACGCCGCGGGCGGACGAGCCACACGGCTTGATCTCGCGCGCTGGCTGGTGTCGCGGGAGAATCCGCTCACCGCGCGCGTGGCCGTGAATCGCATCTGGCAGGAGTACTTCGGCCGCGGCCTGGCGCGAACCTCTGAGAATTTCGGCAATCAGGGTGAGCGTCCCACGCACCCGGAATTGCTGGACTGGCTCGCAGCTGAGTTTATGGAGAGCGGCTGGAGCCTCAAGCATGTTCACCGCCTCGTCGTTTCGTCAGCCACCTACCGCCAGTCGTCCCACTCGCGTGCCGATCTGGCCGGGCGCGATCCGGAGAACAAACTTTTTGCCCGCCAGACGCGCCTCCGGCTGACCGCTGAAGCGATTCGTGACAGCGCGCTCGCGGCCAGCGGGTTGCTTTCGCCCGAGATCGGCGGCCCCAGTGTACGCCCGCCGCAACCGGGCGGCGAAAAAAACTGGAAGGAAAGCACTGGGCGCGAACGTTACCGGCGCGGCATGTACATCCAGCTCAACCGCACCGCTCCGTATCCGTTGATGGTCAACTTCGACGCCCCCAACGGCTACGGCGCGCTATGCCGCCGCGGCCGGTCTAACACGCCGCTCCAGGCGTTGAATCTATTAAATGACCCGGCGTTCGTCGAAGCAGCCCGGACGCTGGCATGGCGCACCGAGACAGAAGGCTATCGCGATTTCGGGCCGCGGCTGGACCGCATGTTTGAACTGTGCCTCGCTCGCCTGGCGGCGCCTGACGAACGCGACTGGCTGCAATCATATTGGAAGACCCAGCCGCCCGCCATGGCCTGGACCGGGCTGGCCAGCGTTCTGCTGAACCTCGACGAGTTCATCACCCGTGAATAGCATGCTGCTGAACCGCCGCCATTTCCTGCGCGCCGCCTCTGGCTTCGGAGCCCTGGCGCTGGGTGACCTTTTGGCTACGGAGTCCACGCCGTTCTCGCCGAAACCGCCGCATTTCCCCGCCACGGCGCGGAGCGTGATTTTCCTGTTCATGCCCGGCGGACCCAGCCAGATCGACCTGTTTGATCACAAGCCCGAACTCCGCAAATGGCACGGCCGCCCGCTGCCCATCTCAGTCACCAAGGATCTCAAGCTCGCGTTCATCAAGCCCAATGCCAATGCCGTGGCCAGCCCAAGAACGTTCACGCGCCACGGCCAGTCCGGTGCGGAGATTTCCGGCTTGCTGCCGTATACCGCTCGCCTCGCGGATGATCTTTGCATCGTCCGCGGCTTGCACACAGATGCCTTTAATCACGATCCCGGCGAGCTTCTGCTCATGACCGGCTCGATGCAGCCCGGGCGTCCTTCCATGGGCGCGTGGGTGAGCTATGGCCTTGGCAGCGAGTCGCGCAACCTTCCAGGTTTTGTCGTGCTCAGTTCCGGCAGCGGGCCCAGCGCGGGCTCCAACGATTGGTCCAACGGCTTTCTGCCTTCGGCCTTTCAGGGCACGCCGCTTCGCGGCACCGGCGACCCGATTCTGTATCTGTCCAACCCGGACGGCTTTAAGCCTGAGATGCAGCGTGCGCGGTTGGACGCTATCCGGCGCTTGAATGAAAAGCGGCGCCGCGAAACCGGCGACGTGGAGATCGACGCGCGCATCGCCTCCTACGAACTGGCGTTCCGGATGCAAATGGCGGCCCCCGAGTTGCTGGACCTCAGTTCCGAACCTAAGCATCTGCTGGACCAATACGGCGTACATCGCGAGCCGACGCACCAATACGGCCTGCACTGCCTGCTGGCCCGCCGCATGGTGGAACGGGGCGTTCGCTTCATCATGGTGTCGCACGGCAGTTGGGATGACCACAACGATATTGACAAGAATCTCGAGAAGAACTGCCGAGTCACCGATCAACCCGCGGCCGCGCTGATTGCCGACTTGAAACAACGTGGCCTCCTCGATTCGACACTGGTCATCTGGGGCGGCGAGTTCGGGCGCACTCCCATGACCCAGCAGCAGCGTTCCGACATCGGCTACGGCCGCGATCACCATCCCAACTGCTACAGCATGTGGATGGCCGGCGGCGGCATCCGTGCCGGCGAAACGGTCGGCAAGACCGACGAATTGGGCCTGGAGGCGGTGGAGGATCGCATTCACGTGCACGATCTGCAGGCCACCATTCTGCACACGCTGGGCTTCGATCACACGCGCCTTACATATCTCAATTCGGGCCGCAATTTCCGGCTCACGGACGTGGCCGGCCAGCCGGTCGGTAAACTCTTGAAGAAGGGTTTGGCATGAGAAGCTTCCTCGTGGCTCTGCATGGAATTCTGCTGCCGGCGCTCGCCGCGGCGGCGGTGGATTTCGCGCGCGATATCGAACCGCTCCTGGCGGCGCGTTGCGTGTCCTGCCATGGCGCCCGTACGCAGATGAAGGGCCTGCGCCTCGACAACCGGAACGATGCGGTGCGAGTGCTGTCGCCCGGCAAGAGCGACGCCAGCCTCCTGCTGCGCCTAGTGGCGGGCCTGGAAGACAAGCGCGTGATGCCACCGGTGGGCGCGCGACTAACCGCGGCGGAGATCGCCAAGCTCCGAGAATGGATCGATGCGGGCGCGGTTTGGCCTGTGTCTGCCGCGGCCGCCACCGGCGCGAAGAGCAAGCACTGGTCGTTCCAGCCTGTGGCGCGCACCGCCCCGCCCGCCACGCGCAACCAGACGTGGGCGCGCAATGAGATTGACCGTTACATCCTCGCCCGGCTGGAACGAGAAGGCTGGGAGCCTTCGCCCGAGGCCGCCAAAACCACGTTGATTCGCAGAGTATCGCTTGACCTCACCGGCCTGCCGCCGTCTCCCCGCGAAGTGGCGGAGTTCCTCGGCGATAATCGCGGCGACGCTTACGAGCGCCTGGTGGATCGCCTGCTTGAATCGCCGCACTATGGTGAGCGCTGGGCCCGCCCGTGGCTGGATCTGGCGCGGTATGCCGATAGTGACGGCTACGAGAAAGACTACGTGCGCCCGCACGCCTGGCGCTGGCGGCATTGGGTGATCGACGCG
This sequence comes from Acidobacteriota bacterium, assembly GCA_016870915.1. Taxonomy (GTDB): domain Bacteria; phylum Acidobacteriota; class Terriglobia; order Bryobacterales; family Bryobacteraceae; genus VFZY01. The sequence continues at coordinate 28,228 of VFZY01000035.1, read as the reverse complement.
ATCAACGCCGACATGCCGTTCGACCAGTTCACCGTCGAGCAGATCGCCGGTGACCTGTTGCCGAACGCGACGCTCAACCAGCGCATCGCCACCGGGTTCCACCGCAACACACTCACGAATCGCGAAGGCGGCGTCAACATCGAGCAGTTTCGCGTCGAACAGGTTCTCGACCGCGCGGCCACCGTCGGCACCGTTTGGCTGGGATTGACGTTTGGCTGCGCGCAATGTCATGACCATAAGTACGACCCCATCTCACAGCGCGACTTCTATCAGATGTTCGCCTTCTTCAACTCCACCGCCGAGATGAACGTCGACGCGCCGCTGGCCGGCGAGATGGGCCCGTACCTCGCCCGGCTGTCAGCCTATCGCAACAAGCGCGAGGAGATCCTGGCCAGGTACAAGGTGGCCGATTACCAACCGGCCTGGGAAGCACGCATGAAGGAGGCGCGCGCATTTCCCGGCAAGTGGACCGATTGGGATCACGCCTTCGACGCATTGACGAAGTACCTGGACCACGCGCTGCAGATTCTCGACACGCCGCCGGCGCAGCGAACCCAGAAGCAGACCGACGCGATGACCGATCACTTCATCCAGAACTATCACCGCGTCATCAGCAAGGAACTGTGGAAGGAACTGAATTGGGGCGAAGCGCGGAAGCAACTCCGCGAACTGCGCGGCGCTTATCCCGCGTTGAGCGAAGCGCCTGTGATGGCCGAGGGGGCTACCCGGCCCTCCCACATTCTCACGCGAGGCGAGTGGAAGAAGCCTGCGGAGCCGGTCAGCCCCATTGTTCCAGCGTTCCTCCACGCTCCACCTCTCGGCGCCGCCCCGCCGCGGCTGACGCTGGCGCGCTGGCTCGTGTCTCCGGAGAATCCGCTCACCGCCCGCGTGACGGTCAACCGGGTGTGGCAGGAATTGTTTGGGCGCGGCCTCGTGCGGACTCCGGAGGACTTCGGCGCGCAGGGTGAAAAGCCATCGCATCCAGAACTGCTGGATTTTCTCGCTTCGCGCTTCATGGACCTTGGCTGGAAACGGAAGATGCTGATCAAGCTCATTGTGACCTCCGCCACGTATCGCCAGTCCTCGCACGCCCGCCCGGATATGGATGCCCGCGATCCCGGCAACGCGCTCCTGTCGCATCAGTCGCGCCTGCGCCTTCCGGCCGAACTGGTCCGCGACTCGGCGTTGCACGTCAGCGAACTTCTCTATCCCGCCATTGGCGGCCGCAGCGTTCGCCCGCCCATGCCCAAGGGTGTGATCGAACTGGCCTATGGCACTGACGCAGGCTGGCCGGAGAGCACGGGCCGCGATCGTTACCGGCGCGGACTCTACATCCACTTTCAGCGCACGGTGCCGTATCCGCAGCTAATGAACTTCGACGCGCCGGACGCCAGCCTCGCGGCCTGCAAGCGGGACCGCTCCAACACCGCTCTCCAGGCGCTGAACCTGCTCAACGATCCTGTTTTCGTCGAGTCCGCGCAAGCCCTCACGGCGCGGCTCCTGCGCGAGCAGCCCGCTCCATCGGTCGCCGCGCGCATCGAGCATCTCTTTCAAATCTGCCTGAGCCGCCCGCCCAGCCGGCGCGAAGCGGAGTTTGCCAGCGGCTATTACCAGCAGCAAACCGGTCTGTTTGAGCGGGACGCCAAGGCCGCCGCCGTTCTTTTCCCCCTGGAAGTCCCCGGCGTCTCGCGCGTCGAAACCGCCGCCTGGACCGGCCTCGCCAGCGCGATTCTCAACCTGGACGAGTTCATCACGCGCGAGTAACGGAATCCACCATGCACTACGACCGCGAGTACCTGCGCATCCAACAACGCCGCGACTTCTTTCGCTCCTTCAGCGGCATGCTCGGCGGCGTCGCGCTTTCGAATCTGTTGGGCGCGGCCGAGGCCGGCGGCGGCAATCCGCTGGCGCCGAAGAAGCCGCACTTCGCCGCCAAAGCCAGGAACGTCATTTTCTTCTTTCAGGAAGGCGGCCCCAGCCACCTCGATCTCTACGACCCCAAACCAGCGCTGCAGAAATGGCACGGCCAGCCGCTGCCGCCATCGATGAGCAAGGATCTCAACTTCGTTTTCGTCAAACCGGATGCGAAGGTGCTGGGTACCGAGCGCGTCTTCACACCCCACGGCCAATCGGGCACCGAGTTTTCCGACTACATCCCGCACATCGGCGCTCACGCGGACGACATCTGCCTCATCCGCTCAATGCACACGGAAGCATTCAATCACCATCCTGGCCAAGCCTTGCTGTTTAGCGGCTCCACGCAGTTCGGGCGGCCCACTGCGGGCGCGTGGGTCTCCTACGGGCTGGGCAGTGAATCGCAGGACATGCCGGCGTTCGTGGTGCTGAGTTCCGGCAAGGGCACCAGCGGCGGCTCCATGAACTGGGCCAGCGGTTTTCTGCCATCCACCTACGCCGGTACCGTGTTCCGCAACTCGGGCGAGCCGATTCTCTATCTGCCCAACCCGCCCGGCGTCACACCCGAAACGCAGCGCGCACGGCTCGATCTGATCCGCAAGCTGAACGAGGAGCGCCAGTACGATACGGGCGATGCTTCAATTGCAAGCCGCGTGCACTCCTACGAACTCGCATTCCGCATGCAGTCCGCCGCCCCGCGGTTTCTCGATTTCTCGCAGGAGTCCGCCAGGACGCTCGAAGACTACGGTGTCAACAAAGAACCCACGCATCCCTATGCGGTCAATTGCCTCCTCGCCCGCCGCATGGTGGAGCGCGGCGTTCGCTTCGTGATGTTGGCGCACGCCAGTTGGGACGATCATCAGGAACTGAACCGCAAGCTTAAGAAGAACTGTGCGATCACCGACCAACCGATCGGCGCGCTGATTGGCGACCTCAAAAGCCGCGGCCTGTTCGATTCCACGTTGCTCGTCTGGGCGGGAGAATTCGGCCGCACGCCGGTGGGCCAGTTTGAGCGCGTCGACGAAGACCCGGGCCGCGATCACCACCCGAACTGCTTCAGTATCTGGGCCGCGGGCGGCGGCATCAAGGGCGGACAGGTGATCGGCAAGACGGATGAGATCGGCCTGCAGGTGGCCGAAAATCCCGTGCACATTCACGACCTCCAGGCCACCATGCTTCACACGCTCGGCCTCGAACACACCCGGCTCACGTATCGCCACATGGGACGCGATTTCCGGTTGACGGACGTGGGCGGCAGAGTAGTTAAGCAGATGCTCTTATGACCCAACAGCGCAGAACGTTTCTCGCCGGCACCCTTGCCGCCACCAGCATCAACACTTCCACCGCGGCCGCCACGCGCGGATCGCGCATTGACTCGCAGAGCCACCTCTTCTCCGAAGACTTCCTCAAGCTCCTTGAGAAACGCAAGACGTCACCCTACGTGTACCGCAAGGGCGACGACCGCTACGTCGTCGTGGGCGACTGGCATCGCCGCCTGATGCCGAAACATACCGATGTGGCTGCCAAGATTGCCGACATGGACAAGGCCGGCATTGCCATGACCGCGCTCAGCATCAACGATCCGGGTCCGGAGCTGTTCGGCCAGGATTCTACTGCGATGGCGGTCATGCTCAATGACTTCATTGCCGGCACCGTCCGCCAGCATCCCACGCGTTTCTTCGGGCTCGCCACGCTGCCCTTTCATTCGGCGGACGCGATGCTCAAGGAGTTTGACCGCGCCATCGGCAAGCTCGGCATGAAGGGCATTCTGCTCTACTCGAATCTCGACGGCAAGTTCCCCGACGAGCCCGCCTACCGTCCCCTCTTCGCCGAGGCCGAGCGGCGCAACGTTCCGATCCTGCTGCATCCGGGCCTGCCGATGACCTACAGCGCCGTCAGCGAGTATCAGATGGCTCCGATGCTGGGCTTGATGTTCGACACCACCATTGCGCTCTGCCGTCTGATTCTGTCGGGCGTGCTCGACAAGCACCCCAACCTCAAGCTGGTTTGCCCGCACGTGGGCGGCGCGCTGCCCTATCTCATCGGGCGCGTGGATCACCAGACGATGGTGCTCAAGCGCGGCGCGGAGAACATCCGCATGGCGCCCAGCGAGTATCTCAAGCGCGTGTACCTCGACACAGTCTCGCCCATCCCGATGGCGATCCGCTATGGCATTGACTTTGTCGGCGTGGATCGCATGCTCTATTCCAGCGATCATCCGTGGGTCGATCCATCGCTCATCGCCGGGCATGTGGAGAGTCTGAATCTGTCCGCCGGCGACCAAACGAAAGTATTCACGGCCAACGCCAAAAGGCTGTTCAATTTATGATGTCTCGCCGTACCATGCTGGGTGTAACGGGAGCGCCGTTCCTCGGTGCCGCCGCCGGGCGCTTCCGTCTGACGATCTGCAGCGAGACGTTTTCCGGGGCGTCGTTCTCCGGTATCTGCGAGTCGGCCCGCCGCACGGGTTATACCGGGCTGGAGATCGATCCGTCAAACCTCAGTGGCGATCCCGCGGCACTCACCGCCGCGGAACGCCGTTCGCTGAAGCAACAGATGAAAGTGAATGGCCTGCATTTCTGCGGACTTCATTCGTTCCTCAAGGAGCCCAAGGGCCTGCATCTCACGACACCAGACGCCGTCGTGCGCGCACGCACGCTGGACTATTTCGCGCGCCTCATCGATCTGGCCGCCGATCTCGGTCCGTCACCGGTAATGGTGTTGGGGTCGTCCAGGCAGCGGCAGGCGATCGACGGCGTCACGCCGGCGGACGCGGCCAAGCGTGTGACCGAGGCTTTGATCAAAATGGCGCCCCACGCCAACCGGCGGGGCGTGACGATTCTGCTGGAACCGCTCGCGCCGCATCTGTGCAATGTCATCAATACGATGGCCGAGGCCAATGCCATTGTGGAGCAAGTGAAGAGCCCGGCCGTGCAGTCGATGTTCGACACCCACAACACGACGGCCGAAACGGCGCCGCTCCCGGATGTGATCCGGCGCCACTTCAGCCGGATCCGCCATGTCCACCTCAATGAGCTCGATGGTAGATACCCAGGCGCGGGGAAGTTCCCTTTCATGCCCGTGCTGCAAGCGCTCCGCGATCTCAACTATCAGGGGTGGCTCTCGGTGGAAGTTTTCGACTTTAAGCCAGACGGCGAGACCGTGGCCCGGCTCGCCGCCGACCATATCCGGAATCTCGAACAGGGCCTCAAGTAAACGTCAAGAAAGGAAACTGCAGATGAATCGTAGATACTTCATGATGGGTGCGGCCCTGGCCGCCACGGCGGTGCGCCGGAAAGCGGTAGCCGCCAGCGATCAGGTGAACGTCGGCATCATCGGCGTGGGCGGCCGCGGCCGGCACTTGCTGGGCAGCTACGGCAAGATCGCCGGCGTGAACGTCAAAACTCTCTGCGATGCCGACAAGGCGTCACTGGAAAAGGCCCAGGCGGTGGCGCTGAAGCTGGGCATCCCGAAACCGTCAGAGACGAACGATATGCGCCGCATGCTCGAAGACAAGGGCATCGACGCCGTCGTCGTCACCACCCCCGATCACTGGCACGCGCCTGCCGCCATTCTGGCGGCCGATGCCGGCAAGGACGTCTATGTCGAAAAGCCGTGCTCACACAACATCCGCGAAGGGCGCCTGATGATCGACGCGGCGCGCCGCAACGGCAGGCTGATGCAGGTGGGCACGCAATCGCGGAGCCGCGAATCCACGGTGCGTGCGATCGAACTCATCAAGTCCGGCAAGATCGGCAGGGTCCTGATGGCCAAGGCCTGGAACATCCAGCTGCGCGACGACATCGGCCACAAGGAAGACGGCCCGGTGCCGCCGGGCGTCGACTATGAAACGTGGCTGGGCCCCGCGCCGTGGATTCCATTCAACGAAAACCGCTTCCACTATAAATGGCACTGGCACTGGCATTTCGGCACCGGTGACGCGGGCAACGACGGTGCCCACCAGATTGACATTGCGCGCTGGGCGCTCGGTGTGAGTTACCCCACGCGTGTCAGTGGATCGGGCCGCAAGGTTTTCTTCAAGGATGACCAGCAAACGCCCGACACCATGCTGGCCAACTTCGACTACGAAGACGGCAAGAGCATGATCTGGGAGCAGCGCATCTGGAACCCCTACGGCATGAACGGCATTGAGAACGGCGTCGGCGTCTACGGCACCGAAGGCATGGTGCACATCGGCCAGTACAACCGCCGCTGGGGCTACAAGGTGTTCGATAAGGACGGCAAGCAGATCCAGCATGATGATGCCGGCGACGACGATGCCATTCACCAGCGCAAGTTCGTTGAGTGTATCCGTTCGCGCCAGCTTCCGCCGGCCGACATCATGGAAGGCCACCTCTCGGCCATCCACTGCCACCTGGCGAACATCGTGGCGCGCACGGGCCACAATGTGACCTTCGATCAGGAAACGGAGTCGATCCCCGCGGACCCGGCTGCCAACGCGCAGGTGAAGCGGGTGTACCGGACGCACTGGGGCACGCCTAAGTTGCTGTAGAAATCGATCACGGCGGCTCAGTCATTGGCTGAGCCGCGTCGCTGACCCATACCCTGCCAAGCTTGCGTCCGGCGAACTCACGGGCGCCGGGGATCAGAACGTGAGGCGCAGGGCGAACTGCCAGGACCGCGGGACGTCCTGTCCCGTGATCGTTCCGAAAGCAGTGCTCGCCGGCGCGGTGTTCGGCGTGAACAGGTTGGGATGATTCATGGCGTTCAGGCACTCCGCGCGGAATTGGATGCCGATGCCTTCCGTGACACGGAAATTCTTGATGGCCGACAGATCCCACCGCGATTGGCCATCGCCTCGGATACCCGGGAAGCGCAGCGGCGAGACACGGTAGTTCGACGCGAGTTGCTGCGCATTGTTCCGGTTGAAGCCGGCGGCGGTGTTGAACCAGCGCTCGGGGCTGCGCTGCGACTTGGGCAGGACGATATCCCGGGTGTTTCCGCTGAAGAGGGTCCAGATGTCGCCGAAGTTGAGCGGCGGCCCGGTTTGGCGCTGCATGACGCCGTTCAATTGCCATCCTCCAACCAGAAGGTCCAAGGCGCGGGGCACTGTGGCGGCGAAGTGGCGGCCCCGGCCAAAGGGGAGTTCCCAGATGCCTGAGACGACGAAACGATGGGGCCGGTGGAACGAAGAGATCGATTCGTAGGGCACGGTGTCAACGGCGTTCAGATACTCAATCGCCTCCATCGTTTTCGACCACGTGTAGGCCAACATCAGGGTATAGCCCTTGGCGAAGCGCCGTTCCAGGCGCGTTTGGAGCGAGTGGTACCAGGAGTATCCGTTGGGCACGTTTACAGTGATCCCGCCGAACTGCGGATACGGCCGCAGCAGATTCGCACGGGAGATGTTCTGGCCGTAGATTGGGTGCAGGCCGGAGAAGGGGCTGCGTGAGTTGGCGCCCAGATAGTCGATGGTGCGCTGATCGCGTGTGCCGGTCCGGCTTAGGTACTCGGCCGGTGTGTTGTTGATGTTCTGATTAATGCCGATCCGGGTGCCGCGGCTGGCGACATACATCGCTTCGCCCAGCCACTGCATGGGCAGTTCGCGCTGGAATCCGAACGACCAGCGTTGCGTGTAGCTCTGCTTGCGCCGCGGCTCGAAGAAGCTGATGGCCTGGCCCAGGTTGGTGGCCAGGCCGCCGGCGGCCCCGGAAGGCTCGATCAGACCGTTGGGAAAGGGATTCGCCGTGGTGGCGACATAGGTGAGGCCGTTGTCAAGCGAAGCCTGAATTGGCGTGGACTGGCTGAATCCTGTGGCGATGGAGTCCGTCTTGTTGACGCCCAGCGTATCGAAGAAGAGGCCATAGCCGGTGCGCAGCACCGTCTTCCTGTCGAGTTGATAGGCGATGCCGAGCCTCGGCATGATGTTGTTGCGCTCGCCACGCCAGTACGTGCGGCCGTTGCCGCCCTGGCCCACATAGATGAGGCCACCGCGCACGCGGAACGCGCTTGGCGCCAGTTCGGGGATTGCGATCGCCGGGGTGTAATTGTTCCGGGCGGCGGTTTCGATGGGGCTCGCCTGATCGAAGGCGAACGTGGCCACGGAGCGGTTGTAGCGTTCTGTGACGGGCGTTTCCAACTCATAGCGGATGCCCCAGTTGATCACCAGCTTGCGCGTCACCTTCCAGTCGTCCTGCATGTATGTTCCGAACCACTTGTCCTGTTCGGCCAGACGAGCCGTGCGGGTCATGGCTCCGGCGGGCACTCCCAGCAGGAATGAAGCCAGCTCGCCGCCCAGAGCGGGCGCGGCCGATGTGTTGAGCGGTCCACGTGTGTAGGTGGTGTCGAAAGAAAGCTGCGGCGCGACATCCAGCGGATAGCGGCCCTGATTCTCGCGGTAAACGCGATAGTCGGCGCCGAAGCGCATGGCGTGGGCGCCGGCGAGCTTGGTAAAGGTCACGCCGCTGGAATGAACCGTGGAGTAATTGCCACCGTCGCCGGATTCCCAATTCCCAAGCTGCGTGAACGCCCCCACGACGACGTTTGGGAAGCGGCTGATCGCCCTGTCCACCAGGCCGGTGAGGCGGCTCGAGAACCCCAGGCTCGCCAGATCAAAGCCCTGCTGGATGGTCTTCTCGGTGAAGTTCGCGTAGGTGACGCCATAGCGGACGTTCATGAGAAAGGTGGGGCTGAAGACCTTGACGTCGTCAAGGGTGAGCCCGCGATTCTGGCGGTTGAGGATGATGCCGTTGGCCCCGGTGGTAAAGACACGGTTCTTGTCCTCCTTCCAGAAGTCAGTCGACATGCGGACAAAGGCTCGGTGGTTTTCGTTGAAGTTGTGATCCAGGCGGATCAGATGGACCCAGGTGTCCTCCAACGCCTTGGTGGTGCGGAAGTGATTCAGGCGCCCCTCCGCGGTGCCGCCGGCGTTCGGCTCGGGCCAGAAGGGCAGGATCTTCTGGGCCACCGGATCGATGCGGGAGGGCGGGATCAGGTTGTTGGGAATCGGCATGCGCGAGAAGGTTCCTGCTGCCGCAGGCGCGGTGGACAGTGGATCGTAGACCTGATAGTTGGTGCCCAGGCGGCGGAGTTCGCCGAGGTCGCCGCGGCGCATGGCGGCGGTAGGTACGGTGTTGACGAACGACTGCGGGACGCCGAACGAATTCTTTTCGTAGTTGTAGAACCAGAACGTGCGATTGCGGACGATGCGTCCGCCCGCCCAGCCGCCGAACCGGTTGTCCTGGTAGACGGGCAGCTTCTGGCCGGCCCGGTTCTGAAAGATATTGGGTGCATCGAAGGCGGAGTTTCGCAGCCAGTGGTAAAGCTCGCCGTGGAGTGTGTTGGTGCCGCTGCGTGTGCTGACATTGACCAGGGACCCGATAGTGTGGCCCACGCTGGCGTCGTACGCGGCGGTCTGCACCTTGAATTCGCCAACAGCGGTTTGCGGAGGGATGAAGCCCACCCGGCCGGATGTGCCTTGGGCCTGGGTGTTCGCAACGCCGTCCAGCGTGAATTCGTTGTTGTACTGGCCCGCGCCATCGGTGGAGAACTGGCTGTTCTTGTTGATGGAAAATGAGCCGGCCTTGGCCAGGCGCATGTCGGTGGAGTTGATGACACCGGGGGCGAGTTGGACGAGCGTCATGGGGCTGGAGCCGAAGCTGGGCAGTTCCTGGACGCGGCGCTGGTCAACCACCTGGCCGAGCGAAGCATCCACTGTTTGCAGCAGCGGCGTTTCACCTTTCACTTCCACGGTTTCGCTGGTGGCGCCCACTTCGAGAGAGACATTGACCTCCACGGCCTCGTTGGTGCGGAGTTCAATGCCTTCCCGAACGAAGGTCTTGAATCCCTGAAGCGAGGCTTGAAGCCTATAGGGTCCTGGCAGGAGGTAGGGGAGAGTGAAGTTGCCGGATTCGTTGGTTTTGGCGGCGGCGGCTACGCCCGTGGAGACATTCGTGGCGCGGACTTCAGCGCCGAGGACAACGGCTCCCGAGGCGTCGGTGACGCGGCCGACGATGGTGGACCGGGTTTCCTGGGCAAGGGCGACTGTGGCGGTGAGCAGCGAGAGCAGAAACATCCTGAAACGCATAGCGCCAGTGTATCAGCCCGCGGTGAAAACCACACTTTGGAGGCGTGGCAACAGGGATCCCTTCAGCGTGGGACTTCCACAAGCCGGGGAACCGCTCCCGGGGACTGCTCGATCCGCCAGGGCTTTGGCGTGGCCGTGCAGTCGGGCAGCTCTTCGCCCGCATAGTAGTTCAGCCCGTAGCGGAAGTTCCGGTGAATACCGGCGATACAGAGCTGGCCGCGTTTTGCCTCGAACGTGTTCCAGACCTGCCGGGCGGAAACCCTCTGTTCGAGCACCGGGAACACCTCGCGCTGCACCAGCCAGACAGCGGCGGCCGTAAGGGTGCCAAGCAGGGCCACCGCCGCGCCGCGGCGTCCATGCCGGTCAAGCCAGGTCACTGCGCCGGCGAAAAACACCGCTCCCAGAAGCCACCGGATATCGAGTTCCGGTAGTGCTGACTTGGTGATGCCGCTTTCGATGGCCTTGGGCAACACGCGCGCCGCCACCGGGGCCAGCCCCACCAGCATCCCCGACCCTGCCAGAAACGGGCCCGCGACAGGCAACTCCGCCAACCGGAGGCCCGCAAGCAGTGCAACGGCCGGTACCAGCGGCAAGAGATAACCGGGCAGCTTGTTCACCGAGGTCGAGAAGAACACGAATCCGAACAGCACGAAGATCAGCAGCAGCTTGCGTCGCGCGTCCTTGTGCCAGCCCGATTCCGGCAACAGAAGCAGCAGCACGCTCCACGGAAACAGGCCGCCCAGCAAAACCGGCAAGTAGAACCAGAACGGCTGGCCGTGCTGCAGGGACCCGCTGGCGAACCGCTCCAGGTGGTGCTTCCAGAAGAACTCCTGCACAAAGGCATTCCCGTTGCGCGCGATCACCAGCGCGAACCACGGCACCGCGGCGGCAGCGAATGCCAAGGCGAACCAGGCAACGCCGCGTGCCACCGGCTGGCTCGCCTTGCGGCGCACCCATACGGCCCAAAGGAATGGAATCGCCAGCACCAGCGGCACAAGTCCCTTGGCCAGCGCGGCAACACCCAGCAGGACGCCCGCCATCAGCGCCCATCGGCCACTTTCCCCGCGCATCCACGGCAGAACCGCCAGCAGCGACGCGCTGGTGAATACGGCCAATGGAAGGTCCGTCACCGCGATCCGGGAGTAGGCAAGCCAGCCCGCGCACGTGCCCAGGACAATGGTCGCGTACGCCGCCGCCCCCGGCCCGAACTCGCGCCGCGCCATCCAATAGAAGAACCCAAGGAACGCAACGCTCAAGGCCGCCACCGGGCCTCGCGGCGCCACGTCGCCCGGCAATCCCAGCGCGCTGCCCGCCGCACCCAGCCAATAGGTGAGCGCCGGCTTTTCAAACCAAGGCGACCCCCACAGGCGCGGCGTCACCCAATCACCGCTCAGTTCCATGGCACGCGCAATAGCCGCATAACGCGGCTCATCCGGCCCCAGCAGCCCGACACCATTGAGCCCATGGAAGTACACCACATAGACGGCGGCCAGCGTGAATAGGATAACGGCAGCACGCCGCAAGGATGAAGACACGTTTCTTCAGTATAGTTGCGCTGGACCCCCGCTTTGCGTCAAGCTAGGAGGTTTTCCTGCTCCATTTTCGGGGTCCCATGCGGGTTCGCATTCTTTATCACGACCACTGCTTCGACGGCGCGGCTTCGGCGGCCTACTTCAGCCGCTTCATCGGCGACCACGTCCATCCCGGCGCGGAGTTTCTCTATACGGGAATGGCGCACAAGGCCTCCCAGATCTTCGAGGACTCGCTGTTTGACGGAGATGAGAACGCCATCGTCGATTTCAAGTACTCAAGCAACGACAAGCTCACCTGGTGGTTCGATCATCACCAGAGTGCGTTCCTCACGCAGGAGGACGCCGAACATCATTCCCGCGACGTCAGCGGGCGGAAGATGTTCGACCCCGGCTACCGCTCCTGCACCCGCTACATCGCCACCATGACCCGTGAGCGCTGGGGCTACCAGCCCAACGATCTCGACGACCTCGTTCAGTGGGCCGATGTGATCGACGGCGCGCTCTATCGCGATGCCGCTGAAGCCACGGGACTGGCCGCGCCCGCCATGAAGCTGACCCTGGTGATTGAGGCCGCCAAGGGCTCCGGCATTGTGCAGAAGATCATTGGCTGGATGCGCCATCATACGCTGGATGAGATCATCGCCATGCCGGAAGTGCGCGAGATCTATGAGCCGCTGCACGAACGCCACTTGCGGTCGATCGAAGTGATTGGTAGAACGGCGCACTGCGACAACGGCGTGCTGTTTTTCGACCTGGTGAACGAAGGGTTGGACGGCTACAACAAGTTCATTCCGTATCACCTGTTCCCACAGTCGGTGTACACCGTGTCGGTTCTGCTGGCCAGCTTCCGCACCAAGGTATCGGTGGGGTCCAACCCGTGGGCCACGGGCGACCTGAAACACAACCTGGCCTCCATCTGCGAACGCTACGGCGGCGGCGGCCACCCGCGTGTGGGCGCCATCAGCTTTGAGCGCGGCGAGGTCGATCGCGCGCGCCAGGTGGCCAGCGAAATCCTGGCTGAACTAAAGACATGAGTGCCATGGTCGTCGACGTCCACAGCCACTTCTGGCGGTATCCGGAACACTTCAGCGACGACTTCCGTTCGCAGGCGCGCCGGGCCCGCGGCGACCAGGAAGTGGATCTCACCGTCCGTTGGGAGGAGTATCACGCCTCCGCCACCGCCTGCCACAAAACCGTGGTCTTTGGCGGCAAGGCGCGCCGCGCCGGACTCTGGGTGCCCGACCATGCCATTCGCGCCTATGCGGATGAGCACCCGGGCCAACTCATCCCGTTCCTGAGCCTGGATCCCACACAGCCCGGCTGGCGCGATGAGATGGAAGAGGGCCACCGCAACCTGCGCATGCGCGGCATCAAGCTCATGCCCATGTATGCCGGCTTCGACCCCGGCTCGGCTGAACTCGACGATCTTTGGAGTTATGCCGCGCGGCACGCACTGCCGGTGCTGCTGCACACCGGCACGACGTTCATCTCCCAGGCGCCCCTGGACTGCACATTGCCGCGTTTGCTCGATCGCGTGGCCATGCGATTCCCGGAGGTCTACATGATCCTGGCGCATCTCGGCCACCCTTACGAGGGCGACTGCGTGGCCACCATTCGAAAGCACCCGAACCTTTACGCCGATGTCTCCGCGCTGCACTACCGTCCGTTCCAGCTCTACCATTCGCTGATGCTGGTGCAGGAATATGGGGTCTGGAACAAGCTTCTGTTCGGCAGCGATTACCCGTTCACCACCGTGGATGCGAGCATTGCCGGCATGCGCGCCCTGAACAACATGCTGGAAGGCACGGCGCTGCCGCGGTTGAACATGGAGAAGATGGAAGCGATGCTCCAGCGCGAGACAACCGCCCTGTTGGGCCTGGAGTAACCGCCATGCCGGAAACCATTTTCGACCCCGCGCACATTGACTGGGACCGTCCCGGGAAGCACCATTACAACGTGGCGTTCCACCTGGACGGCACCTGGGGCTATTCACTCGTGCCACTCACGGTGATCAACGGCCATCGCGGGACGAATCCAAACGGCATCCTCATCTTCGGCGGCACGCACGGCAATGAGTATGAAGGGCAGATCGGCGTGAAGCGCCTGTGCGCGGATCTGGACCCGGCGGAAATGTCGGGCCACGTGGTGCTGATGCCGCGTCTGAGCGAGAGCGCTTGCGTGGCCAATCAACGCGAATCTCCTTTGGATGGCGTCAACATGAACCGGGCCTTCCCAGGTAATCCGCGTGGCAGCATCAGTTATCGCATCTCGAACTTCGTGAAGCGCTTCGTGTTTCCGCGCGGGCGAGTGGTCATCGACATCCACTCCGGGGGCAAGGAGGGGGCTTTCCCCATCGTTACCTCTTTCCATCCGATTCCCAGCCGCGCGCAGCGCGAGGAAACAGCCCGCGTTGCGGCGCTGTTCGATCCGCCGTTTATCATGATCTACGCCAGCACCATGGCCAGCGGTCTGCTCACCGACGAGGCCGAGGCGGAAGGCAAGATCACCATCGGCAGCGAGTTCGGCGGCGGCGAGACCACTTCCACCGTTGGCGTGCGTTACGCCTATGAGGGAACCCTGAACGTTCTTCGGCACTACGGGCTGGTGGATGGGCCCGTGCGCCGGCTGCGCGCGGAGGACGCGGGTCCGCCGGTGATCGTGAGCGCGGAGAATCTGGACGACTATCGCCCCTGCCCCGCCGATGGCGTGTGGGAACCGGTGGTGGATCTAGGCGCACGCGTGGAAGCGGGCGCGCTCATCGGCCGCCTCCACGATTTTTCGGACCATGGCGCCCCGGCTCGCGAAATTCGAGCCCATGCGGCGGGGTTCGTGCTGATGATGCACCTGAGCGCACGCCCGCGCCGCGGCCAGACACTGTTCGTCATCGGCAGGGAAACGCCGCTCGAACGATTGCTCGCGTAAGGAAAAGCCGCTTTTCGAGCCGGCCGCAGCGGGTACAATGGGTTGAACATGGCATCCGTGAAGACCGCCCCCGCCGCTTCGAACGACGGCAAACCCGCCCTCTTACGGCAGTTGGGCTTGGGCAGCGCCGCCGCCCTCGTCATCTCGAACATGGTGGGCACCGGCATCTTCACCACCAGTGGATTCCTGGCCGGCGATCTGGCCGACGTCAACCTCTTCATTGGCATCTGGATCGTGGGTGCCGTCGCCGCGCTGGCCGGCGCATTCGTCTATTCGGAGCTTGGCATCAACTTCCCCTCCTCCGGCGGCGAGTACGTCTACCTCACGGAAGCCTACGGCGGCGCCTGGGGATTCATGGTAGGGTGGGTGTCGTTTGTCGCCGGTTTCTCCGGCCCCATTGCCGCCTCCGCACTCGCCTTCAGCGATTACCTGGGATACTTCAACCCCGCTCTCAAGCAATCGAACACGCTGCTCACGCTGGGACCCGCCTGGTTCCAGATCAAGATTGGCGGCGCGCAGGCGGCGGCGTCCGCGCTGGTGGCGGCCCTCACCGTGCTCAACCTGGTGGGGCTGCGTCCGGCGTCGCGCGTGCAGAATGCCCTGACAGCCATCAAGATCGCCGTCATCGCTTCGTTCATCGTCTTCGGATTCCTGGCCGGGGCCGGCAACTGGGCGCACTTCTCGCAGCCCGCCGTGCGCACTTCGCCGTTCCCGTTGGCGGCGCAGTTCGCCATCAGTCTGTTCTTCATCTACACCAGTTACAGCGGCTGGAACGCCGCCACCTATGTTGCCGAGGAGATCAAGGACCCCAAGCGAACACTCCCCCTGGCTCTCACCTGCGGCACCATCCTGGTTGCCACCCTCTACGTCCTGCTCAACTTTGTGTTCCTTTACGCCGCCCCCATGGAGCAGATGAAAGGCGTCATTGCCATCGGATCGCTCGCGGCATCCAACCTGTTTGGTTCCGGCATCGGCGGCGTGTTCAGCGCGCTGATGGCTCTCTCCCTGGTTTCCACCGTGAACGCCATGGTGATTGTCGGCCCGCGAGTCTACTACGCCATGGCGCGCAACGGTGCCTTCTTCCGCTGGGCGGGCAGCGTCCACCCCAAGTGGCGCACGCCGGCCGCCGCCATTCTCTGCCAGGGTGCCTGCTCCATCGTCATGACCCTCACGCCGTTCCCTGACCTGGTTCTCTTCATCGGGGTCACGTTGGGGTTCTTCGCTGCCATGGCCGTCGCGTCGATTTTCAAGTTCCGCCAACGGCCGGGGTGGCAGAGGCTCGCCGTGGTGAGTTTTGCCTATCCGCTCATCCCACTGATGTTTGTCAGTCTCGCCGCCGTCACCACGGCCGTGGGTGTGTGGTTCAAGCCGGTCATCGTGGGCGCCACCGCCGCCCTGGCTGCCGTGGGAGCCATCTCATATCATCTGCGGCGGCGCGCCGCCTAGACACCCCAGTTTCATGCCAGCCCGAATTCTCGATGGAAGGAAAACCGGCAGCGAGGTCCGCCTGGAACTGCTGCCCCGAATCGCCCGCTTACGCGCCGCCAAACACCCGCCGGCGCTTGCCGTAGTTCTTGTGGGTGATGACCCCGCCTCCGCCATCTACGTAAGGAACAAGGAAAAGGCCTGTGAGGAGCTTGGAATCCGGTCCGAAAAGCTCACACCGCCCGCTTCCATCACCACCGGGGAACTGCTGGATGTTGTCCAAACGCTCAACCGCCGGCCCGATATCGACGGGATCCTGGTGCAGATGCCTTTGCCTCGCCATGTGGATGCGGGACAGGTGCTGCTTGCCATCGCGCCCGAAAAGGATGTCGACGGCTTCCACCCCTGCAATACCGGCCTGCTGGTGGCCAATCAGCCGGGGCCGCGCCCTTGCACTCCAGCCGGTGTGATTGAATTGCTCCGCCGCGACGGCATTCCCATGGCGGGCCAGGAAGCGGTGATCATCGGCCGAAGCGACATCGTGGGTAAGCCGCAGGCCATGCTGCTGCTGCACGAGCACGCCACCGTGACCATTTGCCACTCTCGCACGTCCAACCTTCCCGAGGTGTGCCGCCGGGCATCCATCCTGGTGGCCGCTATCGGCCGGCCGGGGTTTGTCACGGAAGAGTTCATACAACCCGGGGCAACCGTAATCGACGTGGGAATCAATCAGGTTACCAATGCGGATCTGGCGGAACGCCTGTTGGCGCACGATGCCGCCCGGCTTGAGAACTTCCGGCGGACAGGCCGCGCCACGGTGGGCGACGTCCACCCCGGCGATGCGGCGCGGCTGGCCGGCGCCTACACGCCGGTGCCCGGGGGCGTCGGTCCGCTGACCATTGCCATGCTGATGGTGAACACGGTGGCCGCGGCGGAACGCCGCGCCGGAGTCTGAATGCTTCGGGTGGGCTTAACCGGAGGCTTGGCATCCGGTAAGAGTATGGTGGGGGAGTATCTGGTTTCACAGGGCTGCCACCTGGCAAAAGCGGACCAGTTGGGACACCAGGCAATCGCCCGGGGTGGTGAAGCCTACGCACCCGTCGTGGCCGAATTCGGCCGGGGGATTTTGGATGACAATGGAGACATAGTACGAAGCCGCCTGGCGGCTGAGGTGTTTGGACGGCCGGAAAGGCTGGAACGGCTGAACAAGTTGGTGCATCCCGCCGTCTTTCACTTAGAGGAGGCCTGGCTGGCCGAAACCGCCCGGCTTCACCCTGATAAGATTGCGATTGTGGAAGCCGCGCTCTTGATTGAATCGGGCAACCACCGGAACTTCGACCGGGTGGTGGTGGTGGTGTGCGCCGCGCACCAACAGGTGGAGCGCGCCGTCGCCCGCGACCGGATGACGGCCGGGCAGGCCCAGGCTCGCATGGCTGGCCAGTGGTCCGCCGCCGCCAAGTGCGCCTTGGCCGACTACGTCATTGATAACTCCACCACCGTGGAGAGCACGCTTGAGCAGACACGGGCCGTTCTCGGCTCGCTACGGAGAATCGCCGCATGAAAGCCAGAACGTTGATCCTCGCCGCCCTGCTGGTGGGCGGCTTCGTGTACTTCACCGGCCGCGCCGGCTGGAACCCTCGGCAGTTGCTGAGCGCCACCGCCACTGGCGGAAGCGCGGGCTGGACCGGACCCGATGTCGCCCGTTCGGCCGGCTTAAGCAACGACGAACTCAACAACATCGACATCTACAAGCGGGCTCACGCCGCCACGGTGAACATTTCGAGCACCGTCTACCGGCGCAACTGGTTCCTTGAGGTCTACCCGGCCAGCAACTCCGGCTCCGGCTTCATCATCGACGAAAAAGGCTACATCCTTACCAACAACCACGTGGTCTCAGGCAACGCGCCCGAGATCACGGTGACCCTGCCGGACCGCTCCCGGTACAAGGCCAAGCTGCTCGACCGCGACCCCAACAATGACCTGGCCCTCATCCAGATTCAACCCAAGGGCGCCATCAGTTTCCTGCGCTTGGGCGAATCCGACAATATCCAGGTGGGCCAGAAGGTGCTCGCCATTGGCAATCCGTTCGGCCTGGAAGGCACGCTCACCACGGGGATTGTCAGTTCGCTGGGTCGCAACATCCGAGATCAGGACGGGCGTGAGCTGGAAGGCATGATCCAGACCGACGCAGCCATCAACCCGGGCAATAGCGGCGGCCCGCTGCTCGATTCGCAGGGCAGCGTCATCGGCATCAACACCGCGATTTATGGGCCTGGCGGGAACATCGGCATCGGGTTCGCCATGCCCATCAACCGCGCCAAGAGCATGATGGAGGATTTCATCCGCGGCAAGAAGTACGCCCGGCCCCGTCTGGGCGTGACCACGCTGCACATCTTCGGCGATGTCGCCGAGGCGCTCGACATGCCGCGTGAAGGCGGTCTGCTGGTGCAGGACATCGTACCCGGTTCCGCCGCCGAATCCGCTGGCATCCGCGGCGCCCGGCGCGAAGTCATCATCGGCAACACCCCGGTGGGCATCGGCGGCGACCTCATCACAGCCATCGACGGTAAGCCCTGCGATCGCAGCGACGCGGTGATCCGGTCGATCTACCGGAAGCGCGCCGGCGACACGGTGGAACTCACCATTTTCCGGGGCGGGCGGTCCATGAAGGTCACCGTCATGCTGGGTGAGGCTCCCAGTGAACGGCTGTGAGCCGGTCCTGAACTAGCCCAGCGCAGCCGCATACTCAAGGCACGCTCGCGGTTCGCGCGCGCCGGGCGTTGGCAGTGACATTGGACCAGCCTCGGCCGCGCTGCCGGTGAGTCGCAACGATGCCGCGATCCGCCTTGAGCGCTCGACATGCCGCGTGAAGGGGTTGCCAGCCGGCAAAGGCCGCTCCGGCGCGGCTCCAAATAATCAACTTAGAGCCGGGGCGAGTCCGTCTTGCGCGGTTCCTCATACGAGCAGGACATGAGCCCGAGCGGTCCATGAATGTACCGGTCACACTCGGGAAACGCCCGTTGAACGGCTGTTGGCCATCAACAGGTCACTCGCATCTCGGATATGGTTCATGAGGAGGACCTTCGGCGTCCCACGGTCCAAACCTCGTTGCGCGTTCTACGAACCGATTTTCCGGGAAAGCTGTAGAAGCGACGTGAGAGAACAATCCGCACGCCGCGGCCCCTGCCGATTCGTTCAACAAGGGCCCGCAACTGTTTTTCGGGTCGATAGTACTTTATTCACGTAATTTTCTGGAACTTTCGCCTCACTCCCTGATGTGTTTTCATTTCCTGACAGCGCTTGATTTATGGGCGGCCATCGTAGTATCACTGGAAATAGCCCGGAATATTTGAGGAAATTTGAATGCTGCGCGCCCGGTACGCGCCGCGGAGGGTGTGGTTAGGGTTCGTCCTGACCTTCGCCTGGGGCAGTCGGCTGGCTGCCTCCCCGGTATCGATTACGGAGTGGATCGGCGGCTCCGGCGACTGGAATTCCCAGGCGCTGTGGTCCGCCGGTGTCCCGATGAATGGCCCGCACGGGAACTTCCACGCCCTGGTGCTCGCGGGACGGCCCATCTTAACCACCACCACGCGTACTGACCAGCTGACCATCGGCTCGGCGGCCGCCGCCGAGATCGGCTCCGGCGGACGGCTGGAACTCAGCACCGCCAATCACGCGGAGAATCCCGCTGCAGGTATGGTCAACGCCGGCGGCGAGCTTCACATGCTCGCCGGCGGCACTCTCGCCTTCGACACCAGCGCCTCGAACGCTTACCTCTCCCTGAGCACCCAGGCGTATCTCACGGGTGGCCGCATTGAGGCCTCGGGCGCAGGCACGCTGGTGATCGAATCGCCCAACGCATCCTCCCTTGTCATGGATGGCCCGGGTGCCGTCATTGAGGGCACGGGCTTCGTTCAGAACAGCGGCATCCTCACCGGCAACGGCGTTGTTCGAACGGCGTTCACCAATGCCGGTCACGCGGTGGCGGAAAACGGCGTGCTCCGGCTGGAAGCCGGGCCTGCGGCTGTGATCTTCAACGGATTCCTCATGGGCGCCGCGGCCGGCGGCACGCTGGTGGTGGATGGCTCCGGCGGAGGCAGCTTCTTCAATACGGACACCTTGACGGCAGCCCCCGGCGGCGTGGTGGAACTGCGCAATTTCGGTGCTGGCGGGGGCACCGCGGAAGGAGACGGATTTATCAACGTGGGCGGCACGCTGCGGTTCGCCGCGGATCTGCCTGAAGCGAGATTCGCCACCCTGGGCCTCATCCGCGTCGATTCAGGCGTCGTCGAGTTCGCGGGCTCAGCCATGCACTCCCTGGAGGGCGCCACCGTAGTGCTCTCCAACGCAGTCATCCGCGGCGAGACCGGTTCGGAACGCATCCGGCTGGCCGTTCTGGCCTCGGGCTCCGCCGAGATGCGTGAGTTCTCCGAATTGACGAACGCCGGATGGCTGCATGCGGAAGGCGCCGGAATCGCGATCACGAATACCGGCGGATGGTTTCTGAACACCGGCATTCTCTCCACTTCCGAGGGCAGTTCGCTCACCATCGCTAGCGCCGCCCAATGGCGCAACTTCGATGCCGCAACCGGCACCCTCACAGGCGGCGACTACGAAGTGGCCGATAACTCCACCCTTATGTTTGCGGCGGGCACACCCATCGCCCTGATGAAGGATGCACGCGTGCGCTTGAAGGGGCCCGGCGCCCTGTTCACTCACGATGGTGTCTCCCAGTCCCTCGGCGCGCTCGCCGGGATGGAACGCGGCGGGCTCTATCTGGAAGCCGGCGCGGGGCTCACCACCGGGCCGCTCCGGCTGCTCGACGCCACGCTCCGCGTCGAGGGGGCCAGCCGGCTGGACGCCGCGGGCCTCATCACGCTGGATGGCGGCGAAATCTGGATCTCGCGCACGGGCGTGCTGCAAGCCGATGAGTTCATCCAGCTTGCCGGTGAAACTGTGGTGAACGGCACCCTGCGTGCCAACGTAACCGTGGAAGGCGGGCACTATCGTGGGTCTGGCACAACCGCTGGCCATCTGAATGTGGGACGCGTCGGCACCCTTGGCGCTGGCGGCGGTCACACCGTCACCGGCGATGCCCGGCTGGCCGGCCGCCTGCTGCTGGCCATCGCGGGCTTCACGCGCGGGTTGACTTACGACACGCTCGACATTCTTGGCACGGCATATCTCGACGGGGCCCTGCACGTCTTACTCGACCCCGGGTTCGACCCCGGCACTCTGACCCACGGGCGAGCCTTCGTCCTGATGACCTTCGCCGGCCGCCACGGCACGTTTTCCACCATCATCCTGCCCGATCTGGAGTCGTTCACCTGGCGGACCGTCTACACGGGAACCAGTCTGATCCTGGAAGCCGTCAACCCCCTCATCCGGCATGAGGTGCCTGAACCCGGAACGGTGGCCCTGGCGGCCGCCGGCATCGCGATCCTGCTGGCCATGGGGCGGTGGCGGCGGGGTCCATGGGAGAATGGAGTTTCCCCCGGACGGCGGTCATCACCGGATGCTCGAACGAATCACCGTGCACGGCGCACGGCAGCACAATCTTCGCAATATTGACGTTGAAATCCCGCGCAACACCTTCACGGTGATCACCGGCCTGAGCGGATCGGGCAAGTCCTCCCTGGCTTTTGACACCATCTACGCCGAAGGCCAGCGCCGGTACGTTGAAACGCTCTCGCCCTACGCCCGCCAGTTCCTTGACCAGATGGAGCGGCCCGATGTCGACTCCATCGACGGCCTCAGCCCCGCCATCTCCATCGAGCAGAAGACCACCAGCCGCAGCCCCCGCTCCACCGTTGGCACCATCACGGAGATCTACGACTACCTGCGGCTGCTCTATTCAGCCATTGGCGTGCCCCATTGCGCGCAGTGCGGCACGGAGATCAGCCGCCAGACCACCGCGCAGATTCTCGATCAGATCTACTCCCTCCGCCAGGATCAGCGTGTGATGATTCTGGCGCCCATCGTGCGTGGCCGCAAGGGCGAGTTCAAGAAGGAACTTGAAAAGTTGGCCAGGCAGGGCTTTGTCAAGGCGCGTATCGACGGCGAAATGCATGCACTTGACGAGGACGGCATCGTGCTGGACAAGCGGCGCAACCACACCATCGAAATCGTGGTGGACCGGCTTCTCCTGAAGCCCGGCATCGAGAAGCGGCTGGAAGCGTCCGTGGAAACCGCGGTGAAACTGGCCGATGGCCTGGTGGTGGTGGCCGTGGTGGACGGCGAAGAGAAGCTCTACTCGCAGAAGCTGGCGTGCCCGGATTGCGGCGCGAGCGTTCCGGTGATTGAGCCGCGGTCATTCTCTTTCAATAGCCCCTATGGCGCCTGCCCGGAATGCGCCGGCCTGGGAAACAAGTGGTCCTTCGATCCCGATAAGATCATCTCCGATCCCTCCAAGCCCCTGCACGATGGCGCCCTGGGCCTCTTCACCAGTTCCAACTGGGTGGGCCAGCTGGTGGCCGATGCGGGCTACCGCCTGAACATCGACATCGGTAAGCCGTGGCAGAAGTTGCAGCCCAGGCAGCAGCAGGCGCTGCTGTACGGCCAGGGCTCCTTCCGCGGCCTGCTCAAGGCTTTCGACAAGGTCTACGAGGACTGCTCCGACAACCACAAGGAGTGGTTCGGCCAATTCATGTCCGCCACGCCCTGCCCCGCCTGCGCCGGCGACCGTCTTCAGGAATCGAGCCGCGCCGTTCGAGTGAAGGGCATGACGATCAGTGAACTGGTCAAGCAACCCGTCTCCCGCGCCCTCACCACGGTGCAGGGCTGGAGCCTCAATGAACGCGAGTTTCAAGTGGCCGGCCGCATCGTCAGTGAAGTGGAGCAGCGCCTTGAATTTCTGCAGGCCGTCGGGCTCGATTACCTCAATCTGGGCCGTTCCGCCTCCACCATCTCCGGCGGCGAGGCGCAGCGCATCCGGCTGGCCACCCAGATCGGATCCCGCCTGCGCGGCGTTCTTTACGTGCTGGATGAACCCTCCATCGGCCTGCATCCGCGCGACAATGACCGTCTGCTCGATACCCTCTTCAAGCTGAGGGATCTGGGCAACACTGTCGTGGTCGTCGAGCACGATTGCGACACCATCGAGCGCGCCGACTACGTCATCGATCTGGGCCCCGCCGCCGGGCGCCTGGGCGGCGAGGTGGTGGCCCAAGGCACACCCCGCGATGTCGCCCGCACCCAGGCCTCGCTCACGGGCCAGTATCTGGCCGGATCCCGCGTCATCGCTACGCCCGCACGCCGCCGCCCGGGCAACGGCGCCAGCATCATCGTGCGCGGCGCCACCGAACACAATTTGAAGAATGTCGATGCCGAGTTTCCCCTCGGCACTCTGACCGTCATCACCGGCGTTTCAGGCAGCGGTAAATCGACGCTGGTGAACGATATTCTCTACCGCTCGCTCGCCCAGCGCGTCTGGGGCTCGAAGGCCGCGCCCGGCGCCCACCGCGAGATTGAGGGACAGGACCAGATCGACAAGGTGATCGAGATCGACCAGTCCGCCATTGGGCGCACGCCGCGCTCCAACCCTGCCACCTACACCGGGCTCTTCACACCCATCCGCGATCTCTTTGCCATGCTGCCCGAGTCCCGCGAACGGGGCTACAAGGCCGGCCGCTTCAGCTTCAACGTCAAGGGTGGACGCTGCGAAGCCTGCCAGGGCGACGGGCTCAAGCACATTGAGATGAACTTCCTGCCCGACGTCTATGTCACCTGCGACGTCTGCCGCGGCAAGAGGTACAACTCGGAAACCCTGCAGGTGAAGTACAAGGGCCACTCCATCGCCGACATTCTGGGGGCCACGGTGGAAGATGCCCTGGCGGTGCTTGAGAACATCCCGCAGATCAAGCCGAAACTGGCAACCCTGGTGGACGTCGGCCTTGGCTATATCCACCTGGGGCAGTCCTCCACCACGCTCTCCGGCGGGGAGGCCCAGCGCATCAAGCTGGCGCGTGAACTCAGCAAGCGGCAGACCGGCCGCACGCTCTACATTCTGGATGAACCCACCACCGGCCTGCATTTCGAGGATGTCCGCCGGCTCCTGGAAGTGGTTCAGAAACTGGTGGACCTGGGGAACACCGTGCTGGTCATTGAGCATCACCTGGATGTGATCAAGTCCGCCGACTGGATCCTGGACCTTGGCCCCGAAGGTGGCGAGAAAGGCGGCCAGATCGTCGCCGCCGGCACGCCGGAACAGATCCTGCGCAGCCGCCGCAGCTATACCGCGCGCGCGCTGGAGAAAATCCTGCGATGAAGGAATCCGCATGAGCATCTACCAGCAGCAGCCGTTCGACTTGAGCGGCCTGAACACAATCCCCATTCGCGACCGCGGCGGGAAGGTCCGCATTGAGCACATGGCCCGCGTTTACCGCAAGGGATCGGGCCTCGCCGCGCTCATCGAAGGATTGCCCGGCATCCTCGCCGCGGACTCTTTTCGCGCCGTTCTCGCCGCTCTTCGCCGCGCCCGCGATCAGGACAAGCCGATCATCTGGGGCATGGGCGGCCACGTCGTGAAGTGCGGTCTGGCGCCCACGCTGCTCCATCTGATGCGCCGCGGCTATGCCACCGCGTTCGCCATGAATGGTTCCACCTCAATCCACGATTTTGAGATCGCCATCGCCGGCTGCACCAGTGAGGATGTCGAGTCCGTGCTGCCCGATGGCCGCTTCGGCTCCGCCGAAGAGACCGGCCGCGAAATGAATCAGGCCATCGCCGCGGGCGCCGCGCGGGGCTGCGGCATCGGTGAATCGCTGGGCGCGCGACTGCATGAGATCGCGGTGCCGGAGTTTGCCCCCTTCAGCCTGCTCCATCAGGCCTACGAGGCCCGGGTTCCGGTCACCGTGCACGTGGCCATGGGCACGGACACGCCCCACACGTTCCCCCAAGCCGACGGCGCCGCCATTGGAGCCGCCACGCATCACGACTTCCGCTTGTTCTGCTCCCTTGTGGCCGCCCTGCATCAGGGCGGGGTCTACATCAATCTGGGGTCCGCCGTCGTGCTGCCGGAGGTGTTTCTGAAAGCTGTCTCCGTGGTGCGCAACGTGGGCGTTCCGCTGCGCGAGTTCACCACCGTGAACTTCGATTTTCTGCAGCACTACCGTCCGCGCGCCAACGTCGTGTCGCGGCCGCACGCCAACGCGGGCGGCGAAGGTCACGCCATCACCGGGCACCACGAACTGATGGTCCCGCTGCTGGCCGCGGCGCTCATCGAGTTGGACGACCGGGAGTAAGGGGCGCTTCTACTGCTCAAGCCCGGGGAGCGCCGGCGCGATGTCCAGCCGCAGCTCTTTCATGCGCCGTGAGTGCATGTCCCCCAGGTGTGGATGCGCATAGCGCCGGTTCAGATCCACCGTCGAGATCGCAGCCGACCCGCGCTGGGTGGCTTGTGACAGAATCTCTCCATCCGGGTCCATCACATAGGTCGGGTAATCGTAGCCCGACGCGGCCAGAAAGACTCCGTTCTCAATCGCCCTTGCCTTCCCCAGCGTCTCGTTGCCGCCCCAGATGGGCATCAGAATGATCTCGGCGCCGCGGGTCGCCAGCGCGCGTGCGGGGTCAGCGAAGAAGACGTCGTAGCAGATCATCATGCCCACGGTGCCGAAGTCCGTCCGGAAGACCGGATAGTCGTTGCCGGGGGTCAGTCCGCGCTCCACTTCCTCCCGCGGAAGATAAACCTTGCGGTACTTGCCTGCAAGTTCGCCGCGCCGGTCGATGAGCACGCTGGTGTTGTAGACCGTGGCGCCTTCGCGCTCGTAGATGCCGGCCGCGACATAGGAGTTGCGCGCCCGGGCCAGTGCCGCCAAACGCTCCGTGGTGGGCCCGGGAATGGGCTCCGCCACCTGTTCGTAGGTGGACGGTGTGCCAACCACCGTGATGCCTTCGGGCAGCAGGATGATGTCGGTCTTGCCCTTCACACTGGCTTCAATCGCTTCAAGAAACTGCCCCACGCTCTCCATGGAGGACTTCGTGTTGCGCGGCCGCAGGTTCACCGAAGCCACGGTCACCTTGCGGGGGCCTGGGTCGGGAATCTCTTCCAGCGAGATTTCGTCCCACCACACTGTGCCCAGCGGCGCGTTCGAAAGATAAAGCTGCACCACGGCGGAAGATGCGTTGCCGGGCGCCGGAATGTCGGCCGTCACCCGAGTCCAGGCGCCTTCACGGCGGGCGCGATGGACATATTCCGGCTGGCCCGCGCGTTTGCCTGCCGTATCGCGCCAATCCACCCGAGCCACAATCTGCCACGCTTCGCTCGCCACGCCCTCGGCCCGGTAGTGCGCCGTGACGCGATACCAGCCATTTGGCTTCACGCCGGAAACGCTGTGCTCCCAGCCGCCGTGCGCGGCTGCGTTGCTGTTCCCGGAGATACCCAGGGAGCCCACGCCGGTTCGCGACCGGGCCCGGTCCACGAAGGTGCGAGGCATGGTGTCGGGCCGCGCACTCCACACCGTCCATCCGGCCGGACGGCCATCGGCGCCGGCGGTAAAGCCCGTTTGCCGCAGGGTGAGCGGGGCCGCGGAAGCTATCGCGGCGCAGAAGACGGCCAGCGCAAGTGGTTGCATGGGGGACCTGGCGTCATTGTACTGCCGCACGAGCCCGCTTGGCGCGCTGTGGCTTGCTCCGGCGTTTCAGGTCCTTGCGAATCGCCGGAATCGCGATCCCTTCGTTCGCAAGCACGCCGGGCTTCGGCTCAGCGTCTCCCGCGTGGTGCAACCCCACCACTTCCCATTCGTTCTCATCGAAAACCGGGCTGCCCGAACTGCCCCCCTCGGTTGGGGTCCGGTAGTGGAGCAACCTGCCGTCACTCGCGATCAACAGGTTGTCGTTCAGCGCGATCTCCTGTGACCGGCCCGCCGGGTGGCCAATGATGTAGACGTTGACATGGCCGCTCCCGCCCAACGCCCTCTTGGAGAGCGGCAGCGGATCGGTCCCCACGTCGGACGCCATTTCGATGAAGGAGTAGTCCAGTTCCTCTTGGTGGGAGGTAGCAACCACGCGCGTGAGCGGCACCGTCACGCCAAGCGCCATGAAGTGCGCCGTGCACGCCTCCGGGGGACGAATGCCGTCCTTCGGGATCACGTGGGCGTTGGTCAGTAGCAGCTTGCCTTTCCGGCCCGGGAAAAAGTCCGCCGTATTCACAAGGAAGCCAGTTCCCTGGCCCTGCTGGCGCTGCTCAATCCGAGCCACCCCTTTGGCGCGCTCCAGGCCCAACCTCAGCCAATCGATTTGGAACAGGCGGGCGTCTGAGTACCGGGCTTCGTATTTCCCGGTAGCCAGTCCCCTGGCGGAGAGAGTCATCAGACTGCCTTGCCCCAGCTTGAGCGCCCGCTCGTTCAACTTGCAGGCTGCGGCCATCGCCAGTTGATTCTTTTCGGCTTGCCAGACCTCGATCAACTGCCGCGCTGTGGAACCAAGTTCGAAGGCATCGGTGCCTTTGTGTTTGGTATACCGTTCCGCCAGGTTCTTCACAAGGTCACTCTTGCCCAGGGCAACGGCAGCCTCTAACTGTGTGGCGAGGCTCCAGGGGTTGTCTATGGGCCGCTGTTCGTCGAGAATCTTCCGGGCCCAATCCCTCCACGGGATCTCATCGCGCCGCACCAGGCCTTCGCGCTCGGCGCGGGCCGACAGGGCCACACGGTTAATCTCGAACCAGTTCGCTGTCGTGAGGTCACGCGGCGGAGACTTCCTCATCCCCAACTCATAGTGGCGCATTGCCAACCGGTAGGTCCGCGCCCGTTCCTCTTCGTCCTTGCCGTCGAGAAAGATCTGCTTCAGAATCCGCCCCGTCAACCCATGCGCTTCATGACCTTGTTCTCCCGCCGTGAGACAAGAAAGCAGACCGGCAGCCTCGGCATACAACTTCTCCTCGATCAACGCCTGCGCCAGCATCCGCTCGATGTACGGATCCCGCTGGCCCAGTTCCAAAATCTCAAGCGCCGTTTGCCTGAGCAAGGGAAACCACCGCTTGCGTCGAAGGCCCGAAACCACGGTCTTCGCCATCCTGAAGTCAGGAGTCACCCCGTCAGCACGGCACTTCGCCAGCCAGTCCTTGCAAAAATCCTCCACGCCCCGGCGGTCATACTGCTTCACCAAGCCTTCGAATTGATTGATGCCCTTAGTTGGTTGACTTCGCATAACAAGTCCCCTAGCCAAGCTTGTTATTAATGAGTGCATAAGTAGGTAGACATCTGGTAAAATGGATCATGCCCAAGCGAGATGCCCGATCTCTTGATCACAAGACCTTGGAAGAGATCCGCATCCGCGCCGTCGAGCGAGTGCAAGCGGGCGAGAGTCCAGAGGTGGTGATCCAGGCACTGGGTTTTGCCCGGGCCTGCATCTACAACTGGCTTGCAGCCTACCGGGCAGGGGGATGGGGAGC